>NZ_CP032685.1:1095348-1460465 GCF_003627795.1 Rhizobium sp. CCGE531 | reverse complement strand
CTAAGCGACCTTCCGTGTGGTTGGCGCCATATTCGCCCGTAGAAGGCTCATGAGCATCGGTCCGATGGCAAACTCGCCTTTCTCCGCTCGCCGCGTCAGATCACGAAGATAGGCACCGGCTGAGTTGATGTGGGAGCCACGTTGGAGGATGCAGGCAATGACGGTCGCCGTATTTTCCGCGCCCATGGCCGCGCAGGCCTCACCATAGGCTCCCGGACCGATATCGAGCGTCGATTTGACGATGAGCGAAGCGGTGAGCAGATCGCGCCAGCTCCTGATCTGTCCGATTGGACCATAGGCGGCAATGTCAGGACATGCTCGCAAGACGAGGTCTAGCGGGAAGGACTTCATTTCCGTTCGTATCTCTGTGCTGGTCTCCGAGTGACTATCATCGGGCGTGCAGAAGACTGACTTCCGAGTTTCGGAGGCTACGGGGACGTTGACGAGGGCCGGAGTTGTCCTCGGAGCCAAGCCTCGTGGGGAGGCGCTTTCCATGGACGCGGCTTCAGATTCAATTTGGGATTCGGAGTCTGAATTCTGTATGTGCCGCTCATTTTGATAGGGATTGGCGCTTAGTTTCGTAAGTTTCACATGTCTTTCCAATCGGTTGACGATTTCGTCGCGCAGACGGCCGAGCTTCTCCAGCAGCGTTTCCAGCTGTGTTGCATTGGGCGAACGCGGAAGGTCATCGATAAGCCCGCGAAAGCCCGAATGGACGGCTTCCCATGGGCCTTCTATGTCCTCGGCGATCGCAGTTTCGATGAGCTTGGCGATATCGCGCCGGTGGAGACTGATGCGTTCCCGCAGACCCTGTATGTGCAATCGTTCGGCAACAACCCCCGCCGCGATATGCTCGATCTCCTCGGCGCGGGAAAGAAGAGGCGCCAAGGAGAAGCCATAGGCCACATTGAGATCCCCTGCCCTGCTCCGCCGGGCATAACGCTTGCCGTTGGGGCTATCCCTGCGAACAAGAAGACCAGCCGAGATCAATGCGGCAAGGTGGCGGCGGATCGTTTGCTCCGCCATGCCATGCGCGCGCAGGGACAATTGTGCGTTCGAGGGAAATACGATCAGGTTGGCGTCATCCGAGAGTTCGTTCTTCGGATAGAAGCTCAAGAGCGCATTCAGTACGGCGAGCGCCCGGTCCGTCACGCCCAACAGGGGCTTGGCTTCGCAGAGCGCACGATAGATTTTCCATTTGTCGACGGACCTGACGGACTTCCCATGTTCGGCTCTTCTTTGAGCTATCAACATGGCAAGCGTCATCGGCCGCCGCCCAAAGGGCGTCGTTACATGTTCGGCTTCCATTTTCCTTCACCTACGTTGTGGCAAAAGAAATCTGCTCACCAAAACGATGCCAAAGACTCTTGACTGTGATTCGGGGAAATGCGATTCTCGATTTGCTTAAGATCAGAGAAGGGCTTCCACGACGGCGTCGTTTGGGGGCCTTTTTCTTTTGCGGGTTACGTTTCCTTTTCTTCCTGAAACTCGTTGAAGAGAGATTGCAGTCTCTCCTGCACGAACTGATCGAAACCGGGCGCGGCCTTGCTATCGAAAACAAAGGTCGCGCGCGCCGGCGTTCGCTTAAACGTCACCGGAACACCGGCTATCGAAGAGGGCGTAGCGGCTGCCTTGGCGGATGCAGGTTTGCCGATTGCAAGAACCATTGCCTGCTGGAAACGTTCGTCACTGGACAGTTGACGATAGTTGTCCGCGGACAACTCCGTGATGATCGGTTCCGAGGCGACGCTCTCGAGACGTTCTCCCAGCTCCAGCCAGCGCCTGCGGCCGATCTCGGGGGCGGGGCCGATCGCGCTGATGAGAGCGAGAGGCACTTGTCTGGTGACGATGAGCATTTTCGAGAGAGCAGCCTTGTCCACGCCGAGTGCCGCCATGATGACATCGCGACCGAAATCGCGCTGCTCGAGGCGCAACGCGAACAGCGCACGCTCGATATAGGATAGGTTCGTGCGGGCATTGTTCTCCTGGCCCTGGCTGACCACCAGCTGGTCGTCGGTGAGCTGGCGCACGACGGCGCGCACCTTGATGCCGAGCTCTTTTGTCGCCGCCAGTCGACGATGGCCGTAGGCGACCTGAAAGCGCCCGCGGGCATCCGGATGCGGGCGCACCAGGATCGGCACTTGCTGGCCATGTTCGCGTATCTGCTCGACGAGCTGACCAAGCTCGACCGGATCTATTTCGAGGCGATCGGTAACGAACGACCCGTCGACAAGCTCGGGATCAATATCGACGACCGTCTGGCCTTCCGCCAACTGCCGTTCGAGATCGCTGGCCCGCTCTATCTTCTCCGTGATATTTCCGAGCGTCCTGGTGATACCGCCCACCGGCCCGGAGCCTCTTGCCTGCGGCAGGAAACCGGCGATCGGACGATGGTCTTTTGCAACCGGCGTCTCCGAACGGCTTGTATTCGGCGCTGAGATTTCAAGGAGGTTTTTGCGCGCCATCTATTTATTTCCTTCCCCAGGTTAGGCGGATATGCGTCTCGATCTCGCCGTTGACGAGATTGAGCGAATCCAGAGCGCGGTCGTAGGTGCCCCTGGTGAATTGGGCACGCTCTACCTCGTAGAGGGTCTGCTTGGTGACGCCGGCATCGGCGACAGCTGTCGACTTGACCATCGCGTTGTGGAGCATGCGGTTGCCGAAGATCGCCTTCATGAAACCGGTCATCTGGCTTTGCGGTCCGTCATTGGGCTCGAAGCGCGTGACGAGGTAACGCATCCAGTCATAACTGGTGCGTCCCCCTGCCCTTTCGACAACGGACATGAGTTCGCTGGTCATCGTCAGAAACTGCGACATGGACATAACGTCGAGCATCTGCGGATGCACCGTGATGAGGATCGATGTCGCGGCGCAGAGCGCCGACATCGTCAGAAAGCCAAGTTGCGGCGGGCAATCGATGACCACCACATCGTAGTAACTCTCGATCCCGGTCAGGACCTCGCCGATGCGGGCAAAGAACATCGTCTCGGCCTTGCCCGCCGCCATTGCGCGCGGCGTCTCGTGCTCGAATTCCATGAGCTCGAGATTTCCGGGGATCAGATGCAGGTTCGGCGTATAGGTCGAACGGACGATATCGGTGATCGGGCGAGGGCCCTCATAGCGGATGGCGCCGTAAAGCGTTTCGTTTTCACCGACGTCGATCTCGGGCTGGTGCCCGAACAATGCGGATAGAGATGCTTGTGGATCGAGATCGATGGCAAGTACGCGGTAGCCCCTCAACGCCAGATATTGCGCGAGGTGGGCTGCGGTGGTGGTCTTGCCGGAACCTCCCTTGAAATTCATCACCGAGATGATCTGCAGCTTTTCAGCCCCTCGGCGCCAAGGCACATATTTCGGCGTTCCGTTTCGTTCGTCGAGAACCTTGCGAATTCGATCCATATCCTCGGCCGTGTAAAGCCGCCGCCCGTTGGCGAGCGGGTCCGGCCCATGGCCTTCGGCTGCGATCTGGCGGAGATAGCCTTCTCCGATGCCGATAAATGCGGCGGCTTCAGCCGGCGAAAACATCCGCATCGTTTTCTGTGACTGAGGCGGAAAGAGCTTTGCCTGATGTTGCTGGAGCTGGTAAGACAGCTCTTGCGCATCTGTCGCCAGAAGCGTTGGAAGATGCTCTTGATCGTCTTGGAGCACGAGACTCGGCTGCATAGTTGTTTTCCCAGTTAACTGCGCAATTGTGACAGAATGCTGCTGAACTACGCAGTTATAATATGCTCCGATTCGTGGCCGTTTTACAAATGCTTAAACAAAAGGCAGTTTTTAGCTGTTTTTTAGGTATCCACGGAGGTGGTTCTGTTGGAGTGCCGAGGTCTTGCTGCTTGAGCTACACTCTCGCTGGGTGAGCTTTTGTCACTAGGAGCGGAGTTACGCGCAACCGCGCGAAAGACGAGTAGTCCGTGGACTACTCATGCCGCTAGGCCAGTCGCGATACGATGGAAATCGTGGTTGGGAGAGGGGCGCGGCTCCGAAAGATCGGTAGTCCGCGGACTACGCCGCTCGTCCGCATGCCGGTCTGCGGCATTCAAAGCGAGCAGATCGCTGTAATCATTCGCAAGAAGGCAATAGTGGTTTCCGGGGTGCGATGCGCCGGTAGGCGCATCAACGCGCGACGCGATCCGGGCGCTTGCTGACGCCGAGAAGGGATGCCCGAATTAGCTCTGCCTTGCTCAATACGGGCGGCGGCGGATTTGGTTCGTCGCGATGAGAGCTGGTCTTGGTCTGCGTCTGGCGGAGCGCGATCAGGCGCTGCTGTGCCGCAAGCCTGTCTTCGGTCGAAAGCGGCTCAACCGGATTGCCGGCCAGATCGTGCCGCATTGAGTCCGGCTGCGCGCAGGCATGGTAATATCGCTTGGAATGAAGAAATGCGCTGGTGGCGCGGCGAAGCGACATGACCGGCACGTCGGGCTTCAGTAGAGGGCGGATTTCATTCCAGAGACCGAGCGCGAAAGGACGGATCAGCTCTCCGGCTTTGATGGGCAGAATGGCGATAGGGCGAAGCAAGAGCGCATTGATCGCCGCCGCCTTCTTGACATCGAGCTCGGTCGCAATGATCGGCTCGCGATCGGTCGTCCAGGGTTCTTCCATGAAATCGTTCCTCTGCGTGCAAATCCATTACGGATTGATTGTGAAGCGATTTTGACGAGACCGCAAAGAAATCCGCCTGCGTCTTCTCGCCTCATGCCAAGCTGTCGACCATATATGAGGTGGCGTCTCTCACAGCAAGTTTTGGTTAACGGGATTTTTATGATTGGGAGGATAGCCTGCGTCGAGCCGTGGGATGTACCCGGGTACGCGGCGCACCTTTCTCTTAAATCGGCAATCCATGAGAACCGAGCTCCGCTCGCGAGGCGCGCGTCGGTCCTCGCCTATCGTTATATGGCGACTGGCCCGCGAGAGGAATGCGGAGGCTTCTTCTTCGTCGCCACTCGACTTTGATGCGACGCACGCCTTCGGTCAACTCCGTTGACGGGTGGGCTATCTCTCGGAAACCGCATCGGCCAATGCACAGACTATCGCGCTGTTCCCGCCATCATTCTCGCTTCAGAGGCTCGTCCTTTGGGGATGTCGGCGATCCGTGCTCGAAGTCATGCCGATGCTTTCCATGGACTTGAGCTCGGAGGGGATGTCCGGCAGTGGTCGTCATTCGGGCTGGATCTATCATGGAGTAGCAATGCGCCAATCGGTGGGGCAGGGGGCTCCTTTGGCGGCTTCTGCAGCTAAGGCAGATCGGGCGTCCGAAGATAAGCCCCGTATGAAGTCATGCGCGCGCGCGCAGGATAAGCCGGTTCCATTGCGGGCGCCGTCGCTACGCAGGGGCAATATCAAAAAATCTGGAGATAGCGACAATGGCTGGCTTGGCGGCGGGTCGTCGTCGCGATACACATAGCAGCGCTATCGGCGAAATATCCATGCGCGCTATTCATCGGATAGGTGGCGCTTGCATGGGACGCCATGCAGGAATGGCGGAAGCAAAGCGCGATATAACTTCAATTAAATGAAGCATTAACCATAATCTCAAGCTATTGCTCAGCTCCGATGTTTGACTACCTGGGATCATTGTGCGGCTGGGCGGCGGCGCCGGTCGTGGATGTCGAACTGCTCCGGCAGGAGGCGATAAGGGGCGCTGGCAAGGAGATCCTCTCGACCATCTTTGCTGTGGAGCCCTCGAGGCTTTTCACAGTCGGTGTCGGCGAATATTTTCCGATCGACGGACCGAAAGGTGAGCGCGCCACAAATTTCGGATAAATGAAGGCCATGCTGCGCTGCCGTCGCGCGGAATAATGACCGCCAGCCCCTGTCCTGAAACAAGGGCCGATTACGACCGAAGCCTTTGTGCCGGATATATCGAGCGCTCCGCCCAAAGCGATGATAGCGATTGCGAGATCAGGCTCTGGCATGGCTGGGCCGAAGCCCATCAATTCCAGGAAAAGTGCGCAGCGGTTTTCCGTCCGGAATTGCGAGAAGACAAAGAGGCGATTTGATCGTTATTGCCGCAGCTGTTCCGTCACGAACCACTCCATCAGCGGGGCTGCCTTGAACATAAGAAGACCCACGACGAGCGCAGCGGTACTGGCCAAGAGAAAGCGCCCGCTATAGGCGCGTCCGCCAAGGGCTAAGGCATATGCCATTTTAGCCACTGTATTGGCGACCACGGCCGCACCCAGCGCTGCCGCGGCAAGTTGGACGCCGATGCTGTCGAGCATGCCTGCTATAGTAACGGTGATGGCATCGACATCCGCGAGACCGGAAAGGGTCGAGACGACGAGCAGGCCAGCCTTGCCGAACCAAGCCGCACCCGCCCGCGCCAAGAACGCCACCGTGACAAGCAGCAACGCCATTTTCAATACAGCCGCGAGTTCGAAAGGGTTGCGCGTATGGTGGCCAGCGGGTTCGGAGGTAGCATTGCGAGCGAATAGCAGCGAAAACCCGGCCATAACCAGAGCTGTTGCAGCAAGTGCCGGGCCGAGGCGCCAGGCGATCGGCGTTGCAAGGAGGGCGGTATAGAGCAGCACTTTGAAGCAGGAAGTGGCGTTGGCGGCGAGCGCGCCGGCTGCTAGCAATCCCGCAGAGTGTTCTTCCATGCTGAGCCGGGCATTGGTGATGGTTGTGGCGGTCGACGACACAAGGCCGTTGACGGCCCCTGCCACCAGCTCGCCCCGGACCTGTCCGAGCGCTTTGACAGCCACATATCCCAGGAAGGAGATGCCGGCGAGAAGAACAACCAGCATCCATGTCCCGGATGGCGAGATGCCACCGAAGGGACCGAGCGGAGTGGTCGGAAGCATCGGCAGGACGACGAAGGCCATGGCGAGGAAGACGATGGCAGATCGCAGCTCGTTCCAAGTCAGCATCCGCATGAACTGATGCAATATCTCGCGGCTGGCAAGAATTGCCACGAGTGTCACGCCGCCGGCCGCGGCCAACGTCTGGCTGCCCAGCACCGCCAAGGTCCCCAACACAAAGGTGGCCATAGCGGTGACGACGGAGGTGACGCTGTAGCTGCCCTCGGCTTCCGACTCTCGATACTGGTAGAGGGCAAAGACGATAGAGAAGACCGCGAACATGCCGGTGACGACAAAACCTTGCAGCGCCATGCGGGCGGACAGTGTTTGCTCGACAAATCCGGCGAGCCCACCCAACATGCCTGCAAGCGTGAAGGTGCGCAGCCCTGCCGTCCGCTGGCCTGCGTCTTCGTCACGCTCCCGCCAGTGGCGCTCGACGCCGACGATTGCGCCGATGGCGATGGCCAAACCGAAGCGTTCGAAAGATTCAATGCTCTCCATTCCAGTCCTCTGGGTTTCACCGGGACTCTGCGCCACATCGGAGAAAGGCGCCAAATAATTCTGCTGCGATGAGGTGCCGGAATATCGCAGGGTCCGAAATACCTGCTTTCATCAAATAATAGCGAAAGGAGGCTGGGCAGGCGATTGTGCAAATCCTGAAATTTTTTCCGACAATCGCTTCGACGGTCTCTGCCCGTCGCTTGGTGCCTATGGCTTTGCATGGGAGCAAGCCATAGGCGGCTTTGTCATCGAACATTTCTTCATTGTGGGGCTCCCACTACCACATAGACGACGGCGTGACCGTTATAGCGAGGTTCGTACCAGTTGCCGTCGCGAATTACGATTTCAACGATGACGGCCTGATCCATGGCGCGCGCTTCCACGCGGCCATCGTCCGCAGGCGGCTTGCAAGAAATGGGCAAGGCGCTCCCGCCGATCCACGGAAAGGATAGCTCCGGCCTGACTTCAGGCTGGCAAAGCGCCGTTGATTTACCTGGCATGCCCCTTTATTTCTCACGCTGAAAGAAGAGGTCAGCTAGCCATGGATAATGAAACAAGCCTCCGAAACGAGCGCAAGCGCGGCTCCGGCGTGAAGGTGGTCTACGATATCTTGCGCGACGAGATTCTGGATCTGGAATTGCCGCCCGGCAGCCCCATCGACGAGGTGCAGCTTTCCGAACGTTTCGGCATGTCGCGCACGCCGATCCGCGAAGCCCTGGTACGGCTTGCAGGCGAGGGGCTGATCGATACGCTGCCCAATCGCTCGACCATGGTGTCGCAGATCGATTTCCTCAACATGCATAACTATTTCGATGCGCTGGTGCTCATGTATCGAGTGACGACGCAACTTGCGGCGAAGTATCATCGGCCGGAGGATCTGGAGGCCGTGCGCGCGCTCCAGGCGGATTTCGCCGATGCCGTCGAGGCGCAGGATGCGCTCGCCATGATCTCCACCAACGCCGCGCTGCATCTTGCGATCGCCGAGTCCGGCCGCAATCCCTATTTCACCAGCCTTTTCTCGCGTCTGTTGAACGAGGGCCGGCGCATTCTTCGCCTCTACTATCAATCCTATAATGACCGCCTGCCGCGCCGCTTCGTCGAGGAGCACGATGAAATCATTGACGCCGTCGCGGCGCGCGATATCGAGCTTGCCGAGCGTCTGGCGCGCGAGCATGCGGAACAGATCGTTGCCCAGATCCAGAAATTGCTCGTGCGCGGAGACCGCCTCGATGTGCGGCTTTAGAGCAATTCCAGGAAAAGTGCGCAGCGGTTTTCCGTCCGGAATTACGTGGAAACAAAGAGATGGAGCGGCTCAGAGATTCCGTGAAAAGCTGAACCGGTCCAGTTTGCATATTTCTTGTCGACAAAATAAATACAAAGATATATCAATGCTGCAAAGACGGTGAGGCGCGGCGGCGGATGCGGCTGGGCTGGTTGCCGATCCACCCCTAGGCCAAAAGGATAGACAGATGATATCAAGCATTTTCTCCGGCGTGATCCCGGCGCTCATGACCCCGTGCAAGCTCGATCGCAGCCCCGATTTCGATGCGCTTGTGCGCAAGGGCAAGCAGCTCATCGCCGAAGGCATGTCGGCGGTCGTCTATTGCGGCTCGATGGGCGATTGGCCGCTCCTGACGGATGCGCTGCGCATGGAGGGCGTCGAGCGGCTGGTCAAGGCGGGCGTGCCCGTCATCGTCGGTACCGGCGCCGTCAATACGGCATCGGCTGTCGCCCACGCCGCCCATGCGCAGAAGGTCGGTGCCAAGGGGCTGATGGTCATCCCCCGTGTGCTGTCGCGCGGCTCGGTGATCGCTGCGCAGAAGGCGCATTTCAAGGCGATCCTGTCGGCAGCACCCGATCTTCCGGCCGTTATCTACAACAGCCCCTATTATGGTTTTGCAACGCGCGCCGACCTATTCTTCGCACTGCGCGCCGAACACGCCAATCTCGTCGGCTTCAAGGAGTTCGGCGGCCCGGCCGACATGCGTTACGCCGCTGAAAACATCACTAGCCGCGACGATGATGTGTCGCTGATGATCGGCGTCGATACGGCCGTCTTCCACGGCTTCGTCAATTGCGGCGCGACCGGCGCCATCACCGGCATCGGCAACGTTCTGCCCAGGGAAGTCATCCATCTCTGCAATCTCGCCCAGGCTGCTGCCACCGGCGACATCGATGCGCGCCAGCGCGCGCTGGAGCTTGAGCAGGCGCTCGCCGTCCTGTCGTCCTTCGATGAAGGTCCGGATCTGGTTCTCTTCTTCAAGCACATGATGGTGCTGAAGGGCGACAAGGAATATGAGCTCCATTTCAACGAAAGCGACGTCTTGAACGAAAGCCAGCGCGGCTATGTCGAGGTGCAGTTCAAGCTGTTCAACAGCTGGTACGCCGAGTGGAGCAAGCTTCCGGGCGCGGTGGAAAAGTACAAGGCCTAAGCGGTCGCGATAGCTTAAGCCCAAAAAAGAGGCCTCGAACGGGGCCTCTTTTTTGTTATCTTAGGTTGGTCTTCATTTACATTTCGATGTCGCTCAGGTCACGGCGTCGAGGCCGAGTTCCTGCAGCCGGTCGAGCTGGCGGATTTCCTCTGCGGTCAGCGGGATGCCGTCCTTTTCCGCACGGGCACGGGCGGCGAAGCGGCGCTGCGAGGGCAGGCGCGCGCCTTGGCCGAGAATGGCTTCGAACAGCACTTCGGCGCGGGCAAGGGGATTTCCGGGCCGGCCGGCCGCGAAAGCCTCCGGCGAGAAGGCGACGATGAGTTCGCCGTGCCGAGGAGCAAATGCCGTCGAACCGAGATAGTCGAGCGCTTCGCGGCTGGTGAAATCGCCGATCATGACACCGGCCAGAAGTTCGATCATCGTGCCGATCGCCGAACCCTTGTGGCCTCCAAACGGCAGCATTGCGCCGGCCAGCGCAGCCTCCGGATCCGTCGTCGGTTGGCCATCAGCGTCTATGGCCCAGCCTTCAGGAAGAGGCTTGCCGGCCCGGCGATGCAACTCGATCTCGCCGCGCGCGGCGACCGAAGTCGCGAAGTCGAAGACGTAAGGCGGATTGTCGATGCGCGGCCAGCCGAAGGCGAAGGGGTTCGTTCCGAGGAGCGGCGCGGTACCGCCGGCGGGCGCCACCGTGGAATAGCTCGGGCACATGGCGAAGGCGGCGAGGCCCCGATCCGTCAGGGCTTCCACCTCCGGCCACAGGGCGGCGAAGTGCGTGCAGTCGTTGATGGCGAGCGCGGCAATGCCGAAGCGGCGAGCCTGCTCGGCAAGCACGGGCATGCCGAGCTCGAAGGCGGCATTGGAAAAGCCGCTCTTGGCGTCCACTCGGACGATGGCGGAACCATCGTGCTGTTCCAACGCTGGCACGACATCCGGCCGTGCCTTGCCGGCCTTGACCGCGCGCAACACGCCTTCGATGCGGTAGATGCCGTGGGATTTGCAGGCGTCGCGCTCACCGGCGACGATGACCCGCGCGATCGCGCCGGCCTGCTGCGCATTGAAGCCTGCCTTCGAAAGGATTGCCACGATGCGGCTTTGCAGCGCATCCGGCGTCAGGGTGGTGACGTCGCTCATCTGAATTCTCCCATATCTCGCTCGCTGGCATCATAGAGGCGAAAATTATAAATACAAAAAGAATACAAAAAATCGACATAAAAACAAATGCTACCGGAATGCATGCCGGCCCGTCTGCTTTTCATTCGTTGCTACGCCGTCGCCGATAGAGCGAAGGCATCAGGCTGCGCGGCATGCCCGAAGTCGAATGCATGTGATCCGACCTGCTGACCGAAGTCTAAATTCTTTTTGTATACTATATGTATTTTTGATTTGATTTGCAGACACAAAAGGCGTTTAGTGGCCGCGGCCCGCAAATGGCCGACCAAACTGGGAGAAGAGATTCTAATGAAAAAAACGGTCATCGCATTCGGCCTTCTAGCCGCCGCTTCCGTCATCTCGCCGGCCAAGGCGGATAAGCTGGACGACATCATTTCTTCAGGAACGCTGCGTTGCGCCGTCGTGCTCGACTTCCCGCCCATGGGATCGCGCGACGAGAACAACAATCCGATCGGCTTCGACGTCGACTATTGCAACGATCTGGCCAAGGCGCTCGGCGTCACGGCCGAGATCGTCGAAACGCCGTTCCCCGAGCGCATTCCGGCGCTGATGTCCGGCCGCGTCGATGTCGGCGTTGCCTCGACGTCCGATACGCTTGAGCGCGCCAAGACCGTCAGCATGACCGTTCCCTATTTCGCTTTCGAAATGGCCGTCACCTCCAACGACAAGTCGGGCATCAAGTCCTTCGAGGATATGAAGGGCAAGATCGTCGGCGCGACCGCCGGTACATTCGAGGCGATCGCACTCGAAAAGCAGGTCAAGGCCTGGGGCACCGGCGAGTTCCGTCCATATCAGACGCAGGCCGACGTCTTCCTGGCGCTGAGCCAGGGCCAGCTCGACGCGACCGTCTCCACCTCGACCGTTGCCCAGGCGACCGTGAAGTCCGGCAAGTTCGCCGGCATCTCCGTCGTCGGCAAGGCGCCGTTCCAGACGGACTACGTCTCCCTCTTCACCAACCGTGAAGAATACGGCCTCATCAACTATCTCAACCTCTTCATCAATCAGCAGGTCCGCACGGGCCGCTATGCCGAGCTCTATGAAAAATGGGTCGGCGGCGCCCTGCCATCCCTGACAGTGAACGGCGTCTATCGCTAATCGGATCGCTTTCAACGACGGCGTGGCCATGAATGGCCGCGCCGTTCGACCTTTCCGAAAGGTGGACGTTCATGTTCAGCTACACCTTCCACTGGAACCAGGCCTTCAAGGTATTGCCGCAGCTGCTGGATGGCGCGGTGGTTACCCTGCAGATCGCGATCCTGTCGATGGCGATCGGCCTTGCCTGCGCCCTGGCGCTCACGCTCTTCAGGCTTTCCGGCAGTCGGCTGCTGACCGGTATCGCTTCGATCTGGGTGGAGGTCGCCCGCAATACGCCGGCGCTTTTCCAGATCTACATGGCTCATTTCGGGCTCGGCAATTTCGGCATTCACCTCAGTCCTTTTACGGCGCTGCTGGTCGGCATCGCCTTCAACAATGCCGGATATCTCGCCGAGAACTTTCGTGGAGCGCTCAAGGCCATCCCGGACACGCAGACGCGCGCCGGCCGGTCCCTCGGCATGACTTCGCTCCAGGCTTTCAGGCTGGTCGTTCTGCCGCAGATGCTGCGCATCGCCTTCCTGCCAGTGACCAACCAGATGGTCTGGGCGATCTTGATGACCTCGCTCGGCGTGACCGTCGGCATGAACACGGATCTTGCAGGCGTCACCCAGGAACTGAACGCGCGTTCGTTCCGTACCTTCGAATTCTTCGCGCTGGCAGCGGTGATCTACTACCTGATCGCCAAGCTCGTCACGCTTCTCGCCCGGCTCGCCGCCTGGCGCATGTTCCGCTACTGAAAGAGGTGAGAGATGTTCGATACTGCACTCACCTGGAATGACCTCCTCTTCCTGGCCAAGGGCGCCTGGATGACGCTTCTGGTCACGGGTGCATCCGTTGCGGCGGGCACGATCCTCGGGGTCGTTTTCGGGGTGATCCGCGTTCAGGCCGGTTCCATATGGTCGGCGCCGCTGACTTTCGTGCTCGACGTGTTTCGTTCGGTGCCGCTGCTCATCCAGCTGGTTCTCGGCAATGCGCTTCAGGCCATATTGAAGCTCGGCTGGGCACCGTTCACCACGTCCTGCGTGGTGCTGTCGCTCTATACGGCCGCCTATTGCACCGAAATCGTGCGCGGCGGCATCGCAGCCGTTCCGCCCAATACCCGCCGCGCCGCGCGCTCGCTCGGCATGAGTTGGCGGCAGGACATGTGCTATATCGTGGCGCCGCTCGCCACGCGCGTCGCACTTCCTTCGTGGATCGGTCTTTCGCTCGGCGTCATGAAGGATTCCGCGCTGGTCCTGTGGCTGGGGCTGATCGAGCTCTTGCGCGCCTCGCAGGTCCTCGTGACCCGCCTGCACGAGCCGCTGCTGATCCTGACGATCTGCGGCGTGATCTACTTCATCATCAGCTTCCCGATCGCCCGCCTCGGCGGTTATCTCGAAAAACGGTGGTCCCCCAATGATTGAGATCGAAAATGTCCGCAAGTCCTTCGGCCCGCTCGAAGTGCTGAAGGGGATCAACCTCACCGTCAACAAGGGCGAGGTGGTCACCATCATCGGCGGTTCCGGTTCCGGCAAGTCGACGCTCCTGACCTGTATCAACGGTCTGGAGCCGATCGATTCCGGCCGTATCCGCATCGACGGCACGGAGGTGCACGCGAAATCGACCGACCTCAACAAGCTGCGCCGCAAGGTCGGCATCGTCTTCCAGCAGTGGAATGCCTTCCCGCATCTGACGGTGCTCGAAAACGTCATGCTGGCGCCGCGCAAGGTGCTCGGCCTCAGCCGGCAGCAGGCGGAGGAAACGGCGGTCAAGCAGCTGACCCATGTCGGCCTTGCCGAGAAGCTCTCGGTCTATCCGACGCGCATGTCGGGCGGCCAGCAGCAGCGCATGGCGATTGCAAGGGCGCTTGCCATGTCGCCGGAATATATGTTGTTTGACGAGGTGACGTCCGCGCTCGATCCCATGCTGGTCGGCGAGGTGCTGGATACGCTGAAGATGCTGGCGGAGGAGGGAATGACGATGATCTGCGTGACGCATGAAATGGCGTTTGCCCGCGATGTCTCGGATCGCGTCGCCTATTTCCATCAAGGCGTCATGACCGAGATCGGCAAGCCGGAGCAGATTTTCAGCGCGCCGCAGCATCCCGAGACGCAGAAATTTCTCTCGAGCGTACGTTGATGGCGAGACCGGATGTTATCGTCATCGGGGCCGGTGTCGTCGGCCTTTCCGCCGCGATCGCGGCCCAGTCGCGCGGCCTTGCCGTGGTGGTCGTCGACCGCGAGGGACCGGCCGCCGGCGCCTCCGCCGGGAATGCCGGCGCCTTCGCCTTCACGGATATCCTGCCGCTTGCGTCCCCCGGCATTTTGAAGAAGGCGCCGAAATGGCTTCTCGATCCGCTTGGGCCGCTGTCGGTGCCGCCCGCCTATGCGCTGCAGATCGCGCCCTGGATGTTCCGGTTCTGGCGTGCCTGCCAGCCGTCGCGTGTCGCCCACTCCACGGCGGCCCAGACAAGCCTGATGGATCTTTCGAAGGCAGAGCTGGAACCCTTCCTAGCAGCCACCGATACGCTCTTCATGCTGCGCAAGGAGGGCAATCTCCAGGTCTATGAAAGCGAGGCGGAATTCCGTGATTCCCTGCCCGGTTGGGACGTGCGTCGCAATCACGGCATCGAATTCCAGCATCTGAAAGCCGACGAGATGGCGGCGATCCAGCCAGGACTGGCATCCCGCTTCGTACTCGGCACCTTCACGCCCGGCTGGTATTCCATTGCCGATCCCAAGCTTTATACCCTGGCATTGGCCGAGCATTTCCGCAGCCGGGGCGGTGTCATCGAGAGTGCGGAGATTTCGGCTCTCCGTGCGATCCCTAGTGGTGTCGAGGCGGTCGCGACGGATGGAAAATTGCGCCAGGCCGGCAAGGTTGTTCTGGCGGCCGGCGCCTTCTCGCATCGAGTTGCCAGCTCGCTTGGCGAGCGCATCCCGCTCGAAACCGAACGCGGCTACAATACGACGCTTCCGGCAGACGCCTTCGATCTGCGCACGCAGATAACCTTCGGCGGCCATGGCTTCGTTGTCAGCAAGCTCTCGACCGGTATCCGTGTCGGCGGTGCGGTGGAGCTGGGCGGGCTGGCGCTGCCGCCGAATTTTCGCCGGTCCGAAGCCATGCTGCGGAAGGCCCGTACCTTCTTGACCGGTCTTAAACCGGAGGGCGGCGTGCAGTGGATGGGGTTCCGGCCGTCGCTGCCCGACAGCCTGCCCGCCATCGGCCGCGCCCGGGCCACGCCGGATGTGATCTATGCCTTCGGCCATGGCCACCTCGGCCTGACCCAGTCGGCAGGCACGGCGCGTCTCGTCGCCGACCTTCTGACGGGGCAGGCGCCGGCGATCGATCTCACGCCATTCTCGCCGCAACGCTTCTGACGCAAACAGGCAGCCCGATGCGGGCTTTCGCATCGGCGCCCATGACCCACTCGCATATGGATTATGGTGACATGAACGACACGGCATCGGCTCGCAGCATTATGGCCGGCACGGCAGAAGGCCGTGTTGTCGCCACCCAGGAAGCGCTCAGCTTCTGGGGCGGGGTCGATCCCGCCTCCGGCAAGGTCATCGATATCCATCATCCGCTGCACGGCCAATGTCTCACCGGCGCGGTGTTGATGATGCCGTCGAGCCGCGGCTCCTGCACCGGTTCCGGCGTGCTGCTCGATCTGGCGCTCACCGGCCGTGCCCCGGCTGCGCTGGTCTTTTGCGAGGCCGAGGATGTGCTGACGCTCGGGGCGCTTGTCGCTGCCGAAATGTTCGGCCGGCAGCTGCCGGTCGTGCGGCTTCAGCCGGATGCTTTTGCCCGCCTGTCTGAGGCAGCGACCATCCGGATCGAAGCCGCTGCCATCGTGGCGGACGGCGAGACGATCCCTCTTCTTCCGCCTGCCACCTCTTCGCTCTCGTTGACGGAAGCGGACCGGTCCATGTTGGAGGGCGCCGAAGGCGTCGCGGCTGTCCAGGCCATGCGGATACTGACCGCCATGGCCGCACAACAGGGTGCGGCCTCCCTGATCGACGTGACGCAGGGCCATATCGATGGATGCATCTATGCAAGCCCCGCCAATCTGACCTTCGCGGAAAAGATGGCCGAGCTCGGTGGCCAAGTGCGCGTTCCCACAACGATGAACGCCATCTCGGTCGATCGCGCCAACTGGCGGTCGCAGGGCGTGCCGGAAGATTTCGGCCATCCCGCCGCGCGATTGGCGGACGCCTATGTCCGCATGGGCTGTCGTCCGACCTTCACCTGCTCGCCCTATCTGCTCGACAGCGCGCCGGGCGCGGGCGAGGCCATCGGCTGGGCCGAATCCAATGCCGTCATTTTTGCCAACAGCGTGCTTGGCGCGCGCACGGCCAAGCATCCCGATTTCCTCGATCTCTGCATTGCATTGACGGGCCGCGCGCCGCTGTCCGGCGTCTATCTGGATGAAAATCGCAAGGCCACACGCATCCTCGATGTCGAACTGCCTGAAGGTCGTAACGATGCGTTCTGGCCGCTGATTGGCTATCTCGCCGGCAAGGCTTCTCCCGATCGCATTCCCTTGCTGCGCGGTCTTGCCGCCGGACATCCGTCGCGCGATGACATGAAGGCACTCTGCGCCGCTTTCGGCACGACTTCAGCGGCGCCCATGCTGCACGTCGAGGGCGTGACGCCGGAGGCGAGCGATGCCGAGCATCCGAATGCCGATCGCCGCGCCATCACGCGCGCCGATATGGCTGCCGCTTGGAAGATGCTCAACAAGGGGCCGGAAGCGGCCGAGCTTGTTGCCATCGGCAGCCCGCATGCCTCGCTTGCCGAATGTCGTGCGCTTGCCGACGCATTCGCGGGGCGGCGGCGCCTGCCTGAAGTGATGGTGATCGTCACGGCGGGACGCGATATCATCACGGCTGCCGAGGCGGACGGGACGCTCGCGCGGTTGCGCGATAGCGGCGTGCAGGTCCTGCCCGATCTTTGCTGGTGTTCGATTTCGGAGCCGGTCTTTCCGCCCGGAACACGCGCCGTGATGACGAATTCAGGCAAGTACGCACATTATGGGCCGGGCCTCAGCGGCCGTGCCGTGCGCTTCGGCAGCCTTGCCGATTGCGTCGAGGCGGCGGTCGCAGGGCGTGTTGTTACCGGTCTGCCGAACTGGCTCTGAGGAGCACTGGCCTTGGGATTGCACGGAAGGCATTCTGATGAATGCCTTCCGTGGTGGTATTTCCTCGTTCAGAGCTCCATCGGCCAGGTATCCGACAGCCGGTAACCGGCAGGAAAGGGGTCATCCGGATCGACCATCAGCTGATGCGTGCCGATGATCCAGGCGCGGCCTGATATGATCGGGCTGATCGCGGATTTGCCGTTAAGATCGACCGCACCGTCGATGCTGCAATGGAATTCCGTGTCGATGAGCGAGGTCCCGACGAAGCGGTCGCCGACCTTCATCTGACCCTTCGCATGGAGAACGGCCATGCGAGCCGAGCATCCGGTGCCGGTCGGCGAGCGGTCGATCTTGCCGGGGCGGATGGCGACGGCGTTCTTTCCCCACAGGATGCCATCCTTCATCCGGACCGGATCGGTGATCTGGCAGAAGGAGATATGGTTCCAGTCGTTGACGGGATGGCGGAAACCAAGCTGTTCATTGGCGGCTTCGGTGATTTTCACGCCGAGGCGGGCTATGTCGCGCGCCTGATCGGGCTTTAGGCTCACGCCAATCGAAGCCGCATCCACAAGCACGAAACTGTCGCCGCCATAGGCGGTGTCCACCGTGATCGTGCCGATGCCCTCGACCTCGAGCTTTGCATCGAGCTTGTCGGCAAAGGACGGGACATTGCGCACATGGATGCGCTCGGCCTTGCCGTTGCGGCATTCGGCTTTCACTTCGATCAGGCCGCCAGGCGCCTCCAGCATCATGCGGGTGATCGGTTCCTGCATTGGGATGATGCCGGTGTCGAGCAGAACCGTGGAAACGCAGATCGAGTTCGATCCGGACATGGGCGGGGTATCGGCCGGCTCCATGATGATCCAGGCCATCTGAGCCTTCGGGTCCTTCGGCGGAACCAGCAGGTTCACGTGGCGGAACACACCGCCGCGCGGTTCATTGAGAACGAAATTCCTCAAGCTTTCGTCCTCAGCGATCCAGCGCGATTGTTCCCAGACGGTCGCTCCGGGTGGCGGCGCGACGCCGCCGACGATCACATCGCCGACCTCTCCCTCAGCGTGGCAGCTGACGACATGAACGACTTTCGATGTACGCATTTCGCTTTCAGTTCCTCCAGATAGTTTCGTATAACGTATACGATCTGGAGGAATCGTCAAGTTCCGTTACGGCAGGCGTGACGCCATCCGCCAGCAGACAGATCGCCGCCTTGCGCCGCTAAAGGAGATCAAGATATTGAGAAGATATCGCGGCTCCAAGACCTTCGATTATTTGTGCCGTTTCCGGGGAACAAAGACTGAATGCCTCTCAACGTCGAAGAAATACCCAATCTGGGAAAGGCGCCGAGCACATCCGACGTGATCCTGAAATTCATCCGGGATTCCATAGCCGACGGTTCTCTCGACGAAGGGGAGCCGATCCGTCAGGACGACGTCGCGCGTCTCTTCAATGTCAGCAAGATCCCGGTTCGCGAGGCGCTGAAGCGGCTCGAGGCCGAGGGGCTGGTGGAATTTCACCGCAACAGGGGCGCGATCGTCACTAGCGTTTCAGAGCCGGAGATCGCGCAGATCTTCGAGGTCCGCGCCATTCTGGAATCGAATGCGCTGAGACTGTCCATTCCCTTCATGACGGAGAAGACCTTCGAGAAGGCGCAGGCCTATTGCGACGCATTTGCGCGAGAAGCCGATGTGGCGCGCTGGTCGGAGCTGAACTGGCAATTTCACAGCTGTCTTTATGAAGACGCGCAGAGGCCTTATCTCGTGAGCACGATCCGTTCCGTCAACGATCGGCTCGAACGCTACTTGCGGGTACAGCTCACCCTCTCGCACGGCAAGGAAACGGCCGATCGCGAGCATCGCGAATTGCTGGCGATCTGCAAGACGGGTGAGGTTGAAAAAGCGGCTGCGTTCCTGACCGATCACATCATGCAGGCGTGCCAGTCGCTGCTGCACCACCTGCCGGCCAAGCGAAGCTGACGGCTGGGTGACAAAATGTCCGTCTCCGGCCGGGTAGGTTTCGCAGTTACCCTCCATTCTCCAGATCCGTCTTGAGCCTGTCGAGGATCGTCACGGCATGCTCGGCATAGCTGCCGATCCATCGATCGTGGATGTGCCTGATCGGTAGCGCGTTGAGATGATTCCAACGCTCGCGCCCTTCGCGGCGGGTAATGATGAGGTCAGCGTTTTCCAGCACTTTGAGATGTTGCATTACCGTGCAGCGATCCATGTCAGCGAAGGCCTCGCAAAGCATGCCGGTGGTTTGCGCTTCGTGCTTGAGCCGATCCAGCATCGCCCGTCGTCGGGGATGCGCTAGTGCTTTGAAGATTAGATCGTCGTCCGGCTCGCTTGACATGTTATATTTTTATAACTTATTTTGGCGGAGTGCAATGAGAATGGGCTTGATGAAGCGGAAATTTGGGGATGTATGCAGGTCGACAAACCGGTGCAAACGGTAAAGGTGCCGGCCACCGCTGTGCCTGACCCGCCTCTAATGCGACATCGATCCGCGCGTTAGCTGTCGCCTCAACGAGGTTGACGGGCGATCTCTCGTGCACCGCCAGCCAAATGCTGATGAAACCTGGAGGAAAAAGACATGACAACCACGATCTATGGCGGCATCGACATCGCCATGAAGGTGCCGCCGCATCAATATCAGGCCATGCTCGCCTTCTATCGCGACGTCGTCGGCCTGACGCCGATTACCGACAAGGCACCAGCGGTCGGCTTCGAACTCGGGCCGAATAAGCTCTGGCTCGACGAGGCGCCAGGATTGAGCCAAGCCGAAATCTGGCTAGAGCTTTTCACCGAGCATTTCGACCAGGCTGCGGAACGCCTGGCCGAGGCAGGCGTCGTGCGCTGTGACGCCATAGAGCCCTTGCCGGAAGGCTTCAAGGGCGGCTGGATCACCAGCCCCGCCAATATCATCCATATGGTGCGTGAGCCGAGCGCCTGGTGAGAATGACGCGCACTCGGCTTAGGCAAACGATGTGTGTTGGCTGAGGCAAATACAATGTCGGCGATCGGTCCAATCCAGCCTAGGCGACCGTTTCACCGCCATCGACGACGAGGATCTGTCCCGTCATGTAGGAGGATCGGTCGGAAACGAGAAAGAGGATCGGCTCGGCAATTTCCGAAACATCGGCCCAGCGTCCGAGCGGGACCTTTTCGGCAATATAGTCTTCGATGGCGCCGCGTCCGCCCATCTGCGCAATGAACGGCGCGTTGAAGGGTGTGTCGACCCAACCGGGGCAGAGCGCGTTGACGCGAACGCCGAAGCGAGCGTAGTCGCCGGCCATCTGCCGGGTCATGGCGATGACCGCGTGCTTGGAGGTGGTGTAGGCGATCATCTCGCGATCATAGAGAACGCCTGACGATGAGGAGGTGTTGAGAATCACGCCCTTGCCGGCCTTCTTCATGATCGGCATGACGAAGCGCGAGGCCATGAAATGCGCTCGCACATTCAGGTTCCAAGACGCATCGAAACCGGAAACCGCGACCTCTTCCAGATTGCCCGCCACCTGAGCGCCGGCGTGATTGTGCAGAATATCGATGCGGCCATGCCGGGCTGCGATCTCTGCGATACCGGCCTCGAGCGCCTGATCGTCCATGACGTCGACAACCAGACTTTCCGCGCTGTTGCCTGCTTGGGCAATCTGGCTCACGGTTTCCTCGGCATTTGCCAAGTCGATATCGGCGACGATCACATGCGCGCCCTCGCACGCCATGATCAGCGCGCCGGCGCGGCCGATGCCGGAGCCGGCTCCGGTGACGATTGCGACCCGATCCTTGAGTATCATGATTTTTCCCTGGTCAGTTTGTCGTTGTCTTTTCGCGCATCAGGAAACGCGCGATGAGGATGAGGCAGAGCGATGCGATCAGCACCATGGTCGCGATCGCGTTGATCTCCGGCGTGACGCCGCGGCGGATCGAGGCGAAGACATAGATCGGCAGCGTCGTGTTCGATCCCGCCACGAAGAAGGCGATGATGAAATCGTCGAAGGAAAAGGTGAAGGCGAGCAGGAAGCCGGCGAGGATCGACGGCATGATCTGCGGCAGCACGATTTGCCGGAAGGTGGTCAGCGGCGTGGCATAGAGATCGCTGGATGCTTCGACGATATCGCGCCCGAGACCGGCGATGCGCGCTTTCACGATCATCGTTATGAGTGCCATCGTAAACAGACCGTGTGCCGCGATGATCGAGCCGTAGCCGAGCGCGAATTTCGGCGGCTGGTCGCCGGGCCAGACGGCTGCGATCAATGGGTTGATAACGCCGAAGACTTCGACCAGTGCCACCAGCGTCGCAATGCCGATGACGACGCCCGGTACGACGATCGCCGCGGCAAACAGCCCGTCGAAGATGGCGCGGGTGCGTGGACCGAGCCGCTCTAGCCCGATCGCCGCCATCGTGCCAAAGATTGCGGCGAGCGCCGCACTGGTGAAGGCGATGATGAGGCTGTTTTGCAGCGCTTCCATCAGGAAGGTGTTCGACAGCGCTCGCCCATACCATTGCGTCGAGAAGCCGGTGAACTCGCTCGCATTGCGACCCGCATTGAAGGAGAACAGGACGACGAGCGCGATCGGCGTATAGAGGAACAGATAGACGAAAGTGACGAGGGCGCGCATCAGACGAGATCCACCTGGCGGGTGCCGGCAACGCGCCAGGCGATGCGCATGGCGACCAAGAGCACGATGACGACGACGGCGACCAGCGTCACGGCAATCGCCGATCCGAAGGGCCAGTTGCGCGATTGCAGGAAGAGGTCGACCAGTGCATTGCCGATGAAGAACACCTTGCCGCCGCCGAGCAGCTGCGGGATCAGATATTCCCCGAGCAAGAGGATCGTCACCAGCGCCACACCAGTCATGACTCCAGGCAGCGACAGCGGCAGCGTGATGCCGAAGAAGGTCGAGACGGGCCTGGCGCCGAGATCGGCGGATGCTTCCAATAGCCGCCTATCGAGCTTTTCGAGGCTGACGTAGATCGGCATGATCATCAGCGGCAGATAACCGTAGACGATGCCGAGCAGCACCGCGCCGGGCGTGTTGATAAGCCTGACATTCTCGATGCCGAAGAATTCGAGCAGATGTGGGATTCCGCGCGCACCGAGGAGATACATCCAGGCATAGGTGCGCACCAGCAGGCTGGTCCAGAAGGGAACGACAACCAGCGAAACGAGCAGCAGCCGGCGCTGCGGACTGGCCTTGACGGCGAGATAATAGGCGACCGGATAGGCAACGAGCAGGCAGGCAGCCGCGCCGATCGGGGCCAGGATCAGCGTATTGATGAAGGCAGCCGAGCGAGAGCCGAGATTGGCGAATTGCGCCAAGGTGAAGGCCGCCTGATAGCCGCCTTCCGGCGCGCGTTCGCCAAAGGCAAAGACGATGATGGCGATGAAGGGCAACACCAGGAAGACGAACAGCCAGATGCTTGCCGGACCGACAAGGGCAGCGGTGACGAGGCGCCGTTTGGTGGCAGGGGTGAAAGGCATCGAAAGGTTCTTTATCCGCCGGTTCTAAGCGCGAGGCCAGCCCCTCGCCGTCAGGACGGCGGGGGCCGGAGTTGAGCGGGGCGATCAGGCCGACTTGAAGCGAGCCATCAGTTCGGCACGGCTCGGATCGGTGAGCGTGACGGCGGCGCCGAATTCCAGCGGCGTCAGCGCGGCCTCGTCCGGATAGACGATCTTGTTCGCGGTGATCTCCTTCGGCAGCAGCCCGATGACGCGGCTGTCGGTGGTCGGCGCGCCGTTGGCGATATGCTCCTTTACCGCATTCTTCGGATCCATGAGATAGTTGAGAAGCGCGTAGCCTGCCGCCTTGTTCGGCGCATCCTTGGGGATCGCGTAATAATCGGTCCAGATCTCGCCGCCGTCCTTGCCGAGCACATAGGCAAGCTCCGGCATGTCGCGATTGAGCTGCGCGCCGTCATTGGTCCAGCACATCGTCAGCCAGGCGTCTGTCGACCGCATGGACGGCTGGTAGTCGGAATTGATGGCGAAGAGATGCGGCTTGACCTTGATCAGCAATTCCTCGGCCTTGGCAAGCTCTTCCGGCTTGATCGAGTTGAAATCATAGCCGAGGGAAACGAGCGCACTGCCGATGGTCGTCAGCTGATAGTCATGCACCATGGCGCGGCCGTCGGCCTCCGTCTGCGCGATCTCGAAGAAATCCTTCCAGCTTGAAAGCTTGGTCTTGATCTTCTTGGTGTTGACCGAGAAGCCGGTCGTGCCCCAGTTCTTCGGCACGGCATAGGTTTTGCCGTCGATCTGCCCTTCCTTGGTGAAGCGCGGGCTTTCGGTTGCCTGGCTGAAGTTCGGGATCTTCGAAAGGTCGAGTTCCTCGATGAGGCCGAGCTTGTGATGGGTCGAAATCGTGTAATTTGTGGGAACGAAGAGCGACCAACCGGAGGCGCCGGCCTGGAGCTTTGCGAGCATTTCCTCATTCGAGCCGAAGACGTTGACCTCGACGGCGACGCCGGTTGCCGCCTTGAAGTTCTCGAAGGTCGCGGGATCATGATAGTTCGGCCAGGTGGCGATCGACATCTGTGTGCCAAGCTCACCGGCGGCATAGGCCGGCGTCGACAGCGCGCCCGGGACGCGCGACAGGACGGCCGTCGCAAGGCCGAGGCCAGTGATGTTCAGGAAGTGACGACGGCTGACGGAGCCGCGCTTCAGGCGCATGAATTCATCCATGAAGCCTTCGGCTGAAATCGGAAGATTGTCCTTATAATCCTTGCTCATGATGCTGTTCCCTTGTTTTGGCTTATGCATTCGATGCTGGAAAGACATGTAAGGCTTTAGGGTCGAAGCCGAGGAAGACCTGTTCGCCCGGACCGACGAGATCGCTTTCGTTCATGCTGCGGCGATCCGAAGTGATTAGTAAATCGCCCAGTCCGGGGACGGTGACCGCATATTCGGCTGACGAGCCCAGGAAGATGCGATGCGTCACCGTGCCCTTGAAGGACATGCCTGATGCAGCCATGTCGCGGCTGAGATGGATCGCCTCCGGGCGCAGCGCTGCGATCGCCGCTCCCGGTGCGAGGCGCTTGCCAGCCGAAAGGGCCGAACCGTCAGCAAGGCGAAGCGTTTCGCCATCCGCTTCCATCGTCGCCTCTATGCGGTTGGTCTTGCCGACGAAATCGGCGACGAAGAGATCGGCGGGCCGGTCATAGACTTCCTGAGGCGCCCCGAGCTGGCGGATGCGGCCGGCGCTCATGACGCAGACGATATCGGCCATCGACAGCGCTTCTTCCTGGTCATGGGTCACGAGAACGAAGGTGATGCCAAGGTCTCGCTGCAGCGTCTGAAGCTCGATCTGCATGGCCGAACGCAGCTTCTTGTCGAGGGCGGCGAGCGGCTCGTCGAGCAGGAGTACGGAGGGGCGGTTGACGATGGCGCGGGCCAGCGCGACGCGTTGCTGCTGCCCGCCGGACATTTCATGGATGCGGCGTTTGGCAAAGCCGCCTAGGCGAACCATCTCGAGCGCTTCGGCAACGCGCCGGTCTACCTCGGCCGATTTGATCTTCGGGCGCATCTGCTTCAGCCCGTAGGCGACGTTCTGCGCGACATTGAAATGCGGAAACAGCGCATAGTGCTGGAACACCATGTTGACCGGGCGCCGGTAGGCAGGCACGCCGTTCATTTCGTGCCCGTCGATCAGCACCGTGCCTTCGCTTGGCTGTTCGAAGTCGCCGATCATGCGCAGGCAGGTCGTCTTGCCGCAGCCGGAAGGGCCGAGAAGCGCCAGGAATGCGCCCTTGGGCACATTGAGGTTGATGTCCATTACGGCGGTCACGGCGCCATAGTTCTTCGTGACCGAACGGAATTCGATATCGTTCGTTGAAGCGGATGCCACGTCTGTTCCCTGCGGTTGGTCGGCAGTCTTTGATCTGCCTTATTGCCACCGTCGTTAAGGAAAGAGTAAGCCTGAGCTTCCCGCGAGGTATATACCCCGAAAGAGGTATTTCCGTGCGGAATGCTTCGTGGAAGGTGTATATAGGGCTGCGCTTGTTAGTGCAGGGCGGCAAAGGGGGATCCGTCACATGAGCACCGACCTTGAAGGGCTGTTTGCCGCCTTCAACGCCACGATCGGCCGATCGACGATGGCGGACGCAGAATTCGGAGAGACGTTCCGTCAGATGATGGCGGCGCTGGTGCGGTTCGACTACGTGGTCGTTTTCGCCTATCGCGGCAAGGAGCGGCCGATCGATCTTTACAGCACCTTCGACCACGAGGAGCATGTCGTCTTCGTCACGCTTTATCAGGCCGGTCCCTATCTGCTGGACCCCTTCTATCACACGGCGCGCGAACGCCGCGAAGGCGTGCTCAGGATGCGGGAGCTGGCGCCGGATCGCTTTTTTTCCAGCGAGTATTACCGGACCTATTATGTCCAGACCGGGCTTGCCGAGGAGATCGGGTTTTTCGTCAATGCCGACGAGGACGTCACGATCGTCCTGTCATTGATGCGGCGCGAGAAGACCGGGGTTTTCCCGCCCGCGGAATTCGCGACGCTGAAGAAGGTCGAGCCGCTCGTCGCAAATATGGTGAAGCACTATTGGTCCGGCCTCGCATCGCGCTTCGATGCGCAATTGGCGGCCGGCGGCAGAAGTCGGCGCAGGCAAGGCCAGAACGGGAATAGCCCGCCAGCCGAAACCGTCTGGCGGGATCTTAATTTGACAAGCCGGGAGACTGCCATCGTCGAGCTCGTTTTGCAGGGGCATTCATCGGAATCGATCGGCCTGAAGCTCAATATCTCGACGGGCACGGTGAAGGTCCATCGCCGTAACGTCTATCGCAAGCTCGGCATTTCCTCGCAGACCCAGCTGCTTTCGCTCTATCTCAGGAACCTTGCCTAGCGTTGCCGAGATCTAGCCCGGCACACGTGCGCCATTTCCATCTCTCGCAAGCAGCCTCAGCCAGGGGCCGCAGTGGAAGAAGGTCATGAGCAGATACATCGGCACCATCCCGGCGAAGACAGAGCTGCCCTGTGTGGAGCAGATCATGTCGCCGGCCGAACCATAAGCAGATAGCACCGTCATCAGGGCGAAGCTCGGCGCGGCCGCTAAAGCCAGCAGGCGGCCGGCGATGACGGGCAGGGTAGGGGCGGCGGTATGGCCGCCGCCCCTTTCACCGATTTCCGACGAGACGGACATCAGTTTGCTCCGTATCGGTCATGGTGCCTCCACCACACGCCGGTCTCGTTGCGGCCAAGCGGCGCGCGGTCGAGCCATTGGTACATGCCCCAGAGACCGTCGAGGCCACGGGCATAGGACGAGTAGGTGTGATAGATCTCGCCGTCACGCATCGCGAAAGCACTGACGCCGGGCCGATCGCGCGTGTAGGTCGCAACATCCGTCCCCGTCATTGACGCCATCAGTTCGACCGGGCCTTCGCTGCCGCGCAGCTCCCATTGCTGCATCGTCTTGCCTGCCTGAGCGTCGGGCATTGGCGGCTCGCGACGGTAATTATATTCGATGCCGCCGTCGCGCTGCTCCTCCGGCGTGAACCAGACATTGAAATCATGGTTGAAATCGCTGTTGGCCGAAGAGGCCCAATCGAATGTCCAGCCCATGCGCCGTTTGAATTCCTGCAGTTTCACGAGTGGCGCCCGGGATATTGCGGAAAAAGCGACGTCGTGGTTTTCAAGATGGACTGCAATGCCGTTGAAACCGTCGGCGATCGACGAGCAGGATGGGCAGCCGGCCGTGTAATCGGTTCCGAACATGAAGTGATAGACGAGAAGCTGCGAGCCTCCCTTGAAGAGGGCCGAAAGCGGAACGACGCCTTTCTCGGTCTCGAGCCGATAGTCCTTCTCCACCTTCACCCAGGGCAGTTCCTGACGGCGGGCGGCAATCTCATCGCTGCGTCGCGTCAGCTCCTTTTCCTCATCCAGCAGCGAAAGCCGTGCCGAAAGCCACTCCTGGCGCGTTCCTGTCCGATGCATCGTCATGGTTCATCTCCTCTTGTCTGTCAGGTCGTCCTTGTCGGCGCTGCATCTTGCCTGCCGATATGCGATACCTTACCGCTGGAACCTCAAGGGGTGGGAGTTACAAGTGTGACGGGATTTCGATGGACTCGCTGATCGTCGCGGCAGCTCAGGCGCTTGCCGCCGGCGATGTGCTGGGTGCGCTGAAGCGTGTGGCGCTGCGCGAGGATGCGGCGGCCCTGGCGCTGCGCGGCATTGCCATGGCGCAGCTCGGAGACCTTGTCCGCGCCAAGATGCTCTTGAAGAGTGCTGCGCGAGCCTTCGGTCCGCGCGAGGCCGTCGCCCGTGCGCGGTGCACTGTGGCCGAAGCCGAGATTGCCCTCGTATCGCGTGACCTCGGCTGGCCGGAAAAAACGCTGGAGACGGCAAGGGTCGCCCTCGAAAAACATGGCGACCACATTAATGCGGCCCATGCCCGCAACCTGCAGATACGGCGCCTGCTGCTCGTCGGCCATCTGGACGAGGCTGAACGCCTGTTGGCGAAGCTCGACCCATCGCCGCTGCCACCGGCCGCAAGGGCGAGCCATGAACTGGCAGTCGCCGGCATCGCCATCCGCCGCCTGCGGATCGCGCCGGCCCGCGCCGCCCTTGCGCGCGCCGCGGAGGCGGCCGGCAAGGCCGCAATCCCCGCGCTTGCGATCGAAGTGCACGACGTGACACGTGCTCTCGATGCCCCGGCCGCACGTCTGGTGGCCCAGGGCGAGGAAAAATTGCTGTCGCTCGACGAGGTCGAGGCCCTGTTGGCGTCCGGAACATTGGTCGTTGATGCCTGCCGCAATATTGTGCGCAGCGGAGGCGAGATCGTGCCGCTCGCGAGCCGGCCGGTGCTGTTTGCCCTGGCGCGCGCGCTTGCCGAGGCCGCCCCTGCCGATGTGCCGCGCGCCACCTTGCTTTCGCGCGCATTCCGCGCTCGCCATGCCGACGAATCCCACAGGGCGAGGCTCAGGGTCGAGATCGGGAGGCTTCGCGCCGCCTTGGAGCCACTGGCCGATATCAGCGCGACGCCGCGCGGCTTTGCGCTGACGCCGCGCGGGAAACGCGATGTCGTGGTGCTAGCGCCGCCCGTCGAGGTCGAGAATGGCGCGCTGCTTGCTCTGCTGTCGGATGGAGAATCCTGGTCGAGTTCGGCACTGTCGATTGCACTGGCGACAAGCCCGCGCACGGTGCAACGCGCGCTCGACGCGCTTGCAGCGACCGGGATGGTGCAAAGTGTCGGCCATGGAAGGGCCTGTCGCTGGATGATGCCGCCGGTTGTCGGCTTCCCGACAACATTGTTACTCCCCGGGCCGCTGCCGAGCGACTAAAGTCTCTCATATCGACACTCAACCAATCCCCACCGGAGGATGGAAGCATGAAAAAGTCTCGAGCAGAAATCATTCGCGAATACGGTCCTTTCGAGAACGCACCCCGCGTGAATGGGGTTACCTTCGACGGCCAGCACGTCTGGTTCGCCTCCGGCGAAAAGCTGCATGCCCTGAACCCGGAGAACGGCGAGCAGGTGCGCACGATCGATGTCGCGTCTCATGCCGGGACCGCTTTCGACGGGCGCTACCTCTATCAGATCGCCGAGGACCAGATTCACAAGGTCGATCCCGGGACGGGCAATATAGTTTCCACCATTCCAGCGCCCGGCAACGGTGGCGATTCAGGTCTTGCCTGGAGTGACGGCAGCCTGTGGGTCGGGCAGCATCGCGGCCGCAAGATCTACGAAATCGACCCCGAGACCGGCGCCATCAGGCGCACCATCGAATCCAATCGCATCGTTACAGGCGTCACATGGGTCGACGGAGAATTGTGGCACGGCACCTGGGAGGGCGATGAAAGCGATGTGCGCCGCGTCGATCCGGCGACGGGCGAAGTGCTGGAGCGGCTTGAAATGCCTGAAGGGACCGGCGTCTCCGGCCTCGAATCCGACGGCAAGGACCGCTTCTACGCCGGTGGTGGCGGCAGCGGCAAATTGCGGGCGATCCGCCGTCCGCGCTGAGCGGCCTCAAGAGTGATGTTCCGCACTGGAGACCGGTCGGCCTCCGGTGCGTTCCTGCAGGGGTTTTCCGTCTTTCGGTTAGGCTGCAAGATGATGTCGACCGTGCTCGCTCATTTCGACTTTGGAAAGGATTGACTTACGGAGGCGACTTGAAAATCTCCATCCGGATCATGACTGGATAACGCACCTTTGGAACGTCCCGAGGACAAAGGGTACCTTGGGATCGATCCCCGTGAGCGCCGCTGCCGCCACATCGCGAACGGGTGCGGCGCCCTCCTGCCGTGCGCCCTCCGCATGGAAGCCATGTCTTGTCGCGGGGCGCCTTCATCGCCATATCTGGCTTACCAACCGCATTTCAATCATGTCCAGGTTACGAGCTGCGCCGATCCGGTGGATGCCGGAGATATTCGTGCGCGCGGAGGAGACGTCATGAATGGCATCACGAAAAGTCTTGATGAAATGAACCTGCAGGAGCGCGTCGATCTTATGGCGGCCGTCGCGGATGTGCTGCAGGCCGCCGCCGAAGAAGCGGAGGAGGAGGGCGATGCGCTGGCTGCCACCAATTCCCTCTTTCTGGCATGCAATCTTCGCGGCTGTTCGTCCGATCTCGGCGCGAACGGCCTGAAGGCCGCCGAGCTTCTACTGGAGCAGGGCATCACGTTCATCCATCTGCTGAATGGACGCAGGAAGAGCAACACTTCGGTTCACTAGCGCCGGATGATTCCAGGTCGAATGGACCTGAAATCTGAATCCGCGCCAGCATCAAATCCTCACGGATGGCACCGTTTTGGCCTTGTCCCGCATGAAGAGACAGATGACGAGATCATGCCTTCCATTCCTGAAAAGAAATTCCGCGAGTGAAGCCGCCCGCACGGTCGCGAACGGCTTCGGCATCGGTCATGGCGCGACTGTGAATGTATAGGTGCCGTTGGTCTTGTGCCCATCCGTAGAGAGTACATGCCATTCGACCGTGTACTTGCCAGGCGCAAGCTTGTCGGTGACCGGCACCGTCAATGTGGTGTCGCCGTTCTTCAGCATGCCCTCGCCGGTCTTGACGGCCGCCTTGTCGGAGCCGGTCACCTTGATGCCGCTGAATTTCAGGTTGAGGCCTTCGGAAAAGGTGAGGTCGAGTTCCGACGGCGCCGACTTGATCGTGCCGTCGGCCGCCGGCGTTGCGGACTTCAGATGCGCATGCGCCATGGCCTGGTCGGCAAAAGCCATGCTGATTGCGGCAGCGGCGAGGAGCAATTTCTTGATCGGGGGCATATCTGGTTTCCTCATCATGTTGATGACCCGCGGAAAGCCTGCGGGTCGCGCGATGGCGATCGGGTGATCGCCGGTATCCTCCGGCAGACCTGCCGGACGGAATTGTCTTTTCCAGTGACGATCGAGGGCCACGGACCTATTCCTGCTGCAGCAGATTTTTGATCTTCCGCAGCGCGACATCGGCATTTTCCTGATAGGCGATCGTGCCCCTCAAATTGCCGCCGGCATCGACGAGCAGCACGGATGCGGTGTGATCCATCGTATATCCGCCATCCGGCGTGGGGACCTTCTTGGCATAGATGCGCCAGCCCTTGATGGCTTTCTGCATTTCCTCGGAGCTGCCCGTAATGCCCGTGATCCGGTCAGTGAAGTTGCCGGCGTAGCTGTGCATGATCTCGGGCGTATCGCGCTCCGGATCGACGGAGAAGAAATAGGCCTTCAGTCGATCGGCCTCCGGCCCAAGCGTCTTGAGCCAGCCGGCCATATCGTAGAGCGTCGTCGGGCAGACATCGGGGCAATGCGTATAGCCGAAATAGACGAGCGAGGGATGACCTGAAAGCGCCTTTTCGGTGATGGGCTGGCCGCGATCGTCCGTGAGCGTGAAGGCAGCGCCGAGACTGCCTGCCGCCCGAACCTGCGGCATCCTGAGGAATGTCGCGTAACCGATGGCCCCTGCGCCGACGATGAGCGTCAGGGCGACGGCCATTGCAGCGAAGCGTCGTCTATTTGACATGGGATGTCTCCTTGTTCGCAGCTAACGATCCGACTGGGAAATCGACGTCGACCGAGCCGGCTTTTTCGAACTTGAGCGTTGCCCTCACCGTCTGGCCCTCGATGAAGCGGTCGGTGACTTTCATGAACATCACATGATAGCCGCCGGGCTTGAGCTCGACGGTCTTGCCGGCCGGTATGGGCAGGCCATCGGCAAGCTCGCGCATCACCATAATGTCCTTGTCCATCCTCATCTCGTGAATCTGGACTGTTCCGGCACGCGGCGAGCTGGCCGCGACCAGCCGGTCGTCGGTATCGCCTGTATTGGTAATGGTCATATAGCCGCCGCCGACAGGCGCACCGGGAACCATGGCGCGGACATAGGGAGTGGAGATTGTGAGATCGCCGACTTTGACATCGTCGGCAAAGGCCATGGAGGAAAGCAGGAATGCCAGCCCGAAGGCGGCTGAAGCAAAAGCGTGTTTCAACATGATCGATATCCTTGATCCAGAAAAGGAGGAGCAGGCGGAACCGTCGGCCCCGCCTGATCTCGTCAGGAAAAGAAGCGCCGGAGCGGCGGCACGAAACGAACCACGAGCTGGTCGATCAGCAGCATCACGGCGATGGCTGCTCCCGTCAGCGGGAAGGCCGCGCCGAAAACGATGGCGATGAACCAGAGGCCGACATAGACGGACTTTTGCGGCGGCATCGGCGGCACGCCGAGACGGCCTGCCGGCCTGCGTTTCCACCACATGGTCGCGGCGGTTACGCAGCACAGGATGATGGCCAGGCAAGCGGCCAGCATCAGAAGCTGGTTGAAGAGGCCCCATTCCTGTCCCTGATGGACATTGATGCTCCATTCGATCGCTCTGCCGAGCGCCGGATACTGATCATAGGAGATGTCGACCAGCGGCTTGCCGGAATATTGGTCGATATGAACAGTGCGTTCCTTGCCGAGATCGCCGAAATAATGGCTGGCGGTATAGACGCCGGTCTCATCCGTCGGGATGGCAAGGTCGGCGCCGGCGATCATGCCGAGGCCATGCATGGTCTCTACGGCCTTGTTGAGGCCGATCGGCTTTGCCGGCTGCGCCGCCGTGATATCGGACAGCGGAACGGGTGCGTTTTCGACCACCCAGCCGGGCCGGCTGACGATATCCTGCGTGACCTTCGTCGATTTCGGAACATCGTCCCAGACTGCTGCCGGTGTTCCGAAATTGCGAGCGGTCAGCCAGGCATTGACATTGGCGCCCCAGTAGCCGGACCAGGGCATGCCGCTGAAGGCCAGGAAGAAGATGAGGATGCCGGCAAGTGCCCCGGTCACGGCATGCAGGTCGCGCCAGAAGACGCGCCGCGACGGGGTGCCGCGAATGGTGAGCACACCGCCCGCCTGCTGCCGCGGCCACCATAGATAGATGCCGGTGACCACGAGGACGAGGGCGAAGCCCGCGACGATCTCGATGATGCGATTGGTCCATTTACCGAAATATTCGAGGCTGTGGATGCGCTTGACGACCCAGCCGAATTCCTGCTTCGAGCCGACCGACCCTAAAATGCTGCCGTCATAGGGGTTGACGTAGACGATGGTCGATTGGCCATCCTTGGACAGTGTCATCCAGGCCGAGCTGTTTGCGGCCGACGCTTCGTGATAGGAGGTTGCGCGGGCGCCTGGAAAGGCGGCAAGCGCCGCATCGGCGATCCGTTGCGGCTGCAGCATCGTGCCGGTCTCGGCGACAAGGTAGCGGTGCGAATAGAAGGTCTCGGCGATCTGATCCTTGAACAGATACAGCGATCCGGTGATTGCCAGATTGAGCATGAAGGGAATGACGAGAAGACCGGCGAAAAAATGCCAGCGCCAGATCGCGCGATAGAGCGAGATATTATGGGTTGCTGCGGCTGCGGGCTCTGCAGCGGTAAAGGCAGACATGAAATCCTCCGAAGATCGGCAGGCTGCTACAAGCGGTCGATCTGAGGAGGGGCGGCGATGGTTCGCCGCTTGGAGTGAGCTTGCCTCTCATCACCAGGGCCAACCGGCCCGGTTCGTTCGGCGAAGTTCAGTTGGAAATACCAATCCTCAGATTTCACGACCTATTGGTCGCGCATGATGGCAGCCGTTGACGGTGGGCATCACGGACAGAGCCGCAACGCCGGTTCAGCCAACGATGTCGAGGATGGGCGGTGCTCGTGGGCCGGTATTCGGCGGATAAAGCTGCCGGTGAAAAGCCTCCGATTTCGCGACGACCGTCTCTCCGCGCGGGGAGACAAGGCGCTCGCAAATTTCGGTAGGAGGTGCGGGCAGCATCGCAGCCGAGGCGATCCGGCATGCCTCGCATCCGGGCGCATAGGCTTTCCCGTGCACCTTGCCGTCGGCATCCTTATAGGTGATGCAGAGGATGGGCAGCGATCCATCCGGGAGCCTGTATTGGGCAAGCTCCAGCGGGGATATCTCATCCGCCGTGGCGACGACTGGCTGATGGGCGAAGCCGACAAACAACAGCGCCACGGCGCAAAGGATGCGCGCGCTCCACTGCCATGCTCGCGAAATCGTCTTCCGCATTCTTGTCCCCACCACCGCATCTCGCGGATAAGGTCTGCAGTCATAGGGCAGGCCCATCGCAAGCGCAATGCGGCAATTCGTGCCGTGGCCCCGGCTCCATTTCATCCAGCCAGTGGCAGACGATTGAAGTGCGGCTATATGTGTCGTCATGACAGAAAGGGGAGAAGACATCATGCCATCCATGCGCCCAGGACCGGATTCCCGGCGTCTGCTACCGGGTCAGAGCAGCGAGCTCGTGGTCTTCGAGCCCGCCTCATCGACGGCTCGCGTGATTTACGAAACCGGCGAACTCATCGAGGCACCCAACTGGTCGCCGGACGGCAAGTGGTTGATCTATAATGGCGACGGCCGCCTGTTTCGCATTTCTCCCGACGGCCGGGACGGGCCACGCCGCATCAATACGGCGCCGGTGGAAAACCTGAACAACGACCATGTCGTATCGCCCGATGGTCGCTCCTTCTTCGTCAGCGCCAATGACGGCCACCTCTATCAGGTGCCGTTCGAAGGTGGGGCGCCGCGGCGTGTCTCCAACGAGCACGATCCGTCTCGAGATTTCAAATACTACCTGCACGGCATTTCACCCGACGGCGGGACGCTCGCCTATGTCGGATTGGAGCGCCGCGTCGGCGCCGGCATTTTCACCCGCATCTCCACCATCCCCGCTGCCGGCGGTGAGGACCTGTTTCTGACCGACGGTGCTTGCCCGGTCGATGGGCCTGAATTCTCGCCCGACGGGCGTTGGATCTATTTCAATTCCGAGGCCGCGGCGATGCAGCCGGGACACGCGCAGCTGTTCCGTTTGCGTCCGGACGGCTCCGCGCGGGAGCAGCTCACGCATGACGACCGGGTGAACTGGTTCCCACATCCAGCGCCCAACGGCCGCGATCTCGTCTATCTGAGTTATCCAACGGGAACGATCGGCCATCCTGCGGACAAGCAGGTGATCCTCCGGCTCATGCCGGCGGATGGAGGTGCTGCACGAGATCTCGACGCTTTCAATGGCGGGCAGGGAACGATCAACGTGAGTTCCTGGGCACCGAATTCCAGTGCCTTTGCCTATGTTCGCTACCCGTTGGCCGCGCGGCCGCCGGCCTGAAGACCGGAAAGCCGTTGCCGCGATGGGCCGAAGGGCGCCCGAAAGCATGCCTGCAGATTGCGATCTAGCTTCGCGCAAGGTCTGGTTGCGATAGTCGACCTTGGGGCGAATACTGGTGAATTGCGCTGTGGGGGCGATCGATGATTACAACGTATCTCGGCTATGTGACCGCGACGAAGGATATGGCGTCGACGCTTGCGCGCGTCGCCAAGCAGACAACGGTCAAAAGCGACCAGCAATATTATGATACGCACATCGGCAAGATCAAGAATGTCGATGAGTTCCTCGCCGACCACAAGCTCTACAGCTATGCAATGAAGGCCTATGGCCTTGAAGACATGACCTATGCCAAAGCCTTCATGAAGAAGGTTTTGACAAGCGACCTCAGCGATCCGAGCAGTTTCGCAAACAAATTGACCGATAACCGCTACCGGCAATTTGCCGCGGCCTTCAACTTCGGTGGCAAATCAAAGGATCAGACGGCTCAAAGCGATGCCCAGAAGAGCGATACGATCGGGCTCTATGAGCAATCTTTCGCCAATGAAGCAACTTTGGCAACGAAGGAGAGCAAGTTCTACGGCAGCTGGATCGACAATGTGTCGAATGTCGATGATATCGTCAACAGCAGCAGGATGAAAGACTACATCCTGCGAGCGCACGGCATCAATCCCGACAATATATCGAAGTCGTTTCTCAAGTCGGTTCTGACCAGTGATGTCAGCGATCCGAACAGCTTCGTCAATCAGGCAGGCAACTTCTCCTCGGCATCGGCTCAGGCAACCTATAAACTGATTGCATCGCAGTTCAATTTCAACGATGACGGAACGCTTTCCGCCGCGTCAGCGCAAACGACGCAGCAGAAGGAAGCGATGATCTCTCGCTATGACAATACGGTCCCGAGCCTGCTGACTCCGACCATGGCCATTGGCAACGACGACTATTATCGCGAGGCAATCACGAAGGTGACGTCGCTGAGCGACATCACCGGCGACAACAGGCTTTTCTCCTATATCAAGGAGGCTTTCGGCCTCAGCGCCAAACTCACGCCGGTTCAATTCAATCTCGCTTTCACCAATCCCGCTTATGCTGATGTCTCCGGCATGAAGGATATGGTCGCTCATTTCAATTTCGCGTCCGACGGAACGCTGCCGGCGGGGCAGCCCGCGCAATCGGCGCAAGCCATAGACGATATCTCCATCAAATATTTGAAGCAGGCCAAGGGTGCCAAGCAGGCCTTGTTCAAGGATGCGGAGGACCACTACAAGTCGGTGGTCGGCCAGATCAAGACGATCGAGGATTTCTTCGCCGCCAACGACAGCAAGAGCAAGGATCTGCCGACGATCGAGGACATGGCGCTCCGTGCCTTCGGGATCAACAAGAATGAGGTCTCGCGGGACCAATTGCGCAAGATCCTGGAAAGCAATCCTTATGACAGCAAAAGCTATGTCAGCTCCCTGAAGGACGAGAGGTATGTCGAGCTTGCCAAGGCATTCAACTTCGATAGCAAGGGCAATCTCCGAGATCCGGTCACGGCCCTGTCGAAGAGCTCGATCAACAGCTTCATCTCCGCCTATTCGAAGGCGAAGACGTTCGGGCTGACGGGTGAGATGCGGGACAAGGCGATCAAGGATGCGAAGGACGCGGCGACTGAATTCAGCAAGTCGATTGCCAAGGTCGATACCGTCGATGAACTCCTGGCGGATAAGAAGCTGACGGAGTTCATTCTCGTCGCCAACAATATCGACCCGAAGACGGTCGACAAGGCTACATTGAAGAAGGCCTTCACCGCCGACCCCGAGGATGCCAAGGGATTCCTGAACACGCCGGCGGGCGAGAAGTTCAAGGCCATGGTGAACGTCTTCAATTTCGACGCCAAGGGTAACCTGACGACCGCAAAGATCGAGCCGGGGCAGAACAAGGGCGCGCGCCTCGCCACGGACGATCTCTATCTCCATCAGACCCTGGAGACGCAGCAGGGCGCCGCCAACGATGGTATCCGCCTTGCGCTTTATTTCCAGCGAAAGGCGCCGCAGATCAATTCCGTCTACGACATCATGTCCGATCCGGCGCTCTACAATGTGATCAAGACGACCTACTCCCTGCCGGCGTCCATGTCGAACATGGATGTGAGCCGCCAGGCGAAGATGCTGGAGAAGCTTTTTCCGGTCAAGGATTTGCATGATGCCGGCAAGGTGAGCAACCTGCTGAAGCGCTTCTCCGCCGTATATGACGCGGCAAACGGCGCAAATACCGCATCGCCTGCATCCGCCATCCTGAACCGTGGCTCCGGAGCTGGCATGAGCGCGGATCTCATGCTGTCGATTGCCCAGCTCAGGTCGCGATGACGTATTCTGTGTTTGCCGCATTGGGCCGGGTCGGCAATGCGGGCCAAACATCACTGATGCTGCAGCACGCTCAGGCCGCCGTCCACGGTCAGGCATGTGGCATTCATGAAGGGGCATTCATCCGAGATCATGAAAACAGCGGCTAGCGCGATCTCCCGTGGCGCGGCGATGCGCCCGCCCGGATGAAGCTTCATCGTCTCCGCCTTTGCCGCCTCCGGATCGGCAAAGCCGTTCCAATAATCGATGACTTTCTGTGTCGCAACGTAGCCGGGCGCCAGGGCATTCACGCGCACATTCTTCGACGCATATTCGATCCCCAGTGACTTGGTCATGCCGAGAAGCGCGTGCTTGGCAAGCGGATAGGGGAAGGTGTGCGGAATGATGGTGAAGGCATGGGTCGAGGCGACATTGAGGATGACACCGCCGCCCGAGGCGATCATGCCGGGCAGAACGGCCCGGCAGCAATTCCAGGCGCCCTTGAGGTTGATGTCGAAGCAGCGCTCCCAATCCTCGTCCGCCATCTGCAGCGGCTCGGCAAAGACGTTGACGCCGGCATTGTTGACCAGCGCATTGATGCCGCCGATCTCCGAGGCTGCTTTGGCAACAGCTGCGCCTATGGCGGCGGCATCGGTAATGTCGGCCGCCTGATAGCCGACGACGGCTCCTTCTTCCTTCAGCTTGGCAGCGGTCTGTTCGAGAAGGGCTTCATCGCGGTCAATGAGAAAGATATGCGCGCCTTCGGTTATAAAAGCCTCGGCGATTGCCAGGCCGATCCCTTGTGCTGCTCCGGTAATGAAAACCCTTTTTCCGGAAAGGCGATTTGGCATTCGGTGTTCCTCGTTCGGCTTGGTCCGGAAATTTGAGCGATGAGCCGGTTGCGGGCTATTCCGGATATTTTCGTGGCTGCAGGCGGATCGACCCCGCAAGGCTTTCTCCGGGCTGCAGGATTTTCAGATCTCCCAGATCCGGAAGGTTATGACCGTTTGCAACATGGGACATCGGCTCGAAGCAGAAATAGTCGTGGCGAAAGGCTGGGTTGAAATTTGTGTCGGGGACGAAGATGAAGGCGTGCCTGATCGACGCGTCCGCGGTCAGCCGCAGGCTGGCGCGCCTTTCCGGCCAGACAATCCGCGCTTCGCCACTCCATTCCTCGAAGCCGTTGTTGACCCAACGACGAGGAAGCGGCGATGGCTGGGAAAAGTCGAGATCCGCCGGAATAGCGGTGCGTTCCCCCGGCAAAAAGCCCTCGGCCTCCGTCCAAAATCGCTTCGCCGGCGCGAAAAGTGTCGTTTGCGGCGTCATCGGGAAATAGGGATGCCAGCCAAGCCCGAACGGCAGCGCCTCCGTGCCGGTATTCTCCACGCTCAAATGCAGCATCAGCCCTTCGGATGACAGGGCGATGATCTGCTTTGCATCGTAGCTGTAGGGCGTATTTTCCCCTCGATGGCGAAAGCCGATCTGTAATTGGTTGCTGCTGCGGGAGAGAATGGACCATTCCCCCTGCCAGCCGTCACCGTGCAGATAATGAGGATCCGACGCCGTGTTCGGCCGAAGCTGGTAATCGCGCCCTTCGAATGTGAAGCGGTTGTTGCGGATGCGGTTGCCGAAGGGGACCAGCGGGTAGCAGGCTGAGGAGGAGGCGCTGGCATCGTCGGGAGCCGGTCTCAGAAGCGCAATTTTGTCGCCATCCACTGCCCAGGAATAGTCGAGCAATATGCCGCCCAAGGTTGATGCGCGAACCGAAAACGAGCCGTCCTGCAAATCGATGATGCTCATTGAACGGCTGCCTTCCCTCACAATCAAGGCCGATCCAGAATGGATGGGAACCCTATATTCGCGCCTTTCAATGTCAACAGATATATAGGATTTATTTTGCCCATAGCGCCGGTTTCTCATGGGTTACCGCGTTACATTCCATGGAATGAAGCCATTTATCGCATGGCGCGGCCAATTCATGTCGAAATGACCGCATAAAAATCATACATAAATATTGACTGGTATGATGTTTTTTCTTATTCACACTCTGCTGCCGACAAATGGCAGAGCGAGATTTTAGGGAGAGAGACCATGCGCTTTTTCAAAGCAGCCATCCTTGCGGGCGCGTTTGCCGTTCTGGCCGCCGGCTCTGCGCTTGCTGAAGACGTCAAGATCGGGTTCATCGTCAAGCAACCGGAGGAGCCCTGGTTCCAGGACGAATGGAAGTTTGCCGATCAGGCCGCCAAGGAGAAGGGCTTCACGCTCGTCAAGATCGGCGCCGAGGATGGCGAAAAGGTTCAGTCGGCGATCGACAATCTCGGCGCGCAGGGTGCGCAGGGCTTCATCGTCTGCACGCCCGACGTCAAGCTCGGCCCGGGCATCGTTGCCAAGGCCGCTGCCAACCAGCTGAAGCTGATGACCGTCGACGACCGCCTGGTCAATGCCGAGGGCAAGCCGCTCGAGGATGTGCCGCATATGGGCATCTCCGCCACCAAGATCGGCGAGACCGTGGGACAGGCGATAATCGATGAAATCAAGAAGCGCGGCTGGGACATGAAGAATGTCGGCGCGATCCGCGTTTCCTACGATCAGTTGCCGACGGCCGTCGACCGCGTCGAAGGCGCGATCTCGGTCCTGAAGACGGCGGGCTTCCCGGCCGCGAATATCTATGACGCGCCGCAGGCAAAGACCGACACGGAAGCAGCCCTCAATGCCGCGACCACGGTTCTCAACAAGCATGCTGATATCAAGTACTGGGTCGCCTTCGGCCTCAACGACGAAGCCGTGCTCGGCGCCGTCCGCGCTTCGGAATCGGTCGGAATACCCGCAACGAACGTAATCGGTGTCGGTATCGGCGGGGCGGATTCGGCGATCAACGAGTTCAAGAAGCCCGCCGCGACCGGCTTCTTCGGCACGGTCATCATCTCGCCGAAGCGCCATGGCTATGAGACCGCGCTCGATATGTATGACTGGATCGCCAACGGCAAGGAGCCACCGAAGCTGACGCTGACCTCCGGCTCGCTGGCGCTACGCGGCGATTACGAAAAGATTCGCAAAGATCTCGGCATCGAATGATCAGCCCCTGAGAATGATCTCTATCCCGGCGGCTTTGTCACCGCTGCCGGGCTCTTTCTCGATGGAGCAAGCATGGCTTTCCTTGAATTCAAGGGCATTTCCAAGGGCTATCCGGGGGTCCAGGCACTGGCCGACGTCTCTTTCGATGTGGAAAGAGGCGCCGTGCATGGGCTGATGGGTGAAAACGGCGCCGGCAAGTCGACGCTGATCCGGGTCCTTTCCGGCGACCAGGCAGCGGATGCGGGCAGCATCGTCATCGATGGCGTGGAGCAGCATTACAGCTCCGTCCGCGACGCCTTTCATGCCGGCGTCACCGTCATCCACCAGGAGCTTCAGCTGGTGCCGGAGCTGACCGTCGCCGAGAACCTCTGGCTCGGGCGCTTTCCCGGCAAGGCCGGCGTGATCGACGGCAGGATGCTGATGGAAACCGTGCGCGCCAAGCTCAAGGAAATCGGCATCGACATCGATCCCGCAGCCAAGGTTTCCTCGCTGTCGATCGGCGCGCGCCAGATGGTGGAGATCGCCAAGGCTGTTATGGTCGATGCGCGGGTGATTGCGCTTGACGAGCCGACCTCGTCGCTGTCTTCCCGCGAAAGCGAAATCCTGTTTTCCCTGATCGACCGGCTGAGAGCCAACGGCACCGTCATTCTCTATGTTTCGCACCGCCTGGATGAGATCTTCCGGCTCTGCGACAGCCTCACAGTCCTGCGCGACGGCAAGCTCGCGGCGCATCATCCCAGCATCGCCGATACGACGCGGGATCAGATCATCGCGCAAATGGTCGGCCGCGAGATCAACAATATCTGGAATTGGCGCAAACGGCCGCTCGGCGAGGTGCGCCTCGAGGTCAAGCAATTGTCGGGTTCGAAGCTGCGCAATCCCGTCAGCTTCTCTGTCCGCAAGGGCGAAATTCTCGGCTTCTTCGGCTTGATCGGCGCCGGCCGCAGCGAGATGGCTCGTCTTCTCTATGGCGCCGATCATCGTCGCCAGGGCGGCGTCTCGATAGACGCCGTCGCCGTCGCGCCGAACAACCCGAAGGCCGCCATCAACGCCGGCATGGTTCTCTGCCCAGAGGACCGCAAGTTCGACGGCGTCATTCAGGGGCGGTCGATCGAGGAAAACATCGCCATCTCCTCAAGGCGGCATTTCTCGCCGTTCGGCATCCTGAACCTGAAGAAGGAAGCCTCGGTCGCCGATCGGTTCATCGCCAAGCTCCGGGTTCGCACGCCCTCGCGCCGGCAGGATATCGTCAATCTGTCGGGCGGCAATCAGCAGAAGGTCATCCTTGGCCGCTGGCTTTCCGAACAGGGTGTCAAGGTGCTTGTCATCGACGAGCCGACGCGCGGCATCGATGTCGGCGCCAAGTCGGAAATCTACGAAATCCTCTATGAGCTTGCTGCAGGCGGCATGGCGATCGTCGTCATCTCCAGCGAGCTTCCCGAGGTCATGGGTATTTCGGATCGCATCATGGTCATGTGCCAGGGCCGCGTCGCGGCGAATGTCGCCCGCGCCGATTTCGACGAGCGGGCCATTCTGACCGCGGCCCTGCCCGACAAGAATGCCGCCGGCACAATCTAATTCAGGAATGGTAGTGATGAACTCGTTGAAAAAGCTTCTTCTCGGCGAACAGGGTCTGGTGGTGATCTTCGCAATCGCCTTCGTGATCGTGTCGCTCTTCGTTCCGAGCTTCCTGACGGAGCGCAACATGCTTGGTCTGCTGCAGTCGGTCGTGACAATCGGCATCGTCGCCTGCACCATGATGTTCTGCCTTGCCTCGCGCGACTTCGACCTGTCGGTCGGCTCGACCGTCGCCTTCTCGGGCATGATCGCCGTCATGGTGTCGAACTCGACCGGCTCCATCCCGGTCGGCCTGCTGGCGGCATTGATCTGCGGCGGCCTCGTCGGCCTCGTCAATGGCGTCGTCATCGCCAAGTTCCGCATCAACGCCCTGATCACCACGCTCGCAACAATGCAGATCGTTCGTGGTCTCGCACTGATCGCCTCAGACGGGCGCGCCGTCGGCATCAACGATCCGGCCTTCTATCAGCTGGCGCTGTCGCGTTTGCTGACGGTGCCGACGCCGATCTGGATCATGGTGTTGCTGTTCATCGTCTTCGGCTTCGCGCTCAACCGCACCGTTTTCGGCAAGAACACGCTTGCGATCGGCGGCAATCCCGAGGCTTCGCGCCTTGCCGGCGTCAATGTCGTCAACATGCGGATCTGGATCTTCGCCTTGCAGGGACTTGTCTGTGCCATTGCCGGCATTCTGCTTGCCTCCCGCATCACGTCGGGTCAGCCGAATGCGGCAACCGGGCTCGAATTGTCCGTCATCTCCGCCTGCGTGCTCGGCGGCGTGTCGCTGGCGGGTGGCCGCGCGGCGATGACGGGCGTGATCGTCGGCGTCCTCATCATGGGCATCGCCGAGAACGTGATGAACCTGCTCAATATTCAGGCCTTCTATCAATATCTCGTGCGCGGCTGCATTCTGCTGATTGCGGTTCTGCTTGACAATCTGCGCTCGTCGGCGGCAGGGCATCGCGCCCGCTTATGACGATCAGATTCCTTGGGAGAAGTTTGCCGGGCTTGCAGTTGCGCATTGATGCCTGGGCGTGGTGCCGCTCATGATCGCCACCGGGCCAGCGGAAGGGAGTGCAAGTGATGAGTACGCGTTTGGGGTCTTTACGCACGATGCAGGGCGGGGCCGCGCCCGAGCAGGGAAGGCGCACCGTGCGCGAGGAACTGCTGAAGAAACTCATCGGGCAGATCGTGTCGGGGGCTCTTGCGGAGGGTTCCGTCCTTCCCAATGAGGCCGAGCTCTCGGAGGTTTACGGCGTCAGCCGCACCAGCCTGCGCGAGGCCATGCAATATCTCTCGGCGCTCGGAATGGTCCGCTCCCGCACCCGTGCCGGCACAACGGTCCTTCCACGAGAGAACTGGAATTATCTGGATCCGCTGGTTCTCGACGCTACCCTGGCGCTGAGCAATGACCGCAGCTTCTACGAGTCCCTCCTTGACGCACGCCAGGTGCTGGAGCCTGCCGCCGCCGCACAAGCAGCCGCCAATGCCACCGCAAAGCAGCTCGCGCAGATCGCCGAGGCTTTCGAGGATATGGTTGCCGCGAACGCCCGTGACAACGAGGCGTGGAGCCAGGCGGACCTGGAGTTTCACACGGCCATCATCAATGCCAGCGGCAACTGGGTTTTCCGACAATTTGCCACGGCCATCCGGGCAGCCCTGCTTGCAAGTTTCCGCCTGACCAATCGGGCGAGCCAATCACACGAATATGCCATCGCCCGGCATCAGGATGTTCTGGATGCGATCCGCATGCGCCGTCCGGATGCCGCCCGCTTTGCCATGGAGCAGCTGATCGGAACGGCCAGAATGGAGCTTAGCGATGCTCTGCGCGCCGCCAAGCCCAAGGACGAGCCGGAATAGATCGGTTTCCCACGGTAAGGGGCTTGCCATCTGCTATGTCCGGCATGACGGAACGCACTATATTGTTAATCCGGATATCGAAACCTGGCCGGATGATTGAGCACACGCAATGCCGACTTTCTCCGTCCAATAGTTCTCGCCTCATGAGTTGAAACGCAGCCGCTGTTGCTATGCGGCGTTGCCTATGGAGGAGATTCGCAATGACCGAGGATGAAAAGGCAATCCGGAAAGTCGTGGAAACCTGGACCGCCGCAAGCAAGGCGGGCGATATGGCCACCGTTCTAGGGCTGATGACGGACGATGTCGTCTTCATGGTGCCGGGCCGAGAGCCGTTTGGCAAGCAAGCCTTCGCCACAGCCTCCAAGGGCAGGGACGGCGTGAAGATGGAGGGTACCAGCGAGATCGTCGAATTGCGGGTGCTCGGCGACTGGGCTTTCATTCGCAACCACATCGACATCACGATGACACCGCCAGGCGGCGACGCCATCCATCAATCGGGCTATACACTCACGCTTCTGCGCAAGGAAGCCGATGGCGAGTGGCGCCTTGCGCGCGATGCGAACCTTCTGACCGCACACAGCTGATCCATCTCGCTCGGTCGCGTAGGCCTCATCAGGCGGCGTCGAGAGCAGCCGCCAGATCGGCGATCAGATCTTCGGGATGCTCGATGCCGATCGACAGGCGGATCGTCGATTCCAGCACGCCGATGCGGTGGCGCACATCCACCGGAACGCCGGAATGCGTTGTTGTTGCCGGATGGGACGCAAGCGATTCCGTGCCGCCGAGACTGACGGCGAGTTTGAAGATCTGCAGCGCATTCAGGAATTTGAACGATGCTGGTAGGCCGCCCTTGATATCGAAGGAAAAGGTGGAGCCTGCGCCGCTGCATTGGGCGGCGAAGGTGCGGCCCGTGGCCGATGCGGGGTCGGTATAGGGCAGATAATGAATCTGCTCAACCTTCGGATGATCCCGCAGGAAATCCGCCACGGCCCGGGCGTTGCTGTCGGCCCGTTCCATGCGGATTTGCAGCGTCTCCAGCGAGCGGCCGAGCATCCAGCAGGAATGCGGATCGAGCTGGGTGCCGATCGCGCCGCGTAGCGCCTTGACCTGCTTGATCACGGTTTTCGAGCCGAGGGCGGCGCCGGCGATCAGGTCGGAATGGCCGCCGACATATTTGGTCAGGGAATAAAGGGAAATATCGGCGCCATGCTCGATCGGCCGCTGGAAGACCGGGCCTAGCAAGGTATTGTCGCAGGCGATGATCGGCGTATGGCCCTGCTTCTTGCCGATCGCATCGGCCACGCGGCGGATCATGGCGATGTCGACCAGGCTGTTCGTCGGATTGGCGGGCGTCTCCACGAGAATGATGGACACTCGGCCCTTGGCCAATGCCTCCTCCGCGCTCACCATCACCGAAGTCTCGCTAACACCATCGGCGAACCCGACCGCGGAGACGCCAAGATTGAGGAATGTCTTGGCGATAAGCGTTTCCGTGCCGCCATAGAGCGGCTGGGAATGCAGGATCGCATCTCCGGGGCGGACGAAGGCCAGCAGCGTGGTGGCGATCGCCGACATGCCGGAGGAGAACAGCGCGCCGCTTTCCGTTCGCTCATAAACCGCAAGACGATCTTCGACGATTTCGCTATTGGGGTGGTTGAAGCGCGAATAGACGAGTCCGACGCCTCTGCCTGCCGGCGGCTCGTTGCGGTCGGATAGGTAGTTGAAGAAATCGCGCCCGTCCTCGGCCGATTTGAAGACGAAGGTGGAGGTCAGGAAAACGGGCGGCTTGACCGCGCCCTCGGACAGCTCCGGGTCGTAGCCGTAATTCAGCATCTGGGTTTCGGGATGCAGGGCGTGGTTGCCGATATGCGTTTTCGAGGGATGCGGCGCAGTCATGACGGTCTCCTCGGCCGATGATGTGAATTTTAGACTCACATTATACATCACTTAAGATGTCGGCTCGCTATTCGCCATTGCCTGCGATGCGGTTTCGATATTGGGGCTGATATAGGCTGGAACTATCCAATCCGCGCATCACTATCCGAAATACGACAGAAAGGGCGCTATATCGGTTAGTACCGCTCGTCTTGACACAGTCCCATCCCAGTTTTCGGAAGCTCACGAGTTCGCGGCGCGCGGTTCGTGCAGAAACGGTGCATTTTTCGACCGGCTGATCACTATCGATGAGGGCGTCCGATCGCGAAATGCACGAAGAAAACTAGTGAGGTCCACATTTGAAATCGGGCGTTCGAAAATTTGTATTTCGCGATCTTCAGAAAATCGATGGTTATATCGACCCGCCGGATGCGCTTGTCTTCCTGTCGTTGATCGAAAAGCAAAGGCAGGAGAAACTATATGGCGGTCTCGCCGAAATCGGGGTCTATTACGGGCGGTCCTATTTTTTGCTGCGCAAGATCAGCGCACCCGATGACAATGTACTTGCGATCGACCTCTTCGACATAGAAGCGGATGGTGCGCAATATCAACGCTTCCTCGACAATGGAAGATCACTAGGCATTCCTGTCGATGAAGAACTCGTCATAACCGGCGACAGCACCAGGCTCGATCCGCAGGCCGTCATCGACAAGGTTGGGCAGGTTCGTTTTTTCAGCGTCGATGGAGGACATTTGCTTCGCCACATCGTTGCCGACAGCCGGTTGGCGAAGAGCGTGCTGGCCGATCATGGCATCATCGCTTTCGATGATACGTTCAATCCCGCTTGGCCGGAGGTGACGATCGGCGTCTCGGATTTTCTACGCAGGAACAGCGATACCTTTGCTGCCTTTTGCATGACGAAGTACAAGACCTATGTCTGCCGGCGGGATTTTCATGAAGTCTATCGAGCCGCACTTAGCGCGGCGCGGCATCTCATGCCTTTCGAGCATGCCGAGATGGATTTTCTCGGCTCGAAAGTCCTCAGGCTGCACAATCCCATCAACCGAAGAGTTGCCTATGAGCTCCTGCGGCGGCTGGGCTTGGGCGCCATATCCGAATGGGCCTACCGCCCGGTCCGACCTTGAGCCGGCCTTGCTTGCCGGTGGCGGAGTTAGGAGTTGAGGGGCCTGCCGGAGACGGACCCCTCATCGTTCCCAGTCAGTAGACTTCGGGCACGTACATTTCCGGCGGAACCGGTGTGCGATGATAATCTATATTCCGCAGGCGCTCGGGCAGGACGATTTCCGGCTTCGGCACGTTTTCGTAGGGAATCTGTTTCAGGAGATGCGCGATACAGTTGAGACGCGCCCTCTTCTTGTCGACGGCCTGGACGACCCACCACGGCGCTTCCGGAATATGCGTGCGATCAAGCATTTCTTCCTTTGCCTTGGTGTATTCTTCCCAGTGCACGCGGCTCTGTAGATCCATCGGCGAAAGCTTCCACTGCTTCAGCGGATCCTGGATGCGCATGTTGAACCGGAATTCCTGCTCCTCGTCGGTGATCGAGAACCAGTATTTCAGGAGAATGATGCCGGAGCGAACCAGCATGCGCTCGAAATCCGGCACGGAACGGAAGAATTCTTCCAGCTCGTCGGGCGAGCAGAAGCCCATGACGCGCTCGACGCCGGCGCGATTGTACCAGCTGCGGTCGAACAGCACCATTTCGCCTGCTGTCGGCAGGTGGGCGGTGTAGCGCTGGAAATACCACTGATGCTGCTCGCGCTCGGTCGGAGCCGGCAATGCGACGACGCGGCAGACGCGCGGATTGAGGCGCTGCGTGACGCGCTTGATGGCGCCGCCCTTGCCGGCGGAATCGCGGCCCTCGAACAGTACGACGACCTTGAGCTTCTTGTACTGCACCCAGTCCTGCAGGCGCACCAGCTCGTGCTGAAGGCGGAAGAGTTCGCGGAAATAGACGCGGCGGTCGAGCGCCGTTTCGCCTTCGCCGATAAGGCCCTCTGCGACCAATTCGTCCATCCGGTCCTCTTCGAGCTGCATCTCCAGCTCTTCGTCAAAGCTATCGACGATCTCATCCTTGATGCGGCTGAGCGGATCCTGTGTTTCATCGGTCATTATGCGCCTCCTGCTCTGTTTTCATGTGACTGCAGCAGCCTTCGGCTGCAGGAAGCCGGCCCGTTCTTCGAACATGTGCCGGCTATGATCTTGCTATTATTCGGCAGTCCAGCCGCCGTCGACGGAAAGCGTCGTGCCGGTAATCTGCTTGGCAGCGTCGCTGCACAGGAAGACCGCGATGGCCGCGACCTCGTCGACGGTCACGAATTCCTTTGTCGGCTGGGCAGCGAGCAGCACATCGTGCTTGACCTGCTCTTCCGTCATGTTGCGCGCCTTCATCGTCTCGGGGATCTGCTTCTCGACGAGCGGTGTCCAGACATAGCCGGGCGCGATGGAGTTGACGGTGACGCCGTTCTGAGCGGCTTCGAGCGCGATGGTCTTGGTGAGGCCGGTAATGCCGTGCTTGGCCGAGACATAGGCCGACTTGAAGGGCGAGGCGACCAGCGCATGCGCCGAGGAGGTGTTGATGATGCGGCCCCATTTGCGGGCCTTCATGCCGGGGATGGCGGCCTTGATGGCGTAGAAGGCGGCAAGGAGGTTGATGCGGATGATCGCTTCCCACTTGTCGTCGGGAAATTCCTCGATCGGGGCCACGAACTGGATGCCGGCATTGTTGACGAGGACATCGAGGCTGCCGAAGGCTTCCTCGGCTTCACGCACCATGGCGGTGACCTCTTCGCCATTCATCATATTGGCGCCGGAGTAGCGGCACTTCACGCCGAAATCGGCTTCGATGGCAGCCCGTTCCTTTTCGATCGCATCGGCATCGCCGAGGCCGTTGATCGTCACATTCGCGCCTTCGGCGGCAAAGGCGCGCGCGATCGCAAGGCCGATACCGCTCGTCGAACCGGTGACCAGCGCATTCTTCGAAATCAACGAACCCATAAGGCTACTCCCGCAATCGCGATGACATGGTTGGGTAAAGGGAAATGCTCAAGATAAGCGCACACTGCCAGCCGGATATGTCGCTTTGATAACAGTGGCAGGTTCGCTCCCGCGCAACCATTTGGCAGCTGACACTTCACTGTCATGCAACCGTGCAAGTTTCCGCTCCGGTGCCCGGCGATTTCCTCCAACGACGGAAAATACGATGAAGGTCGAAGACATTCTCAAGCATGCCTATGCGATGCCGCTGACCAATCCTTCCTATCCCCCAGGACCCTACCGGTTCTTCAATCGCGAATATATCATCATCACCTACCGCACCACGCGCGAAGCGCTTGAGGCTGTCGTGCCGGAGCCGCTCGAGATCGACGAGCCGCTGGTGAAATACGAGTTCATCCGCATGCCCGACTCCACCGGTTTCGGCGACTATACCGAGACGGGACAGGTCATTCCCGTGCGATATCGCGGGCAACGGGGCGGTTATGTCCACTCCATGTATCTGGACGACGATGCGCCGATCACCGGCGGCCGCGAGATCTGGGGCTTTCCCAAGAAGCTGGCCAATCCGAAGATCGTCAACGAAGGCGAGGTCATCGTCGGCACGCTGCATTACGGCAGCGTCCTCTGCGCCACCGGAACGATGGGTTACAAGCATAAGCCGGTCGATCAGGGACCGCTTCTGGCCGCTCTGTCCGAGCCCAACTTCCTGATCAAGATCGTGCCGCATGTCGACGCCAGTCCACGCATTTGCGAGCTCGTGCGCTATTATCTGACCGATATTACCATTAAGGAAGCCTGGACTTCGCCCGCCGCCCTCGATCTCAGGCCGCATGTCATGGCCGATGTCGCGCGGCTGCCGGTTCTCGAAGTGGTTTCGGCCGTTCATTTCACCGCCGATCTGACGCTCGGGCTGGGCGAGGTCGTTCACGACTATCTCGCCGAGCGCAGGTAATCGAAAGCCTTATTGTTAGACCATAGTGGAGACGGACCGTGCTCGAACGAAACACCAAGGCGGCAGCGCCGACCATCCCGGAAATCGCCGCGCAATATGATCGCGTTGCCCTGGTCTTCCAGGGCGGCGGCGCGCTCGGCGCCTATCAGGCCGGCGTTTATCAGGCGCTTGCCGAAGCAGGATGCGAGCCCACCTGGCTTTCGGGTGTCTCGATCGGCGCGGTCAACGCGGCGATCATCGCCGGCAATGAGCCGAGCCGGCGCCTGCAGCGCCTCGAACAGTTCTGGCAGATCATCTCCGGCCGCAAGATCTGGGCCTATACGCCGGAAGGCGATTTCTTCCGCGATATCCGCAATCGCACCAGCTCGTGGATGACGATGACCATGGGTCAGCCCGGCTTTTTCAAGCCGCGCTTCCCCAATCCCTGGCTGGAATTGCCGGGAGCCGAAGGTGCGACCAGCTTCTACGATTCAGCGGAGCTGAAGAAGACGTTGGAGATGCTGATCGATTTCGACCTGCTGAACGATGGCAAGAAGCGCTTCAGCGTCGGCGCGGTGAATGTCCGCACCGGCAATTTCGTTTATTTCGATACCGACAATCTTCGCATCGGCCCCGAGCACATCATGGCGAGCGGCGCCCTGCCGCCCGCCTTGCCGTCGGTCCGCATCGAAGGCGAGTATTATTGGGACGGCGGCATCGTCTCCAACACGCCGCTGCAATATCTGCTCGATCAGGAGGAAGACCGGAGCTCGCTCGTGTTCCAGGTGGATCTGTTCAGCGCCCGCGGCGTGCTTCCGCGTAGCATGCCGGACGTGCTGTCGCGTCACAAGGACATCATGTATTCCAGCCGCACGCGGCAGAACACCGACAATTTCAAGCGCATTCACGGGCTGAAGATGAAGCTCCTGGGTGCATTGAAGCGCGTTCCGAAGGATCAGTTGACCCGGGAGGAGGAAGAGCTGATTGCCGATTATTCCGATGCCGGCGTCGTCAACATCGTGCATCTGATCTACCAGCACAAGAACTACGAAGGCCACGCCAAGGACTATGAGTTCTCTGGCACCTCGATGCGCGAGCATTGGGATATGGGACTGGAGGATACCAAGCGCACGCTGCGCCATAGCGAATGGCTGCTGCCGCCCTTCACCGACGATGCCGTCGCCATCCATGATTTGCACCGGGAAGATCCGGTCTGAGCCGAGGTTTCGAGCGAATAGATAGTGCGGGCGACCGCGCCGGCTTTTGAAAGGGCCGGCGCGGTCGCCCGATATTAGCTTTGCTTGAGGCGATGCCGATGGGCAGCCTGCTTGGCACGGTTGCCGCACATGGCCATGCTGCACCAGCGTCTGCGGTGGCCGCGCGTGTGGTCGACGAACATCAGCGTGCATGCGTGGCCTTCACAGGCCTTCACGTTTGAGAAATCTTCCGTGCAGACAAAGCGGGCAAGCGCCTCGCCGATCGGTAGCAGAAGCGCATCCGGCGAGCGCCATTTTCGCGCCGGTTGAAAGTCGAGGCCGGCACCCGCCTCTTTCGCCACGATACGCCCAAAGCCCTCGTCGCGTTCCAGCAGGCGATTCAGAGGTTCCAACTCTCCCAGCATGCTCGAGCCCAGCGGCCTGCCCTTGTGCGTGTGTACGAAAGCTCTGAACCACTCGCGCAAGGCTCGCGCCTGATCGGCAACCTTGTCGAGTTCGCTAGGCAGCGCCTGTTTGCGCATGGCTGCGAGCGTCTCTGGCGCTACCAGCCCAGCCTGTTCCAGCCAGCGAAGAAAACCTTCACCATCCTCGAGCCAGTCAATTGGCACATCGAACGGCGTCGCCACCGAATTCAGGAAATCCAGCCCCAGCGTATCGCCGACAAAAATGGCGGGGGAGTGGTTGTCCATCTCAACTCCTAGTTTGGGCCGACGGGATGTCGAGCGCTTCTCGAAAATCTGCCTCGGATATAACCCGTCAAAAGTCGCTTGACAAGTTATGATCGCCAGTAGTAACCCTATTATGGCAATTTGAACGGTTACTTATCTCGAGTCACAGGAAGAAAGCTGATGTCGTCGCAAAATGCAGATGTTGTTCTTGTCCATGGCGCTTGGGCGGATGGATCGGGCTGGGCAAAGGTGATCGTGCCATTGACGACCTCCGGCTTTTCGGTAACCGCCGCGCCGCTGCCTTTGACGTCATTTGCCGATGATGTCGCGGCCCTCGAACGTGCTTTGGAACGGACGAGAGGGCCGGTCGTTCTGGTCGGTCATGCCTATGCCGGTGCCGTGATTGCCGCTGTTCGCAGCGAAAAAGTCAAAGCGTTGGTCTATGTCGCAGCGCTTGCCCCGGATGAAGGCGAGACGGTCGCCAATGTCTTCTATCGCGGCGAGCCGCATCCGCAGGCGCCGAAGCTGGCGCCAGACAGCCACGGGCTGATCTACCTTCCTCAGGATGCGTTCGCCACGGCCTTTGCCCAGAACGCGAAGGCCGATGAACTGGCTGTTCTGGCTGCCTCGCAGCGACCGATCTCGCCGGCATGTATCACCGTTCCCGTCGTCCGTCCGCTCTGGAAGGACCGTCCGGCGTGGTTCCTGATCGCCGAGGAAGACCGGATGATCCGGGTCGACAACCAGCGCTTCATGGCGGCACGCATGAAGGCGGAGCAATGCTCCATCCCGGCCGATCACATGCCGATGGTTACGGCGCCGGCCGCCGTCATCGATGTCATCAGGGATGCCGTCGCCACGATTTGAATTCTTAATCTGTAACTCCAGAAATTCAACTAGGAAGGTTATGAAAGGACCTTATCATGGCTGATATCAACTATCGCACCGTCAATGTCGAAGGTGTCAAAGTCTTCTATCGCGAGGCAGGTTTGTCCGGTGCGCCCAAGCTCCTGCTGCTGCATGGCTTCCCCAGCTCCAGCCATATGTATCGCGATCTCATCCCGCTCCTGGCCGATCGCTACCATATCATCGCGCCGGATCTGCCGGGCTTCGGGCAATCCGACGCGCCGAAAGGCAGCAACAGTTTCGACAGCATCGCCGAGACGATCGACCGCTTCACCGAAATCGTGGGGTTCGATCGCTATGCCGTCTATGTCTTCGACTATGGCGCGCCGACCGGGTTCCGGCTGGCGGTGAAGCATCCGGAACGGATCACCGCGATCATTTCCCAGAACGGCAATGCCTATGAGGAGGGCCTGAGCGAAGGCTGGAACCCGATCGAGGCCTATTGGCGCGAGGCCTCGGAGGAAAACCGCAGTGCGCTGGAGGCTTTCCTGGAGCCGGAAGCAACGATGTGGCAATACACCCATGGCGTTCCGGATGCTGCCAGGATCTCTCCGGACGGCTATTCGCTCGATAGTTTCTATCTGGCGCGCCCTGGCGCGGAGAAAGTACAGCTCGATCTCTTCGGCGATTACAAGAGCAACGTCGCGCTCTATCCGACCTTTCAGGAGTACTTCCGTACTTACAAGCCGCGCTTGCTGGCGGTCTGGGGTAAGCACGATCCCTTCTTCCTGCCGCCCGGTGCCGAGGCCTACCGCCGGGACATTCCCGAGGCGATCGTCAAATTCCTCGATACCGGCCATTTCGCGCTCGAAACGCATGCGGCCGAGATCGCAGCCGAGATCCGCGCTTTCCTAGGCTGATATCAGGCCCTGCCGCGCCGGCTATGGATCGGTGCGGCAGGCTCTTGAGTTTTTTTGGGAACCCAGGCGGCTTGTGCGATCCATCCGGCGCTCGGGGGGCAGCAGTGGGGAAGCGTCCCTGTTTCGTCCTCGGCGTTAACTCCGTATTTTTCTGTTCCTCTTAGTTTCCCGGGATGGTCCTAGGCGGAGTCCAAGACAGTATGGCGTATGCAGCGACAAGCCGACAATTTACCCCTTCGACGGATAGCTTCGTCGATCGTCTGGAAAGCGCCCGATTGCAGATCGAGCAGCGCTTCCTGGGTGGCGGCGCGGTCCTCGTCACCGTCGCGGAAGCTCTCGCCAAGCTGGTCAGCCTGCTGGAACATATTGGCAGTTCCCTAAAGGAGGAGGACGCTGCCGAAGCGACGGCTCGCCTTCTCCAGACGGTGGATCTGCTGAACAAATTGCCACCGGCCGAAGCGCGGCGCCACGCGTGCGTGGCTTCGATCGGCCAGACCGGGCAATCGCTTTCAGAGCATGTGCTCTCGATGGAAGAAACGCTGCGCTATCTGAGAACCTTTGCCGCGACCGCCAAAATAGCGGGTGCGCGCATCCCGGATTTTTCGAGCTTCGCCAGCGAAATCGTCGAGCGCATCGAATTCGCCTCCAAGGAGGTCAAGGCGCTGTCGCTGCAGATCCGCTTGCTCGAGGCCCAGATCGAAGCTGCCGCTGCCAATGAGGACGGTTCGCTGGCCCAGTGTCTGAATGGCATATCGTCCATTGCCCAGCGCCTCGTGTCGAATGCCGGGGAGATCCAGGTTAAGCGCCGCAATCTTTCGGAGTTGGCGGACACGGTTGCCGGTCTGGCGCGCAAGATCCAGAGCAAGGTCGCCCACACGCTCTCCGCCATGCAGATCGGCGATATCACGCTGCAGAGGGTCGAGCATTGCCAGGCTGCTCACGCGATGACCGAAGCCTATCTCACATCCGAAGCTCCGGCCGGTCTTTCCGCCTCCGACCGCCAGCGCCTCTCGCAATTGACGATGACGCTGATCTTCGCGTTGCTTGGCGAGACGACAAAGGGGTTCGACCGCGAGACCGCCAGGATCGTCGACAATATCCGCGGCTTCAGCGGCGATATCGGCAAGCTGCTCGACCTCTACCGGACGATGATGTCGCAGAGCGGTCAGGACGGAAAGAGCCCGATCCATTCGCTGCGCGGCGATCTTTCCGCCGCCCGGGCGGTTGTCGATCGCATTGACGTTGCCGCGGCTGGAGCAAACCGGCTTAGCGAGACGACGTCGGAAATGGTCAAGGAACTAACCACAAGCATTCAGACCATTCAGCTCGTACGGCGCGATATTCAATATATGGCGCTCAACACCAATCTGCGCTGCGGCAAACTTGGTGAAGACGGGCGGGCAATCAATGTTGTCGCCGGCGAATTGCGGTCGTTTGCATCGCTGCTCGACGAGGATGCCGAGAAGCTACTGGTCGGGCTCGGCAGGCTTGAAACGCAGGCCACCGGCCTCAAGGACTGGCGGCAGGCCGACGAGCCGGAAAATTCTTCCGGTCTCGGCGGCCATATCGACGTGGCTCTCGTCCATATCGGCGACACCGGAGTGTCGATGGATCTGAACATGCGGGAACTGCGCCAATGCGGCGAGGCCATGACGTCGCAAGTGGCCGAAATTGCCGCCTGTCTGGATTTCCGTTCCGAGATCGGGGGAACCCTGGCCTCCTGCACCAGTGAGGCCGGGCTTGCGCGCCGCGCATTTGCCGACATGGCCGGATTGGAATCGCCCGTGGCGGCCATTTCCGAGCGCATTTTCAAAATCTATACCATGGCCGCCGAACGCGAGATCCACGCCGGCATCTTCGGCGTGGTGAATCCTGTGGCCCAAAGCCGCCCAGCCTCGGCGAGCGATGAGGATCTGTTGGCGGGCGCGCTCTTCTGATTGCAACGCATCCGGACTTTTCTGGAATTGCTCTATTGCGAAGGCTCGTGTGCTCTTTCCAGCCTATCGCCTTCAGTCAGGTGGAGTGCGATCATGGCGCCACCCTCCGGCCGGTTTGCAAATTCCAGATACCCGCCATGGGCAACTGCTATTGCCTGCACGACGGATAGTCCCAGTCCCGTGCCGCCGGTTGCACGCGAACGCGATAGATCGCCTCGCCAGAATGGGTTGACGGCGACGGCGTCCATGTCCTGCGGAAATCCCGGGCCGCGATCGAGAACGCGGATAACGACGCTTTTATCCGGCAAACGCTCGGTTTCGCATCGCAGCCAGCCGCCGTCGGCGGCATAGCGGCAGGCATTTTCGAGAAGCGCCAGAAGAGCCTGTCTTATGCGGGGGGAATCCGCCGAGATCCAGGCAGGCCGCAGATGCGTTTCAATCCGTAGCTTGCTTGCGTCCAGCATGGGCTTTGCCGAGGCGATGACCGTCTCGACCAATTGCGATGCATCGATGCGCCGGCGCTCCACCACGAGCTTCTGGCCGATGGCCAGAGACAAGGTGCGCAGGTCTTCGACAATCCGGCCGAGACCTTCGACCTGGAGGAGAAGGTCGGAGATGATCTTGCGGTCCATCGGGAAAATGCCGTCGATCATGCTCTGCAGCGATCCTTGCACGATCGTCAGCGGGGTTCGCAGTTCATGCGCGACTGCCATGTTGTTGAAGCGCAGCCTCTCTTCCATCGTCTCCAGGCTTGTTGCGAGCGCATTGAAGGTTTCGACAAGGCTCGCGACCTCGCGGGTGCTGCGGTGGGAGGCAGCGACGCGAACCGAGAAATCGCCCGATTTCAGGCTGTCCGCGGCCGTGGTGAGCTCTTCAAGGGGGCGCGCAAGGCGCCGCGCCAGATAGACACCGATGAGGGCGCAGACCAAGGCGGAAAGCAGGCCGCCTATCAGCACCGAAAGCTGCACTTTGAAATCCGTCGGTTCCGTCAACAAATTGAGGTGCTCAAACAGGATCCTGAGGGAATCCCCGTCCGGAACCTTGTTCTCGCTCAACATTTTATAAGCCGCTGCGGCCCTTGGCGGCAGACCGTCGGTGATGTTCTTTTCCAGATAGGAGGCATACCAGTTGACCTCCAGATATGTCAGGCCGACGCTGAGGAGCAACATGATGGCGGTGACGATGGCCGTGAGCGTAGCCAGCGGCAGGCAAGGGGGCTTTGGTATCTTCATCTCGGATCCGAAAAACGATAGCCGATGCCGCGCACCGCGGGAAAAAAGCCGTTCTGCCCCATTTCCTCCAGCTTGCGCCGAAGATTGGAAATGTGCGTGTCGACGGTACGGACCAAGGCGTCGCTTTCTGGCAGACAGGCATCGAGAATGTCGGCGCGTGCGAAAGCCTGCGTGGGGTGGCGGATCATGTAGGCGAGAATCCGAAATTCGCTGAGCGTCAGGAGCAATGGAATGCGGCGCTCGTCCTTGATGATAAAGACGGAATAGCTGCCGAAATCGACCTCAATGGCGCCGAAGCGCCGGATGGTTTCCGCCCGGCCGCCTTGCGTTCGTCGCAGAACCGCCCTGACGCGGGCAACGACTTCCTGCGGGTTGAAGGGTTTGACGATATAGTCGTCGGCGCCGAGGCGCAGTCCGCTCAGGCGGTCTATGTCGTCCGCGATGGCTGTCACCATGATGACAGGCGTCGAGGCGGCCTGGCGCAAGCGACCGAGTACCCCGAAGCCATCCAGTTTCGGCAGGCGTACGTCGAGGAGCACGATATCGGGCTTCAGAAGCGCATGATGCTGGAGCGCCGTTTCGCCGTCGCCGGCGCGGACCGTGCGAAAGCCGTCCCGCGTCAGATAGCCTTCCAATATCTGTGCGATAGCCGGTTCATCCTCCACGATGAGAACGAGACTGTTGTTCACCCTAGCGCCCTATTTTCCTTCGTTTTCTTTCGGCTTTGCCGCCTGACTCGCAGTATCGCGGACAAAACCCACTTCCGCAATTTCCAAACAGTCTTCCGGCGGCCTGACGATCGATTCTGAACACGGCCTTGACGCGATCTTCGTCAATTCTTGACAATCGCGATTCAGATTGCCACCGTTCCGCCTCGGGAGACATGGCATGTGGAAATTTGCATCGCATTCTTGGAGCTCTGCGTCCGGCCGGCCGCGCGCGCCGGAGACAACCACGGATGGAGAGTTCGCGGTCATCGGCATGATGATCGTCTGGACCAGTTTTGTCTTCGTGGTCTTTCCCAAACTCGATCTGGCCATCACGCGCCTGTTCGCTCATGGACAGGTTTTCTGGCTCGCGGAAAACCCATTCCTGAAGGCGGTGCGGGACATCAGCCGCCAGAGCCAGCCTTATCTTCTCGGCATCATGGCGGTGATTGTCATTCTACATGTCTTCCTGCCGAGGCGGCTTCGTTTCTGCCCTCCGCACAGGCCCTTGTTCGTGCTTTTGAGTTTTGCCGCCGGGCCGCTCCTCATCGTGCAGACGTTGAAGGTCGCAATCGGACGCGTGCGTCCCCGCGATCTCCTCGAATTCGGCGGCACTGCGGATTTCACCCCGGTATGGCAGTTCTCGGCTGCATGTTCCCGCAATTGCTCCTTCCCCTCCGGCGAGGCTGCTGCTGCGGCGGCCGGACTTTCGCTGCTGGTTTTCGTGCCCGCAGGCGGCAGATGGATTGCCGCGGTGCTTCTGACGCCGTGCCTGCTGTTTGTGGCGTTCAACCGCGTCATTTTCGGCGCTCATTTCCTGTCGGACGTGATGCTCGGCTGGCTTCTGACCATGTTGAGCATGGCGGTGATCTGGCGCTGGATGGAAGCGAATTCGCGGGCGATCGATCGCTTCGTGACGCGCTTCATGTTCCAGTAAGCCGTCATTCCCCGTCTTCTTTTGCCATCCGGCAAGGAAGGGGCGTTAGTGTTGCCGGGATGAGACAATACTGACTGAATGCATGTTACAAACCTTAATACAACGTTTGTTCACCTTTCCATCAATCAGGGTTTACTTATCTACCGTTGGCCATGCCGCCGAATGCGACGGAGGTCGAGCGTCGGATGGTTCAGGGGTCCCGACAGGGTGAGAGTGATGGGATGAGGTTGGTAGATTGGGCATTGCTTGGAATGCTCGACATGGATAGCCGAAGGAGGGCGGACGTTCGCAACGGCCACTTCGAGCCATGGGTCGTGCTTGCCGTGGAAAGTTTCGAGCGGGAAATGCTGGTTTTCTACAGGCGTTCGCAGTTCAAGGTCGTTCATACGGCGGCATGACGGCCGCGCCGCAAACGCCGTGCACGGTGCAAAGCCGTCTCGCTCCCGCATCCGGCGGTGAATGCGGGGCGTATTGAGGATGTTGCAAGCGCGCCAGGAGCGTGTTTGCGCTGTGAACGGCGTCAGCCGAGCCGCATGGACAGTTCGATATCCTCCGCGAAAGCTACCGACATGTATCCGCTTGTCGAAGACCGCACCAAGGTCAGATAGTCGGGGCAGAAGTCCGCATTGTCGGCAACCACGAGGGCTCCCGGCCTGAGGCGGCTCTCCACCAGCTTCAGAATGTCCGGATAGAGCGCCTTGGCGCCGTCGAGAAGCAACAGGTCGATGGTATCGGGCAGATCTGAACCCAACGTCTGCAGGGCATCGCCTTCCCGGATCTCCACGAGATCGATGAGGCCCGCGGCCGTCAGATTTTCCCGTGCCCGTGCCACCTTAGAAGGCTCGAATTCGGTGGTGATCAGGCGCCCGCCGCCATTATCCCGCAGCGCGGCCGCAAGATGGAGGGTAGAGATACCGAAGGAGGTTCCGAATTCGACGATGGTTCGGGCACCGGTGCTTCGCGCCAGCATGTAGAGCAAGGAGCCTGCCTCCCGCGAGATGGCAAGCGGTATATCCTTCATCCGGGCATAGAAATCGAGATAGTCGGTTCTGCTGCGCACCAGACGCGCGCGCTCCTCGCTGGAAAGGCCGCTCCAGTAAGCGGCAACCGATGGCGTTGTCGCATCCGCTTCCTCGAACAGGCGATCGAGCAATGGAGCGAGCGGGGCATTCGTCAGTGTGGTCATGTTTCTCTCCGTTCAGGGCTGAAGTCTTCGTTGGCGATAAAAATACGAACAATTCATCGCGTTTTCTAATCGCATTGACGGAGGTTGCGGACGATATGCGTATCCAATTGAAAATACGCAGAAAAATAGGCGCCTCTGATTAGGTGGGCGCAATCTCTTCGGCGCAGCCATTCGTATTTTCAGGAGGTGCCGGAGACATCGAAGCCGGCGATATCGTAGCGCGCAACATCAGATGGCAACTGAAACTCGCCTTAACACGCCGCTGTAGCCGGACGCTCAAGGATGGATGCTTAAGCCCTTTCCACCGTGACGCCTTGCACTTGGAACCCTTCAATGAGGAGATCAACATACGTTTGGTTTGCCGTTGCGCCAATCACCTGTGCTAACTCTACGCCCAAGGGAGAAAGGTATGGACCTGAACCGATATAGAGCCGCCCGAATTCGGCGGCGAAACCCTTGGCGGTGACTCGTAGTCGTTGGTCAGCAGCGCTGAACTCCAAGGGATCAAGCGTGGCATCAGCGTGAATGCTTGGAACAAAACCACCCTGATGAAAAACTCCCAAAACAGAAAAGAGCCCCTCGTGTGGAGATGCAGCGAGGGCGTGGATCTCTTTCTGAATCTCGATCAGTCGCGGCGGGCAATCCGACTTCGATGTCCAGTGATGGAGGCTGCCCACCAATCCGGAAATAGTTGCGCCTGATGGCTCAACAACGGTGACCAACCGCGCGGCAATCTGTTCCAACGCGTGCGCCTCCTCACCGCTGAGTGTCGATATAAAATGCAGCGCTCGAGCACTAATATTCGAAAGACCGAGGCACTTGCGAGACAACACTTTGCCCCAGAACGCTTGCATATCGGCGCTGCTGATATTCTCAGCTAAGCGCCAAAATTGGTCGACCCATTCGGGCTGCAGAGGCTCATTTTCGAAGTGCGGGTCAATCCGGGCGCTGGTATTCTGGATATAGTAGATGGCTTCGATAGCGACATTTTCGCGGTTGGCTTGATGCCTGATGTTATCCGCCGTAACCCGGACCTCTGTATGTTGGCCGAGCGTAAGCTCGACCGTTTTGGGGTCGTACCCTCGTTCCCTTAAAGCCTGGTCCCATTCGTCAAAATTCGCAAGTTGCTTCCGGTTTGCGAGCCTATTGAGAAACGGTGCGCTAATCCGGCCGATTCCGCGCGAAATTGGCCCGAGTAACTGTTTCGCAACGCCTTCTGCCCCCAGAAGGTCTCTCATCCCAACTATCGAATTGTCTGAACCACCCTCTGACATCTTACCCCTCGCGGCTAATCTCAAGGCGTTTGTACCTTTTCCGCCAGAAGCGGAATAGCTCAATTCCGCTGACTTAATTGGACATTCGCTGAAACCGCACGTCCCAGGCCCTTGTCGAGGCGCCTCAAATTCTCAACGGCACCATCGGATCGCATGGCAATTCAATACCGCAGGACTTGCGCCTTTGGTTGCTGTCTGCCATTTCTGATGCAGCCTGGCGGGGGCGGCTGGGCGTGACATGCGGCGAACGAAAACCTTGAGCAAGGGCGTGCCCGCATGGAAGTGATTTATAAGTGGCCTGATGGCATTCATTGGCTATCCCAGCACAAAGACGAGACCGCCTGTTTCTGGTGCCCGAAGTGCGGCAAACATCCAAACTACAGTGTTGATTCAATGCTGGACGTGCTTGGCGACATCAGCGTCAAGATCCTGCCCGATGTCGTCGCGAAGACGGTCGGCTGCCTCGATCATGCGAAAACCGGATCGGACAGGTGCAAGATGGCGCCCCTCCGTGACATGGCTTTCCACAAAATCGACTGGTCACCCGAAGTGAAGATCCCGCGCGGGTAACGAGCCCGGCGTCGCTCACGCCGGCAAGTGCTGTTTCCACCAGGGTCTGGCTCACATGCGAGAATGCTTTTGCCAGGGCGTCGGCTTCGATCGACCTGGTTACCGGCCCGCTGCTTTCATCGCCATGTTCTTCGGTTTGCATGGCACGCAAAATACGATTAATTCGTCAGCTTTCCTATTCGCATTGGCAGGCATCGATATGACGGATCGTCCAAGAGCCCGGATTTCCTCGCGAAAGCAGCCGAAGCAGGTTCGCTCGACCGAACTCGTTTCCGCAATCCTGAGTGCCGCGGCTCAGGTTTTGGCAAGGGAGGGCGCCCAGCGCTTCACCACGGCACGCGTTGCTGAAAAGGCCGGCGTCAGCGTCGGATCCTTGTATCAATATTTCCCCAACAAGGCGGCGATCCTCTTCCGCCTGCAGAGCGACGAATGGCGGCAGACGTCGGACCTTTTGCGCCGCATCCTTGAAGATACCGCGACACCGCCGCCGGACCGATTGCGCTCCCTCGTCCACGCCTTTATCCGCTCCGAATGCGAGGAGGCTGCTATGCGTGTTGCGCTCAACGACGCGGCGCCGCTTTATCGCGATGCGCCGGAGGCGCATGAGGCGAAGTCATCCGGGGAGCGTATCCTGCGGCTGTTCATGCGCGAAGCCTTGCCAGAGGTCGATGAAACGGCCCGTATCCTGGCTGCGGACTTGATCGCCGCGACGCTCAGCACGACGGGAAAGCAGCTTTCGGAGAGCTCGAAGACAGAGCAGGAGATCGAAGCCCATGGCGGTGCCATGGCGGACATGTTCTGCGCCTATCTCGAAAGCCTCAAGCTTCGGTGAGAGGGGCATAGCATCCAAGGGCAAAGATTGAGCTTTAGCTACAGGGCGCGGAAAACGGCGCCGTAGTGATAGGGAGGCAGCTCGACCGTGGCCTGCGATATGAAGCCGCCGGGCTCGACGATGGCGGCAAGCCTTGCGGGCGGCATGCGCATCTCGCTCCTCGGCCCGCGCGGCTGTCCAAGCACCGTGGTTTCCTCGCGCGGCCGGGCTTCCCAATTGACGATGCCGAACAGCCCCTGTGGAGCGAGCACGGAACGAACGGCGCGAACGAGGGCCGGCTGATCGGGAACGCCATGGAACGTGTTGGCCATGAGGACATAATCGACTTTTTCGGGAAGATGCGCTGCCATATCCAGCGCGTCGGCGTGAATCCATTTCCGCACGGATACCCCCTGTCGCGCGGTTTCGGCTCTCGCCATCTCGATCATGCTTTCATCCAGATCGAGCGCATAGATCTTTCCGTCGACGAGTTTCGCCAGCGGTGTCGTAAAATATCCATCGCCGCAACACAGATCGAGGACCGTCATGCCAGGCGTAATGCCGAGCGCTTGAAGCATGCCCTGCGGATCGGGCCAGAGTGCCGACCACCAGTCGCGGTCGGGCATCGATGTGGCGGGAAATGCTTCACCCATGACGAGCCCTCCGCAAGGGTCCAGTTGGCCGCAATCGGCCAGCTTGCAACATGAAGCTACCGCATCTGCAATATGATGGGGCTGCTGCTTACCGGATCGGTATGCTCGCGCAAGGATTTCACGTCAACAGGCGCGACCGCTCCACCGTGATTTCCCCAGGATGAGCGCACGAATGTCAGGACATCGGCGATCTGCTGGTCGGAAAGCTGCTGCCTGAATGGCGGCATGCGATAGGCGTCCGGAATGCCGTTCGCCACGACGCGGCTGGAGCCGTTCAGCGTCACATTGATTTGAGAGGCGTTTTCCTTTGCGAGCGACGCGGCGGAGCCGGCCAGCGGCGGGATCCATTGTTCTTTTCCGCGACCATCGATGCCATGGCAGAAGCTGCATTTCGCAACGAATGTCTGGGCACCAGGTATTTGCTGACGGGCGGGCAGGGCGACGTTCTTCGCCGTGGCTTCGTCATACTGCCAGGGGGTGTCGTCGCGGGTGGGATCGCCGGGCAGCGACTTCAGATAATGGCTGATCGCCCTGAGATCGTCATCGCTCATGAACTGGGTCGAATTGTTGAAGGCATCCGCCATGGAGCCGAAGACGACGGCATGGCCGTTTCGGCCGTTCTTGAGGAAGGCGTATATGTCCTCTTCGCTCCATCGGCCGAGGCCGGTGTTGGCGTCGCCGCGCAGGCTCGGAGCATACCAGCCGTCGAGAAGTGCGCCGGAGAGATAGAGCGGGCTGCTTTCATCGAGCGCTTTTTCCGCCATGGTTATTGCGCGCGGCGTATGGCAACTGCCGCAATGGCCCAGTCCCTGGACGAGATAGGCGCCTCGATTCCACTGATCATCGCCGGCGGTTTTGGGCTGATAGGTTCCGCTTTCGATAAAGACCGCATTCCAGAGCGCAAGCGGCCAGCGCATGTTCATCGGCCATTTGATGTCGGAGGGCTTGTTCGCCTGCCGAACGGGCTCGACCCTGCTCGTGAAATAAGCATAGAGCGCGCGGATATCGTCGTCGCTCATTTTCACATAAGAGGGGTAGGGCATTGCCGGATAGAGGCGATGTCCATCGGGTGCAACGCCCTGGCGGACGGCGCGGTCGAAATCGGCGAGCGTATAGTTGCCGATGCCGGTTTCCTTGTCCGGTGTTATGTTGGTCGCAAAGATGGCGCCGAGCGGCGTCCCCATCTCCAACCCGCCGGCAAAGGGTGCGCTCTTCGGCGTGCTGTGACAGGCAACGCAGTCTCCCAGACGCGCGACATATTCGCCATGCTGGAGCAGGTCCTCCGAAGGTGTTTGCGCCGCGGCGACGCTATCGAAGGGAGATGCCGGCTTGCGGGTTACGAACCACGCGACGGCGCCGCCCACAAGCACGACAATCAAAAGAAGAACCAGAAGAAATCTCTTCAAGGATGTGCCCTCATGTCTTTGCTTCGGGATTTCGGACTTGGCTATTGAAGGAGGCAACCGCACTGGCTCTCGATTCTGGATGGACCGAGAGCCGGTGTGGCTGGCGCAGCGTTTGCCGCGCCTCAGCTTTCAAAGGTGTAGTTGGAGAGAGGCATGCTGCGTATCCGCTTGCCGGTCAGCGTCGAAACCGCATTGGCGATCGCCGGTGGGATGGCCGGCAGTCCCGGCTCGCCGATACCGCCCATCTCGGCTCCGCTTTCGACGATGCGGACGTGAACGCGGGCCATGCGGTCGGGCGGCAGGATCGGATAAAGATCGTAGTTGCGCGCCACCGGCTCGCCGTTCTTGTAGACGGCTTCCTCCATCAGCACCTGCGACATTCCGAGCGCGGTCGCCGAATTGACCTGTGCCTCGATGATCGCCGGATTGACGATGCTGCCGGGGTCGATCGCTTCCCAGACATCGTGCACGACGACCTGCCCATTGCGGATGGAGACTTCGGCGATCGCCGCGGTATGGCTGCCGAAGGGAGAGGCCATGGCCACGCCCCGCGCCCGTCGTGAGCCATCGTCCGCCGTGAAGGGACCCCGCTTCCAGCCGCCCGAGAGATCGCCGACGGCTTTCAGAAGATTGCTCAGCCGCTCGTTCTTCTGCAGCAGTTTGAGGCGCATCTCATAGGGATCCTGCCCGCCCTTGTCGGCCAGCTCGTCCAGGAACGTCTCGTAGAAGAAGTCGTTCATGGAGTTGCCGACCGAACGCCAGTAGGCAAGCATCGTCGGGTTTTTCACATAGATCTGGGCGATGCGGTAGTTCGGGATGGCGTAGGATTTGCCGGTCAGGCCCTCCAGGGCTGTCGGGTCCAGCGAATCCTCCTTATGGCCGAAAACGCCCTCCGTCGGACCTTCGCAAGCGCTGATGGCCTCGAGCGCGACGGGCATGCCGCTGGCGTCGAGTGCGCCGCGGAAGCGCACCGCCGCCATCGGGCGCATCGGATCGCGCAGAAACTCCTCCTCGCGGCTCCAGATGAGCTTGACCGGCCGCCCGACCTCCTTGGCAAGCTGGATGGCCTGCGGATAGGGATTGGCGGATGGATATAGGAAGTGCCGCCCGAAGAAGCCGCCCAGGATGGGGCTATGGAGCGTTACTTTGGATGGATCGAGTCCTGTCAGCTTGGCAATGTCGGCCTGGAATTGCTCGGGTGCCTGATTGGGCAGCCAGATTTCGAGACTACCGTCCGGATTGAACCGGGCCAGGGTGGATGGCGGCTCCAGCTGCGCGTGGCGCAGACACTGGCTCTTGTAGGTGGCCGAAACGACGGTCTTGGCACCGTCGAATGATTTGGCGATATCACCGACATTCTCCGCCTCCTTGCCGCTGCCCGGCTCGTTGGCGAGCTTGTCGTTGAAGGCCGCGGTCGAGAAATCCGCCGGCATATAGCGGAAGGCGGGATCGGCATCCGGGCCGGGTTCGCGCCAATCGACCTGCGCTGCCTCGGCCGCGCGCTTGGCATTCCACCAGCGTTCGGCAACGACGGCGACGGCGCCCGGCAGGCTGTGGACGGAATGAACGCCCGGCATCGCCTTGAGCTGGTCTTCGTTGCGGATCTTGCCGATGGTCAGGCCGAGGCGGGGCGCGTGCTGGACGGCGGCATGCAGCATGCCGTCAACCTTGCAATCTATTGCGTAGATTGCCTTGCCGGTCGACTTGTCGTGCATATCCAGCCGCTCGACCGGTTTGCCGATCCAGCGGAATTTGCTCGGATCTCTGAGCGTCACGCTCTCGGGAGCGGGAACCGGCAGATCCAGCGCCTCGGCAGCGACGTCGCCATAGGCAAGGCTGCGTCCCGATGCGGCATGGATCACGCGGCCCGGTTCCGTCGTCAACTCGGCAATGGGCGCATCCAGGCGCTTGGCGGCGGCCTGCAGGATCATGTTGCGCGCCAGAGCGCCGAGCTTGCGCATGGTCTCATAGCTCGTGCGCACCGACATGCTGCCGCCGGTAATGCGCATCTTGCCGTAGACGACCAGATAGTCGTTGCCCGTCGGCGCATTTTCGACGGCGAAGCTTTTCGGATCGGCATCGAGTTCCTCGCCGACGATCTGGGCCATCGCTGTGAAGACGCCTTGCCCACCTTCGACGAAGGGGCTCATGAGACGGATGGTATTGTCCGGACGGATTTCCAGAAATGCGGGAACGCGTGTCCCCGGAGGCATGGCGGTGGCCGCCTGCTGGGCCCGTGCCGGCCCGACCGGAACGCCGAAGCCAAGCACGAAGGCACCGGCCGCGGCGCCGGCGGAGGTCAGGAGAAAGTGCCGGCGCGAGATGTTGACGGGAGATCCGGTCGGAAACTCATCTTCCGGCACGAGATTGCGGCTGGTCTCGGTCATAGCGTTTCTCCTTCTTTCGAGGAGAGATCTTTGACCGCTGCTTCGATCGCGTTGTAGGTTCCGCATCGACAGAGATTGATCATCGCCGCGGCAATCTCGTCGTCGGAAGGATTGGGTGTCTGTTTAAGGAGCGCGGTCGCCGCGACGACCTGCCCCGATTGACAATAGCCGCATTGCGGAACCTGATGCTTGATCCAGGCGGCGACCACCCGCTTGCCGACCGGATCTGCCTCGATCGCTTCGATCGTCGTGATCTGGCGGCCGGCAACGCTGTCGAGCGGCGTCACGCATGAGCGTACCACCTCTCCGTCGACAAGGACCGAACAGGCGCCGCATTGGGCCAGCCCACAGCCATATTTCGTGCCGGTCATGCCCAGCTCGTCACGGATGATCCAAAGTAGCGGCGTGTCTCCGTCCGAGTTGACCTGATAGGACTGGCTATTGATCTGAAGATTCATGAGGCGCCTCCTGGGGCTTTCGATCGTGAGCCTTCCATGCCAAGCGCCGCGCGATGATCTGATGCTCAACAAGCGGATGACGCATGACTCAGGCTCACAACCCGGGACTATAACATTGAATTCGTTTCCCCTAAAAGATTAGGGCGTGAATCGTGATAGCTGTTAGAGGCTGGGTTCATAAATCGGCCGCTCGCCCCCGGTTGGCAAGGGAGCGGTTTCTCATCGGTGAGCCGGGTCTGCTGCCTTAAAGGCGGCATCTCTTTGTTTTTAATACATGATCGCGCAGCTGTGATCCTGCACATCCTCACCGCCCAAGCCGGGCAAAGCCACATCCGTCAATACGATGAAGCCGGGGCCATCGCCGAAATTGGCGCCTGCAACCACGAGATTGTGATCGCCCATTTCCTTTGCCGGATCCTTCAACGTTTTGGCGAGAGCCAGGAACGGATTGAAATCGCCCAGTGTCTCGCCCTTGACGCGGATTGCCGCGAATTTGTGGCCGGCAATGGCATCGGGAAGCGGCGCCCAGTCCGGTCCGATCTTGTCGGCGTCCGCCTTCAGGATGGCTCGCGCATCGGCGCTGAGGCAATCGACATGGATATGCAATTGGTTCTGCGAGCGGGCCTGCAGCGCGTTGACGGCAAGGCTCATGCCGTCGCGCGGGATCGCACGCGGCAGGCGGGCATCGACATCGCCTTGCTCGGCCCAGGCATCGGCGAAGAAGTTATGCGTCGCCGGATCGAGAAGCGCCGGGCTTTCCATGCCGGTGATCTTGTCGGTGGGGATCAGCAGAAATTGCGCAACGCCGCGCAGATCCTTCAGCATCGCATAGTGTTCGGCCGTATTCACCGAAATGCAGGGTGCAGTCTGCACGACGCATTTGTCATGCACGATCTTCCACAGCACATCGGAATCGGCAAAGGCCGGTGCGACAAGGAAGGGAAGACATGATGCGGCAAGAGCCGTAACGCGGCGAGAGAATGTCATGGCGTGAAATTTCCCTGGTTCAAACAGTTCGGCATTCTTCCAAATTTCGGAGGGCTTAGCATAGGCCCATGAGGCCGATGTGACGGCTTGACGGCTGTTGCGCGTCAAATCCGGACCGCATCATCGCAGCATATCAGTTCCACCGCCAAGCACATTCAAGCCCGATCCCTCGAAGGCTGATTTCGTCTTCCCTCACATCTCAGCGTCGGGGCTTGACGAAAACAAACGAGGCGGTAATTTAAACGGAGGCGCCTCCGTTTATCGACGCGCGCCCCACGTCTAATTCCGATGAGCCGGCTACTGTGAGGAAATACTGGCGGTTCGTCTTCCTGAAAAATCATATAGCAACCGGTAGACCGACGAATAGACGCTACTAGATTTCGTAGGTCTCATTTTCGTGACGATGGCAGGAGCTTATCATGACACGAACCATCCATATCGCGCTTGACATCAATGGGCAGCGCCGTGAACTCGATCTCGAGCCGCGCGTGACCCTGCTCGATGCGCTGCGCGAGCATCTCTCCCTCCCGGGCACCAAAAAGGGCTGCGATCAGGGCCAGTGCGGCGCCTGCACCTGCCATGTCGACGGCAAGCGCGTGCTCTCCTGTCTGACACTTGCAGCGCAGGTCGAGGGCCGCGAGATAACGACGATCGAGGGACTGGCCGGAGACGCCGGCGATCTGCATCCGGTGCAGGCCGCGTTCATCGAGCACGACGCCTTCCAATGCGGCTATTGCACGCCAGGCCAGATCATGTCGGCGGTCGCCTGCATTCGCGAGGGCCATGCCGGCTCGGACGCGGAGATTCGCGAATATATGTCCGGCAATCTCTGTCGGTGCGGGGCCTATAACAGCATCGTCGCGGCGGTGCGCCAGGCAGCGGAGGTGGCATGATGCGAAACTTTTCCTATCTGCGCGCCACATCCGCAGCCGAAGCCGGTCAGGCGGCGCAACAGGCCGGCGCGATGATCCTTGCCGGCGGCACGACGCTGCTCGATCTCGCCAAATGCGGGGTGAGCGAACCCGACACGGTTGTCGATATCAGCCATCTTTCCGGCATGAGCGGCATCGCGGTCGATACGGCCGGCGCCAGGATTGGCGCGCTTGCCAGGATGAGTGACGTGGCCGACCATGAGGATATCCGAATGGCATTCCCGGCGGTTTCGGAATCGCTGGCATTGGCCGCCTCCGCCCAGCTTCGCAACATGGCGACGATCGGCGGCAATCTCCTGCAGCGGACGCGCTGTGCCTATTTCCGCGATCCGGGCACCTTTTCGGCCTGCAACAAGCGCAATCCTGGCTCCGGCTGTGCTGCCATCGGCGGCATCACGCGCAATCACGCCGTGCTCGGGACGAGCGGATCATGCATCGCCTCCTATCCCGGCGATCTGGCGGTCGCTCTTGTTGCATTAGACGCCGTGGTGGAGACGGATAGCCGCAAGGTGACTGTCGACGATTTCTTCCTTGCGCCCGGAGATACGCCGGATAAGGAAACTATTCTTCATCGCGGCGAAATCATTACGGCCGTCACTATTCCAGCTTCCGCCGCGGCCCGGAACTCGAGCTACATCAAGATCCGCGACCGGCAGTCTTATGAATTCGCCGCCGCAAGCGCCGCCGTTGGCCTGGAGCTCGAAGCCGATGGCAGGACCGTGCGCGATATTCGCGTGGCGCTCGGCGGTATCGCCACCAGGCCCTGGCGGGCGCGAGCCGTCGAGCAGGCGCTCGTCGGCAAAGCTCTCGACGCTGAACTCGTTGAGAAGGCCAGCCGTCTCGCCATGGAAGGTGCCGTCGCGCATGGCGGCAACCGTTACAAGATCGAACTCGCGCCGCGCGTCATCGCCCGCGCCATTCTGAAGATGGGAGGCCTTGCATGACCATGATGGAACCCCGCAAGCACGGCGATGCTTCCGACGGGACGGTCGGCGGCCGTCAGTCGCGCTTCGAAGGCAATATGAAAGTGACGGGAACGGCGACCTATGCGCTGGAATATCCGGTCGAAAACCTGGCCTATGCCGTCCTTGTCCAGAGCACGATCGCCGCCGGACGTATCGTCAATGTCGACACTTCGGCAGCGCTCGCAATGCCGGGCGTGCTGCTGGTGTTGACGCCGGAGGACGATCTCGGTCTCAAGCTCGGTGCCGACTGGGGTGGCAACAAGCCCGCCGAGGGACCCTATTATCCGCTGCCGCGCCAGGTGCAGTTCAACGGCCAGTCGATCGCCGCCGTCGTGGCCGAAAGCCGCGAGCAGGCGACGGAGGCGGCGAGGCTGGTGCGCGTCACCTATGAAGAGAGCAAGCATGTTGCCGATCTCAACGATCCGAATGCCGGCGAAGGCAAGCTCGTGGACGCCCTCACTTCCGCCTGGGGCGACGCCGAGGCCGCGCTTGCCGCTTCCCCCGTCCGTATCGAGGCCGAATACTCGACGCCGCGCGAATATCATGTGGCGATGGAGCCGCACGGGCTGACGGCGAAATGGGATGGCGACCAGCTGACGATCTGGGAACCGAGCCAGTGGTCGCACGGCATGGCGCGCATGTATTCCGAATGGTTCGACATGGCTTACGAAAATGTCCGGATCATTTCACCCTTCATCGGCGGCGGTTTCGGATCGAAGGGGCAGCCGCTCGCCTATGGCGCCGTCGCGATTGCGGCCGCAAGGAAGCTCGGCCGGCCGGTGAAGCTTGCGGTCACGCGGCCGCAGAATTTCACGAGTTATGGCGGCCGCGCCGGGACCAGACAGAAGATCGCGCTCGGCGCGACGGAAGATGGCATTCTGCAGGCGATCGTCCATCGTGGCGCCAGTGAGACATCCATCTCCGCTGACTGGCCGGAACAGACCGGGGCGGCAACATCGATCCTCTACAAGGTCGAAAACTTTTCCTCGCAGCACCGGATCGTGCCTGTTAACAGCGTGACACCCGGCGCCTTGCGTGGCCCGGGCAAAAACCCGAGCGCCTATGGCATCGAATGCGCGATTGAGGAGCTTGCCTATAAGCTCGGCATGGATCCGCTCGAACTCAGGCTGAAGAACTATGCCGTTCACGACTATCAGTCCGGCAAGCCCTGGTCGACGCGCCGGCTGCGTGAGGCCTTGACCGAGGGTGCGGAAGCCTTCGGCTGGTCGCGGCGCAGCCACGCGCCGCGCTCGATGCGCGATGGCAAGACCCTGATCGGCTGGGGCATCGGTTGCGGCACCTTCCCCGTCATCCGGGCGCCGAGCGAGGCGATGATCCGCATTCTCGGGAACGGCAGGGTCGAGGTCGTCAGCGGCGCCATCGACATGGGGCAGGGGACCTATACGATCCTCGCCCAGAGTGCCGCTGAGGTCTTCGGCATTCCGGTGGATCAGGTCGAAGTCCATCTCGGCGATTCACGGCTACCAGGTTCGGCGATCGCCGGCGGCTCGATGCTGGCCGGATCGATCATGGGAGCCGTCCATAAGGCTGCGGTCGCAGCGCGCGACGAGCTCATCGGCCTTGCGCTCAGCGATGCCAATTCGCCGTTCCGCGATACGGGCGCGAATACGCTCAATTTCGCGGAGGGCCGCATCGCTGCACCGCGCGGCGAGGCACCGTCGCTCACGCTGGCCGAACTGATGTCGGCGCTCAAGCGCGAAGAGATCGAAGTCCGGCGCAACACCATGCCGGACGGTGCGAGCGCCCAGGAACAGCTCCAGGCCTGGACCACCTTGGCCAGGGCTCAGGGACCGACCATGGGCGATTATTCGATGCACAGCTGGTGCGCCCATTTCGCCGAAGTGCAGGTCGACGTGGACTTTGGCACGGTGCGCGTCTCCCGCATGGTCTCCGCCTTCGATTGCGGTCGCCTCTATAATCCCAAGCTGGTCGAAAGCCAGTGGCGCGGCGGCATCATCATGGGCATCGGCCAAGCGCTCCTCGAAGAGGGGTTGGTCGATCCCCGCAACGGGCGAACCGTCAACAACAATGTCGGCGACTACCTCGTACCGACGAATTCCGACATTCCGGATATCCAGGTGATCTCCGTTGGCGTGCCGGATTTCAATGCCTCGGCGCTGGGCGGCAAGGGCGTCGGTGAAGTCGGCATCGTCGGCGTGGCGCCGGCGATCGCCAATGCCGTATTCCATGCGACCGGCAAGCGCGTCCGCGACCTGCCGATCACCTTGGAAAAGCTGCTTTAGGGCATTTGGTTCGAGCCGCATTGCGCAAAGCATGCGGCTCGAATGTTTCCAGGTTACCTCAACTCCGGTTCGTGGGAATGAGCGAACGCAAGACCAACGGCCGATGCCGTGGTCACGAAGAGCGAGCCGGCAACAAAAGCCGAAGCGATGATCCTGAACAATTTGATCATTGAAAATCCAGTGAGCGCGGGTTGGGATAGATCGAGGGATCACGCTCTGCCGCGGCTGATGCCATAGGTAAGCGCAAGCGCACCCACGAGAACAGCGCCCTTGATGAAGTCCTGCGTGTAATAAGGCGCGTTCAGCATCGTCAGCCCGTTCAGAAGAATGCCGACGAAGACGGCACCGATCGTGGTGCCGAGAACGTTGGGACGCCGCAGTCCAAGCACGGCAAAGCCGATGAGCGAGGCTGCCACGGAATCCATCAGCAACGAGGCGCCGGAGGAGACGTCGCCACGGCCGACACGGGCAGCGACGATGATGCCGCCGAGCGAAGCAAGGGTACCTGAAAGCACATAGGCAAAGGTCTTCAGGCGGGCGATATTGGCGCCGGCAAGCCTGGTCGCGGCTTCATTGCCGCCGGTCGCATAGAGAAGGCGGCCAAGGCGTGTGCGTTCGGTAAGAACAAAGAGCACGAAGGCGACGATCAGCATGAGAATGACGGGGAAGGGGATGGTGCCGAATAGGCTCGATCGTCCGATCGCCAGGAAGGCAGGATCGACCTTGCCCGTTGCCGTCGTTCCATCGGGAAGGATGAGGCCTACCGAGATCGAGCGCCCCGCCGTCGGGATCAGTTGCAGCCCGGTCAACAGGAACATGGTGGCAAGCGTGGCGAGCAGATCCGGAACTTTCAGCCGGACGATCAGCACGGCATTGACGAGCCCGACGATCGCGCCGAAGGCAAGCACCAGCGGCACGGTCTCATAGGCGTTGAGATTGAGGACGATCATGGCATAGCTGGCGGCCATGACGCTCGAGGCGGCCACCGCGCCGACGGAAAGATCGAAGCCGCCGATGGCAAGCGTCACGGTAACGCCCGCACCGATGATGGCGACGACCGAAACCGCCTGCAGGATGCTCATCAGATTGTTGATGTTGATGAAGGCCGGCTGGGCGAAGCTGAAGATGATGACGAGGGCGAAAAGGAGGAAAAATACCGCTCCCCGCCGCACGAATTCCTGCGGGGATATCACACCGTCTGCTGCCTTCTGCTGGGGGATTTGGACGGTTCCTTCACTCATCAGGCGTATTCCTCGTTCTGCCGATCGTCGGCACTCGCATGAGCGACTTCTTTCAGGGTGTGGTGCTCCATCAGCAGCACCCGGTCGGCGACTTCGAGCGCCTCTTCCGGATCGGATGTCGCGATCAGCGTGGCGCGATCGGTATGGGCGCGGATCGCCGCGATAATGTCCTGGCGAGCGCCGACATCGACACCCTGGAAGGGCTCGTCGAGCAGCAGCAGGCGGCTCGGCTCCGCCTCCCAGCGCGCGAGCACGACCTTTTGTTGGTTGCCGCCCGACAGCGACCAGACGGATGCGTCCGGGCGAGACGTCTTGATGCCAAGGCGCCGGATCGCCTTTTCGCCCTCACGGATCTCTCGCCCTGAAAACAGGAAGCCCGATGGATACCATCGCGTCAGATGTGGCAGGCTGATCGTGGCCGCAATGCTTTCGCCTGGCCAGTCCGGTGGCATGAGGGAGGAGCGATGCCGATCGGCGGCGGCCATGACGACGCCGCGCGCGATTGCATCCGTCGGAGAGGCGGGCTGAAAGGGAGCGCCATCGAGAAGGGCGTTGCCCGCGACGAAGGATTCCAGGCCGAAAAGGGCCGAGAGAAGCCGGCTCTTGCCTGCGCCGAGAACGCCGGTAATCGCCACGACCTCGCCGGCATGGAGCTTGAGATCGATCGGTGGGCTGTCGGCACGCAGCCGCACGCCCTGAAGCTCCAGCACCGTCTGGTCGAACTGCTCGCGCCGCTGCGGGCGCGCCGCTGTCATTGGTCGCCCGATCATGGTTTCGATGGCAGAGCTAAAATCGATGGGGCGTGTAAAGGCGCCGACGTTGCGGCCGCCGCGCAGGATCTCGACGCGATCGGCGAGCGCATCGAGATCGGCGGTTCGATGCGAGATATAGAGAATGCCGAGGCCGCGCGCTTTCAGTTGACGGACGATGTCGTAGAGGCGGCCTGTCTCGCGTGCGGAAAGGCTTGTCGTCGGTTCGTCCAGGATCAGCAGTTGCGCCTTGTTCGATAGGGCGCGGGCAATGGCAACCATCTGCCGGTCCGCCGTACCGAGGTCGCCGAAATCCCGATTGAGCGGCAGGTCGAAACCGGCTTCCGACAGGATGGCCGCTGCCTTTCGCCGCACCGAGCGCTTCGACAGGAAGAAGGGCTGTCGCCCGTCGACGAATTGATTGAGCAGAAGGGCATCCGCCACCGAAAGGCCCGCCACACCGACGACGTCGGTGGATTGGTGCACGGTGACGATGCCTTGGGCTACGGCCTCGGCTGGGCTATCGGCGTAATAATCATTGCCGTTCCACAAGATCCTGCCTGAATCGGCACGGTGAATGCCCGACAGGATTTTCACCAAAGTCGATTTTCCAGCGCCGTTCGCTCCCATCAGCGCGACGACTTCGCCGCGGTCGATGGTGAGCGACGCGCCCGCCAAGGCTTGCGTCGAGCCGAAGGCAAGCGAGAGATTTTGGATATCCAGCAAGGTCATGCGTGCAGGCTCGATGATTGTCTGCGACAGACGTAAGCCACTGCCACCCAATCACAAGGATCGGCCTTGCTTTGTTGATTTATTCTATAGAATAAATTTTCATTCGATTTTGGCTTGGCTTTACCGGTGATCTCCGTTGGCTGGCGATGAGATCAATCAGACAATATACGCCCTGCAGTGCGTGAGTTTAATTTGTCCGAAATGCCAAGAGAGCCGAAAAACTCTTCCTTTAGTCTACTAATTTTATAGACAACATAAAGGGCTCAGATATCGCGGATTTCCGCAATCGTGACGGCATTCGCTTCGCCCATTCGGATATATGCGCCAGGAGCCTTTATGGACAAAGTTCTTTACCTTGCTTCCCTTGCAACTCAACCGCGCCTCACCGCAAGCCGACGCATCTGGTCGATCCTGCAACATTTGCTGGCCGGCCTCATGGTGCTCTTTTCCTTCTTGTTATTGCTGCACGCGCTTTGCGGGGCCTGAACGCGCGTCAATCAAGTCCTCTAAGGCAAGCGAAGAAAAGCCCGGCCTGCGACATAGCGCAGGCCGGGCTTCCCAGCGGTTACTTGATGGCGTTGAGATCGACGCCCTTGGTTTCGCGAACGAAGATAAGGCCGATGACGAGCGTCATCGCAGCGATCGCGATTGGATACCAGAGGCCGTAGTAGATATCGCCCGTGGCGGCACTCATGGCGAAGACCGTTGCCGGTAGCAGGCCGCCGAACCAGCCGTTGCCGATATGATAGGGCAGCGACATGCCGGTATAGCGGATGCGGGTCGGGAACATCTCCACCAGGATGGCGGCAATCGGGCCATAGACCATCGTCACGTAGATGACGAGGATCGTCAGTATGAGGATGGTCAAAGGCCAATTGATTGCCGGGGGATCGGCAACCATCTTGAAGGCGCCGCCCTTGGCGACGGTATAGACCGGCATCTCGGTTGCGCCGCCAGCCTGATCCGCCGTCAGCAATTTCGCCTTCACGAGATCGGCAACGGGCGTCACCGTCTTGTCGCCCGCGCGCACGGTTGCGGCATTCAGCCCGAGTTCCGGGTTGGCGGCGATGAAGGCGTCGAGCTTGGCGTCGGGAACCTTGGCGGGATCGCGGGCGAGCGGGAAGCCTGCCTTTTGCAAAGCAAGGTTCATGTCATGCGTGAAGACGGCGCTCTTGGCCGCCGCACCTGCAGCCGCCGCCGTGGCGTCATAGGACGTCACCGTTGCGTCGCCGACCTTGACGGTTGCCGGCTGGCCGGCCGGTCCTTCGGCAACCGTATAGGGAACGGATGACTTCGACAGGAACGACGTCGCGATATCGCATGAATTGTTGAATTTCGCCGTTCCCACGGGATTGAACTGGAATGTGCAATCGCCGGGAGCTGCCGTCACCGTGGCGCGGATGGTCTGCTCCGCCTGGGCGAGTGCCGGATTTGCCGCATGGGTCAACGCCTTGAACAGCGGGAAATAGGTCAGGATCGCCAGAACGAGACCTGCCATGATGATCGGCTTGCGGCCGATCTTGTCGGAGAGCCAGCCGAAGAACACGAAAAAGCCGCTGCCGATCAGGAGCGCGATCGCGATCATGATGTTGACCGACTGGCCGTCGACCTTCAGCACGTTCTGCAGGAAGAACAGCGAGTAGAACTGGCCGGCATACCAGACGACCGCCTGACCGGCGGTGAGGCCGAGCAGGGCGATAAGGGCGATCTTTGCATTCTTCCATTGGCCGAAGGCCTCGGAGAGCGGCGCCTTGGAGCCCTTGCCTTCTTCTTTCATCTTCTTGAAGGCCGGCGATTCACTGAGCGACAGCCGGATCCAGACGGAGATAGCAAGCAGAAGGCAGGACAGCAGGAAGGGAATGCGCCAGCCCCAGGCGGCAAAGGCTTCCTTGCCCAGGGCGTTCTGCACGATCAGGATGACGATCAGCGACAGGAACAGGCCGAGCGTTGCCGTCGTCTGGATCCAGGACGTATAGTAGCCACGCTTGTTGTCAGGCGCATGCTCGGCGACATAGGTGGCCGCACCACCATATTCGCCGCCAAGCGCCAGGCCCTGCAGCAGGCGCAGGATGATCAGGATCACGGGGGCGGCGATACCCCAGCTGGCCGCACCCGGGAGAACGCCGACCAGAAAGGTCGAGAGACCCATGATCAGGATGGTGACGAGGAAGGTATATTTGCGTCCCACGAGGTCGCCGATCCGTCCGAAGACCAGGGCGCCGAATGGCCGGACGAGAAAGCCCGCGGCGAAGGCCAGCAGGGCAAAGAGATTGCGGGTCGCCTCCGGATAGTCGCTAAAGAAGGCCGCACCGATGAAAGCGGCCAGCGACCCATAGAGATAGAAGTCGTACCATTCGAACACTGTGCCGAGCGAAGAGGCGAAGATGACCTTCTTCTCTTCCCGGGTCATGCCTCGACCGTTCGTCTCGGCCATGGACGTGGTTGCCATGAATCATTCCTCCCAATTGCACCAGGGACATGGTCAAAAGACCGGTGTCTTGTCCCCCATGATGACATTCCGCAGGACTTTCCTGCCGATGGGCGCGGAAAGTCGCGCCAGTGGATGCTCTCCCGATTTCCTCCTCCGGGAGATCACGCACCTGATGCATCTGCGAGTGTTGGCTAAAAATTGAAAATTGCAATGCCTGCAACCGCTGCCGCTTATGGAAAACTGTGCGTAAAGCATCAAGAAATACGAATATATCGGGTCCGTCGCTATCGCGGCGGACCCGTGTCCGGAGGCCGGCGTCGGGAAGGTTGACGTCAGCCGCGTTGATTATGCCGTACGTGCCGGAGGTCGCGGGCATGTATCCGCACTGCTTGGCCTATCTCATGCCGGCTGCAGCTGCAGGCGCCGCATCGGCGGAAAGGCAAGGGCGATGCCGGCTGCCCCCAGCCCGACCATGGACGAGCCGATGAACAGCCACGAGTAATTGGCGAAACTATCGAATATCCAGCCGCCGATCAGTGGCCCGGCCGCCATGCCGATGCTTGAGAGCATCGATACCGCGCCGAAGACGGTGCCGATGACGCGCGGCCCGAAATATTCGCGCGCAAGCACCGCATAAAGCGGCATGACGCCGCCATAGGCACTGCCGAAGACGACCGCCAGGGCATAGAACTCGCCGAGTTCGCTGACCAGCAGATAGGTCGCAAGCGCTGCCGCCTGTACCAGCAGGCCGGCGACCAGCACAGGTTTGACGCCGAGCCTGTCGGCGAGCGTGCCGTAGAGCAGGCGGCCTCCGAGGCCGGCAAGTCCCTCGACGCTGTAGATGCTGACCGCAGCCATCGGGCCTACGCCGCAGATCGTGGCATAGCTGACCATATGGAAGATCGGTCCGGAATGGGCCGCGCAGCAGGCAAAGAAGGTGGCGCCAAGGACGAGGAATTGCGGCGAGCGGAAGATCCGGCCGAGCGGCAGGCCCTTCTCCTGCGCCTGCCCACCCGAGCTGGACGTCTCTGCCAGAACGGGCGCCCGCCGCACCAGCAGTGCCGCCGGGATAAGAAGGACCCACGCTATTATGCCGATGACAAGCATGGCGAAGCGCCAGTCATAAGCTGAAATGAGGTAGCGGGCGAAAGGCGATACGGTCATCGGCGCGACACCCATGCCGGCCGACACCAGCGACACCGCCAGGCCTCTACCCTTGTCGAACCATGCGGTTGTCGCCGCGATCATCGGCGCGAAAAAGGCGCTGGCCGCAAGGCCGACGAGAATGCCGTAGGTCAATTGGAATTGCAGAAGCGAGCCGGCCCGGCTCGCCAGGACCAGTGCGAGCCCGAGCAGCAGCGCCCCGATCGTGACCACGATACGGATACCGAAACGGTCGCTTGCGGCGCCCCAGGCGAAGGCGCCCAAACCCATCGTCAGGAAATTCAGCGTCATGGCGGCCGCGATGCCGGCATGCGACCAGCCCGTGTCGGCGGCAATGGGCACCTGAAAGATCGCCAAGGAAAACATCGCGCCGAGCGCCACACAGGTCATCAGCGCACCGGCACCGACAATCACCCAACGATAGGACGAATTCATTTCGCAGCTCCTTTCAGCCAGCTTGATCAGCGCGGGGAAAGACCAGGAATTCGTCTCACGCGGCGCCTGCAATAAAGACGATCGCCTCCCGTCGATTTCGACATCGCTGTCGGAAAAATTTTCATTCATGCGCCTGAAGAATTTTCCGGGGCTTCGGCGAGATCGGGAACGTGCGCGAGTTCGACCTCCCGCTCACAGGCCGGGCGAAATTTAATGTTGAGCTCATATACGGCTGCTAAGACAGCCGCCTCAATGCCAAGCTTCGCAGCCGAATGGCGGGCGATGACGGCTGCGAACGGGATACAAGCTTAGCGCAATACCGAACCAGATCTGCAAAGTCGTGGAGCGGCATATTCAATGGCTCATATCGTCATCATCAATCCGCGCTTCGAAACCTCCTACTGGGGCATGGAACACGCGCTGCCGCTGTTCGATGTGAAGGCCAATCTTCCGGTCGCCTGTCTGCCCTTGCTTGCGGCGCTGACGCCGGCCGAACATACCATCACGCTGGTGGATGAGAATATCGAGCCGATAGACTACGGCCTGTGCGAGAAGGCCGATATCGTTGCGCTGACGGGGATGATCGTCCAGCGCTTCCGAATGACGGAAATCCTGACCGAGCTCAAACGACGTAATTGCTTCACCGTCGTCGGCGGACCTTGGGTTACGGTCAAGGAGGACTATTTCGGCAATCTCGTCGATGTTTCCTTTATCGGCGAGGCGGAAGAAACCTGGCCGAAATTCCTGCTCGAATGGCAGCAGGGCAACCATGGGCGGCGCTACGAGCAGTCCGACAAGACGGATATGAGCAAGGTGCCGGTGCCGCGCTTCGACCTCCTGAAGATGGATGAATATGCGGTCGGCAGCATCCAGTTCTCGCGCGGCTGTCCCTTCACTTGCGATTTCTGCGACATCATCGTGGTTTTCGGCCGCAAGCCGCGCATCAAGGCCAGCGCGCAGGTCATCGCCGAGATGGAGGCCTTGCTGGCCGCCGGAATGGACACGGCCTTCATCGTCGACGACAATCTGATCGGCAACAAGAAGGCGATCAAGGAAGTCTTGCGCGATGTCGTCGCCTGGCAGGAGCGGCATCATTATCCGATGACGTTTCTGACGGAAGCGTCGATCGATCTGGCTGATGATGCGGAGCTGATGCAGCTGATGGTCGACGCCAATATCCGCGTCGTCTTCATCGGCATCGAGACGCCGAACGAGGCGGCGCTGCGCGAAACCAAGAAGCTGCAGAATCTGCGCAAGGGCGGCACGATGCTGGAAAAGATCCACACGATCCAGCAGACGGGCATGGAAGTCTGGTGCGGCATGATCCTCGGCTTCGACAGCGACGATGCGACCATCTTCGAGGCGCAGCGTGTCTTCATCAAGGATGCGCGCATCGTCAATGCCATGATCGGCATGCTGGCGGCGATCCCTAAGACGCCGCTCTACACGCGTCTCGCCAAGGAAGGGAGGCTCGATCATGATGATCCGCCCGCCTTCGGCACCAACGTCATTCCCCTTAATCTTTCGCGCGAAACGTTGCGGGATGGATATCTTGCCGTCCTCAGCGATCTGCATCAGCCGGCGGCTTATTTCGACCGGCTGGATGCACTTTACATCGATGCTCGCATCGAACCGGAAAGCACCCGCTTACGCCATCTTCGTCGTCATCCCCTGCGTCTCCTGGCTCTCAACGCAACATGGGCGCTGGAGGCGGTCGGAATTTTCGTTCGCTTGATGGGTCGCGTGAAGGAGGCGGATCTGCGCGCCGTCTATCGCCGGCGGCTTCTCAACCTCTTGCGGCACCGCCGCTCCCCGGTCGTCCTGCAAATCTATGCGATTAAGTGCGCTATGCACTATCATGCCCACATCATGGTTCAACAGATGCGCACCGGCGGCGGCATCGTCAATTCGTTCTAGCGGCGCTTTGGCGCAGAGCTTCGTTGCAAACGAAAGTTTTTGCTGACCTATTCTCCCCCCGTGTCTCCGCACTTTACACCGAAATAGCTGTTGCGTCCGCGCAACACCACGCTCAGGATTCCTGCAATTCGAAATTGTGGGGTTGCCGATCCCTAGATCTCGCGTATTATATGCTCATCCGCAAATCAGACAGAGGAGGCGTGACATGCATCATACACAAATGTTTACATACGTCTCCGGCGGAATGCTCGTTATTGGTTCGGTATGCATCATGCCAGCCACGCGACGAGCTTTTATTTAAAGCTAATAAAGCTTTATCTCCGGCCGTTTAGGCACTTTTCCAATAACCACACTATGACTTGCCGAGGGAAAGAATCCGCGCACGCTTTGCGCGCTTGCTCCTGAAGCCGGTCAAGCTTCAAGAGGACCTGGCTGCGTAATTGCGCCAGGAAGGACAATGACGCATTCACAATTTTTAGTTGCTGAAGGTTTGACGGCAACGGTCGACGAACTGTGCCAGAAATTCGGTGTCTGGAGGACCGCACGCGCTCTGCTGCTCGTCATCTGGAGGCAGCGGCAAACGCGCGCGCAGGTATCCGAACTTTCGAATCATCAGCTTCGTGACATTGGTCTGCCGGAACGGGAGGACACACGGAGCCTTCTCAATCCCCTGGCCCTGCACCTGCGCCGCTTCGGTTAGGTTGGAACGGATGGGCACGAGCGCTGCATCCTATTCCGCCGATCGAAACGGGCTCGGAAAGATCCTTGGCCGACAGCATCCGAGGTATAAAAAGCATGATCGGCGGCGCAGACCAGAATGGTTCCGTGCGCCGCCGGTTACCAATAAAATGGTTTCACCGCCATTAGCGCGGGGGAGGGCAACAGATGTTCTCCCCTGCCGTAGCGTGGACGATGATCGTTGACCACATCGTTCTGCTCGATGGCTGGCGGAGTGCGGTCTCTGCAGCCGTAACGCTGACGCATAAGATTGTCGCCGCAATGTTCTCGCAATCCGCCTAATACAATACAGTTGTTCGATGAGAGAGGTGGCCATTGCGGATTTTGTTGCTTGAGGACGAGCCGGAAATGGCGTCTGCGCTGAGCGCCGCCTTGCAAGCTCGCGACGCCATCGTCGATCACGTATCGATGCTGGCCGACGCCGAGGAGGCCGCGAGAAGTCTCTCCTACGATGTTATCCTTCTCGACCGCCAGGTTCCGGACGGAGACGGGCTTTCGATCGTTCCGAGGCTGCGCGCGGCCGGGGTTGGAACACCGGTGATCGTGTTGACCGCGCGCGGCGAACTCGACGACCGCATCGATGGTCTTGATACTGGCGCCGACGACTATCTCGTCAAGCCTTTTGCCATGGAGGAGCTGCTGGCGCGATTGCGTGCCATCATGCGCCGCCCGGGTGATGTGCGAAGCGAGGTGGTGAGCTTCGGCAAGCTATCTTATGATTTCGGCTGCCATGATGTGCTGATCGATGGCGAACGGCTCGAACTGCCGCGCCGGGAGCTGCTTGTCTTCGAAGCGCTTGCGCGCCGCATTGGGCGCACCGTGCCGCGCCACGCACTGGAAGAGGCTGTTTATGGCTTCGCGGACGATATCCAGTCCAACACGCTGGACGCACATGTCTCCCGTTTGCGCCGCAAGCTCGCATCCATGGAATCCGGCCTGGAAATTCATCCGGTTCGCGGCATCGGCTATCTCATGCGAAGGACGTCATGAGCGCCAGCCAGCCTTCCTTGCGATGGCGCCTCGTTTTGCGCCTGTCCGCCTTGCAGGCGATTTTTCTGACTGTTCTCGCGGTTCTTATCGTTGCCGCCCTCTGGATGACCGGCAGCTTCATCTCCCTCCAGCCGGAAGACGAAACCATCGACGCCATCGCGCGGTCGATCGCCCGGCATCGGAATGGCACGCTGATGCTGAAGGAGACGCCGGCGCTTGCAGCACGGCACACCGAGTTGCCGGGTCTCTGGTTCGTCGTGCGGGATCGCGGCGGTGCCATGATAGCCTATGGCAGCGTTCCGCCGGCCTATGCGAATATCGGCGGTTCGCTTGATGGCATCGGGCAGGCCCGCTTCGGCAGCAATCTCGGCGGAAGCGCCGTGCCCGCCGCGCGGCTGCAATGGGTAGGATCTCCGGCCGGCGAAGTGCAGGTGCTCACGGGCGTCGATGGCAGCGTATCGACTGTTCGGATCGTCATGGCCATGGGCATCGTGTTCTTCAGCGCCCTTCTGCCGCTTCTCATCGTAACGGCGATCGCAACGTTCGTTGCGGCGCCGTTGGTCGTCCGTCGCGCCTTTTCCTCGCTCGATTCAGCCGTTGCCCGCGCTGGGCAGATCGACATCAATCGTCAGGGCACTAGGCTGCCGGTGGATGACGTTCCGCGAGAGATCCTGCCGCTTGTCGAAGCCGTCAACGACGCATTCGGCCGGTTGGACGAAGGTTATGAGCGACAGAAGCGTCTTTTCGCTCATCTTGCCCATGAGTGGCGGACCCCTGTCGCGATCTTGCAGACGCGTCTTGATGGGTTGCCGCCTGGCCCGTTAAAGGAGCGGATCTTCGAGGATACGGTGCGCCTTGCGACCTTGGCCGAGCAGTTTCTCGATCTTCAGCGCCTCAATCACCGTTTCGAGCCGGCTGCGATCAATCTTGTCGAAGTCGCGCAGCATGTGGTTTCCGAGCTGGCGCCGCTCGCCATTGCCGCCAACTACGAGCCATGTTTCATCAAGGATGAGGACGTGGTTGAAATTCTCGGCGATCGGGCAGCGCTTGAGCGAGCCGTTGCCAATCTCGTGCAGAATGCGATCCAGCACGGCGGCCGCGGCGGCCGGATAACAGTCCATGTCGGTCGTGCGACCGGCATTACCGTCGCCGATGAAGGCCGCGGCATTCCCCCGGGGGAGCGAAACCGCATCTTCGAGCCGTTTTATCGTCTCCAGGGACACGGCAAGGGGTTCGGCCTTGGGCTCAACCTCGTCCAGGAAATTGCCAGACTTCATGGCGGACGGGTTGCCCTCCTGGAGGGACCGACCGGCGGCGCGGCTTTCCGGCTGAGCTTCCCTGCAACAGATAGGTGATGTCGCGCACCTTCCGGTGCAATGTTCCCGCAATCGGTTCCACCTAGGAAAGGCCTGCCGCGCAGGCGAATCTCTCTTAGGCGGGAACACATGTCGAACACGTCGCTATTTCTGCGAACTCTGCTAACCAATCCACGAATGGTTGGTGCGATAGTTCCTTCCAGCACGATACTGGCCAATCTCATCACCAGCGAAGTTGATCCCTCGGCTGGACCCGTTCTGGAGCTTGGCCCCGGAACGGGGGTCTTCACGGAAGCCCTGCTTGCACGCGGCGTCTGCGAAAGGGATCTGACGCTGGTGGAGTATGCCGATAATTTCGCCAGCATGCTTCGGCGGCGGTTTCCCACCGCTCGCGTTGTCTGCGCCGATGCGGCTCGGCTGGGCGTTGACGATTTGCCGGAAGGCGTGCTGTTCGGCTCTGCGATCAGCGGGCTGCCGTTGTTGAACATGTCGCCGAAGGCAGCCATCGCCATTCTGACCGGTGTCTCGTCGAGGCTGCGCGAAGGCGGCGCACTCTACCAGTTCACATATGGCGTTCGCTGTCCCGTGCCGTATCGGCTGCTCGACCGGTTCGGCTTCAAGGCAACGCTGCATGGCCAGGTGCTGCGCAACTTTCCGCCCGCCAGGGTCTACAAGATCGTCCGGCGCAAGCCGCTTCCTCGTGCGGTGGCCGGCAGATGAACGATCCGTCCGATCTATTGGGTATCGTGCCGGATCTGGCCTCATGGGGATTGCTTGGCCTTGTGCTGTGTTCGACGGTCGAGAAACTTCTACCCATTATACCTTCCATCGGCATGTTCATCATGCTTGGCATGTTGAGCGTTACCAACTCCAGCGATCTGCCCGCCGCAATTGCCATCACGGCTGCAGGTTCAACGGCAGGCTCGTTGTTCTGGTATGGAATGGGTCGATGGTTGGGGGCTGCACGTGGAGATGTCTTCGTGATGAAGATGAGCAGGCATCTGGATATCAAGGACGAGTGGTATTGGCGACTGAAGAGTCATTGCCGCCGTCATCGGGTATGGGTGGCGTTTGTCGGTCAGCTCATTCCGGTGATCAGGGCCTATATGGCATTTCCCGCAGGCGTGCTTGCCATACCGGCACCCGGCTTTGCCATCGCGACATTCTTCGGCGCAGTCGTTTGGAACGCGCCGTTTCTGGCGTCTGGTTATATGCTGCGCAAGCAGGTCTTCGCGCAAGACACGGCGACATCCGCCGCCTTCGCAGCCATCATGCTGGTCTATCTTCTGCTCTTTGCTTTATTCCGTCTTTGCCGGCCAAGCCGCAACGCGGCTTAGCCAATTGCATTGCTTTCGCGGGCTACACGGTCAGGACCGCATATATGACGCCGCCGTTTTCACCGCGCGTGACCGAAACATCCGTGACCGGATGCTTGACCTTGTCGATGATCGAGTGAACATCCTCGTCCGTTCGCCAGATCAACGGCCAATTCATGAAGGTTTCCATGTAGCCTTCGACGCCGATATCCTTTGCGAAATTTGCGAGAAGGAACTTGCCGCCTGGCTTTAGCATCTGCAGGCAGCGCTCCGTCAACCGGACGGCGACGCTTTCGGCAAGATAGTCGTAAAGACCGGCCGCATAGATGAAATCGAACGTGCCGAGCTTCTGCGCGCGCCCCAGGATGGTGCGAACGGAGCCGTTGATCGCTTCGACGCAGCTGCCGTGGAAGGCCGAGCTCACGGTCCCGACGCTGACGGGATCCTGATCGAGCGCGATCCAGCGCTTGAGCCTGCCGCTTTGCAGAGCCTGGGAACGCTCCGCTTCACGAAGGTGGCCAGCCGCAATCGCCAGGATTTCAGCCTTGTCGTTCTTCTCGGCCACCGTATCGACATGCGCCGCCAGAAGATCCCGCCTCTCCCGCACCGCGACGGCGGAGGCGGCACGCCGGGTGAAATCGTAAACTTCGGCGCCGAGCGCCGAGGCTTCTTCCACCTGTGCGGCAACAGATGGATGTTCATAAATGAAGTCAAGCAGGTAGGCATCGCCACTATAACCGCGCGGCTTTTCGAAGGACCATCGGGTCAAAGGGTCCTGAAGCAGGAAGGATGAAGCCGGATGCGTCTGCGCAATGGAGGCGAGATGCGTCCAGGTCAGGGGCGTCACCTTGTTCTTCAACACCTGCAGGCGCTCAGTCAAGGCTTTCATGATGCCTTGAACCGGCGCGCTCGCTTCAAATGCCTGCTGTGTCAATGAGAGAATAAGGGCGAGTTCGGCTTCGCCCTCTTTAATTTGTTCGGTTGTAAGATTGTTACCCGACGATCTCGCATGTTCGGAGATGGATTGCGCGGTAACGAGGCTATAGCCATCAAGAGCAGTTTGAAATTGTTTCAATTTTAAACGAGTCCGTGAACACTCCGCAAACCATATCTCAGATAAAAATTGAGCGCTATGGTTTTGTTAATGTCGCTGCGGCAACGCTGTCGTTATCAAACGGATCAAATTAGCCGCCTTGGTGAACCGAGTGATTTATTCAGTCGAGCGACGCAAAGGTAACGCGGTGGACATGAAGTCTCGGCTAACTTGGGTGATGATGAGTATGCGTCGATTGTCGGGAGAAAGCGGTCTTGGCTGGAGGGAGGCTCGCTTGATGAGTAATCCAGGCGAGCTTCGTGCGCTCTACAAGGACTACGGCAACGAGGCGCGTCGTGTCCTGGCTCGCAGCGGCCTGTGGCTTGCGGTGCCCGTTTATCTTCTTTTCCTGGTAACCGACCTGATATTCACTCCCGACGTCTCTCATGTGACGATTCCGGCGCGTTTTTTCATCGGCGGCGCCTCGCTCCTTATTCTGGAGATCCAGTTTGCGCGCCAGCGTCGCGCGGGAGAGCTTGAGGCTACATGCGCGGGCGCCGTGGTCTTCGGATATGTCGTGTGGCTGGTGCCGACGCTGCAGACCGTCAATGCGGAGGCCTTTTCCTATTATGCTGCCTTCGGCGCCATTTTCATGATGGGCGTCAACCTCTTCTTCAGTCTCGAATTCGCTCTGGCCGTCGCGTCATCGGGGCTGATCTTCGCGATCTTTCTGCTGTCGCTCGCGGAGTTTCACTACAGCCCGGCCTATTGCCTGGCCTTTACGACCTTTTACCTCTGCTGTTTCGTTTTCACCTCCTATGTGAACTGGAAATTGAACAAGGAACGCTTCAACGTCTTCCTCAATGCCAGAGAAGCCGAACTGCAGCAGCGCCAGGCGACGGAACGCGGGGAGGCACTTCTGCGCCTGTCCATCACGGATCCCCTTACCGGAATGGAAAACCGGCGGGCAGCAGATATAAGGCTGAAGCAGTTCTGGGAGCGCTGGCACGAGGATGGCGTGGCATTTGCGGTCCTGTTGGTCGACGTCGATTTCTTCAAAAAATACAATGACTATTACGGGCACCAGGAAGGCGACCATTGCCTCATCACCGTCGCCAATGCCCTGTCGGATATTGTGGCCCCCCTGGGTGCGACAGTCGGACGATATGGCGGCGAAGAGTTCATCGTCATACTCGATCTGGAGCGCGGATCGGACGCGCTGGCCCTGGCGGAAGCCATTTGCCAGGGGATCGAGGCGCTCGATATCGTCCATGCCCAGCGGCTCGACGGCTTCCGGCATGTCACCGTCAGCGTCGGGGCGACCGTCACGAGAGACATGGCCGGCACGAAGCTGGAAAACGTCATCAATGAAGCCGACCGCGCCCTTTATTCCGCAAAGGCGAGCGGCCGCAACTGCGCCAGGATATTCGATCCGAACGAGCTTCCGGGTGGGGACGCGAGCGAGAACATCGCGGCCATATTGAAGATCGCCATCCAGCAGAATCTCGTCTCTCTGGTCTATCAGCCGATCCAATATCTCGAGACGGGAGAAATAGGCGCCTACGAAGCCCTGATGCGCCTGCAATTGCTCGATGGCTCGAGTTCTTCCCCCGCGATCTTTATTCCGATAGCGGAGCGAACGGGAGCCATCATCGAATTGGGCTACTGGGCGATCAGGCGGGCGTGCTGCGAGCTGCTATCCCGCGACGTCGTCGAGACGGTCAGCGTCAACGTTTCTCCGATCCAATTGCGTGCTCCAGGCTTTGCAGCGCAGGTGGCCGCCATCCTGGCCGAAACCGGCGTTTCCGGGCACAGGCTTGCGTTCGAGATCACCGAGGGCGTCGACATGGAAATACGCCCCGACGTGCTCGACAGCGTTCAGGATCTCAAGAGGCTCGGCATCAAATTCTGGCTGGACGATTTCGGCACGGGCTTTGCCGGTCTATCCTGGCTTCGCCTGATGGATTTCGAAACCGTGAAGATCGACAAATCGTTTCTTCACGACGCGGCAAATAGCGACGGTGCCAAGATCCTTCTGGAAGACATCATCGGCCTGGTGCGCAATCGCGGGCATCGCATCTTGGTCGAAGGGGTCGAGAACGAAGAGCAGCTCGATCTCGTCAAATCCTTTGGCATCGATGCCGTTCAGGGATACCATATCGGCCGGCCCGCGCCGCCGCTCAAGCATCCGATTGCGGTCAGGCATGCGGGACATCGGCGCTGGCAGGTATCGGCCTGAGCGCCGGAGCTGGTCTCAGCGTCACCGCAAAGGCCGCAGCGCGATGAGCGTCAACCTCTCCGAGATCTACCGAAACTATATCGTCTGCCTGAACCTGCAGGACTGGCCTTTCCTGGAGCTTGATGCCGAAAAGGGTACGCGGGTTTCGGACGACATCATGCCCGCCCTATTTGTTTCGCGTACGGATTCAGATTTTAGGTCGAATAGACCTAAAGTCATCCGGCGCTAGTCGTAACAACCGGGGCATTTGCGAGATCGGTTTCGATGAAAATGCATGACCTGTCGGCCGTTTGCAGGAGTGTGTCCGCGACGCCGCCGTAGGATAGGCTGCCGCTCGCCCGTTTGCTCACACCAAGCACGATCAGATTATATTTTCCGCCGCGGGCATGGCGCAGGATCGAAAGCTCGGGCGAAGGTCCCTGCTGAACGACTTTTTCGATCTTCACGCCATAGTAATCGGCAATCGCTCCAACCGTTTTCAGAACATCCCAATTATCGCTGCCGTGATCGCTGATCCGCTGAATGGCTTTCGCCTGCCGCGGTTCCACGATCAGCAGCAGGGCGCAATGGGCGTTCGCCGCCTTGGCGACGGCGAGCCCGAATTCCGCAGCCCTGACGGAGCGCTCCGTGCCGCTGACAGGGAGCAGGATTCGCAGGTCCTGGGGCCGCTCCGGCAGCGCGCCCCGCGCCGTGACGATGGCGGAGGTTCCCTTGAAGGCTGAAGTCATGACCTGTAGGGCGTCACTGAAGCGACCGTCCTCTCCCATCGAAGGTTCGATGCCTGTGAAGAGAAGGTCGTGGCCGGCGCCCGATATATCCGCCAGGACGGTTTTGAGTTCACCGTCCTTTTCCCGAACCGTGACGTGGATATCGCTTTCGGCGGCCATCTCCTTATCAGGCGGCGCCGACGACAACAAAGCGGTTGCATATTGGCGCAGATCGTCGGCAATGGGCCGGCCTTGCGATGGTTGTGCTGTCGCGGTTGCCGGCTCCGGCTCTCTCTCGGCATCCTTCGGCCCGCGGATGTCCAGAACGGTGACCGGCATCTTGCGCGTTACCGCGAAGAAGGCGGCGATCCAGGTCGCCAGACGGCTGCTTTGCGAACCGTCGACGGTCAGCAGGATGCGTTCGAAATTCGCCAGGAAGCTTTCGCTCTCGAATTGCTCGCGCTCGAGCCGGTCGCGCTCCTCCTCGCGCAGCGGCAGGCGTGCCAGTGCCCAACGGAGCGTCGGCGGCATCGCCATCGTCGTGATAACCGCCATGGCAACGATGACGGAGAACAGCTTCTCGTCCAGAACGCCGACGGACAGGCCTATGGTCGCGACGATCACTTCCGTCGATCCCCTGGCGTTCATGCCGCAGCCGAGCGCGAGGGCTTCTGATCTCGAGTATCCGCTGATCTTGGCGGCGGCGAAGGCCCCGCCGAACTTGCCGATGCTGGCGATAACGACGACTGCGGCCGTCAGCAACAGGATGGAGGGGTCGGCGAGCACGGTGAGATCGGTCTGCAAGCCGGTCAGCCCGAAGAAGACGGGCATGAACAGCGCCGTCGTCAATGCGCGAAGCTGCACGTCGATCTGGCGGGTAAGGATCGGCGATTCACCGACGAGAATACCCGCGACGAAGGCGCCGAGCACGGTATGGACGCCGATGAGGTTGGTAATGATCGCCATCGTGCCCATGATCGCGACGATGGCGCTGAGCACGGGCAGGTCACTGCGAAAATTGTCGTTGGTCCAGCGGATGATTTCAAAGACGATCCGTCTGCCGATGGTGAAGCTGACGGCCATGAAGGCCAGCGTGCCGATCGCGCTGGTCGCCAAAGTTGTGAGATCGACCGTGCCCTTTTCGGCAAGGCCGAAGGTTATGGCGATGATCACCCAGCCGATCGTATCGTCGATGATGGCGGAGGCGACAATCAATTGGCCGATGTTCCGGCGCATGAAGCCCATCTCGCGGACCACGGAGGCGACGATCTTCACCGAGGAGATGGAAAGCGCGGTGCCCAGGAAGAGAGATGTGACCAGCCGCTTTTCGGGATCAGGAAGCAAGGCGTCCGGGATGAGCTCCCCCAGGGCGAAACCTGCGGCGAAGGGAATGACGATGCCCGTCAGTGAGACGCCGGCGGCGGATTTGCGCATGCGCTTTGCCAGGCCGAGATCGGTTTCCATGCCTGCGAGCAGCAGAAGAAAGAGGATGCCGAGCTGACCGATCGCATCGGTCATGTTTTTCTGGCTTGCGTCCGCTGGAAAGAGGCTTGCCTGCACATGTGGAAAAGCCAAGCCGAAAAGGGAGGGGCCAAGAATGATGCCGGCGATGATCTGGCCCATGATCGACGGCTGGCCGATGCGCACCATCCATTCGCCGAGCAACCTGCCTGATACGACAAGCAGAACGATCTGCACCAGAAACAGCCCTTCGGAGGCGTGGCTGGCCTTTTGCCCTTCGGCTGCGAAGGCGATTTGCGCGATCGATAGCAACAGGATGAGGGCAAAGGGAAGGGTAAGTGCGCCTGAAGAAAATAACTTTAGGAGTTTCTGGCGTGACGGCATGGATCGATCCCACTGAGCAGCAGGAAAACGCGCCAGAGCCTTTGCCGTTCCCGATGGCGTCGGTAATTGCGCCCGGTATCCGGGGCCGGGCAGCGGGCATGGCCCGCCGCCCATGCAGCGACGGACCAAAGCCGATCGGGAAAAATCAGACGCGTTCGAGGGCGATGGCAATTCCCTGGCCGACGCCGATGCACATGGTCGAGAGCGAATAGCGGCCGCCGGTTTCCTTCAGCTCCAGGGCGGCGGTGCCGGTGATGCGGGCGCCGGACATGCCAAGCGGATGGCCAAGCGCGATCGCGCCGCCGTTGCGATTGACGCGGGCGTCGTCATCGGCGATGCCGAGTTCGCGCAGCACGGCAAGCCCCTGCGAGGCGAAGGCTTCGTTCAATTCGATGACGTCGAACTGTTCCTGGCGCATGCCGAGCCGGGCCATCAGCTTGCGCGATGCGGGAACCGGGCCGATGCCCATAACGCGCGGGGCAACACCGGCGGCGGCACCGCCGAGAATGCGGGCGATCGGCGTCAGGCCGTATTTCCTCGCTGCCGCTTCGGAGGCAATGATGAGTGCGGCAGCGCCATCGTTGACGCCGGAGGCGTTACCGGCCGTCACCGTGCCGCCTTCCTTCTTGAAGGGCGTGCCGAGCTTGGCGAGTGCTTCCATTGTCGTGGCGCGCGGATGCTCGTCCTTGCCGACGACGACCGGATCGCCCTTGCGCTGCGGGATCGCTACCGGCGTGATTTCCTTGGCAAGCCGACCGTTTTCCTGCGCTGTCGCGGCCTTTGCCTGCGACCGAACGGCAAAGGCGTCCTGATCCTCGCGGGTGACCTTGTAGTCCTCGGCGACGTTCTCGCCGGTCTCCGGCATGGAGTCGACGCCATATTGCTTCTTCATCAGCGGATTGATGAAGCGCCAGCCGATGGTGGTGTCATAGATTTCGGCATTGCGCGAAAAGGCGCTTTCGGCCTTGGGAATGACCAAGGGCGCGCGCGACATGCTCTCGACGCCGCCGGCGATCATGATGTCAGCCTCGCCGGCGCGGATGGCGCGGGCCGCCGCGATAACGGCGTCCATGCCCGAGCCGCAAAGCCGGTTGATCGTCGTGCCGGGCACTGCGATGGGCAGGCCGGCCAGCAGGCTTGCCATGCGCGCAACGTTGCGATTGTCCTCGCCCGCCTGGTTGGCGCAGCCATAGATCACGTCGTCGACGGCTTCCCAATCGACCGAGCGGTTGCGCTCGATCAGCGCCTTCAGCGGCACGGCGCCGAGATCGTCGGCGCGGACGGAGGAAAGCGATCCGCCGAAACGGCCGATCGGAGTGCGGATATAGTCACAGATGAAGGCTTCGGTCATAGTCTTCTCCCTACTGCAGGTCGCGCAAATGTGTGCGGCGGTTTTGCGATAACGACCCGCGAAATATTATAAGCTTAAAGCATATCGCGCGAATCTGAAAGATCACGCAGCGCTTTAAAGCGTCGGCACGACGAGGTCGGCAACGGGGCGATCGGTATGGAGGGGAGCGCCGGTCATCGCCTGCAGCTCGTCCATCGTCATCGCAGCGAGTTTTTCACGCACGACGAAACCATCCTTGGCAATATCAATGACCGCATGGCTCGTATAGATGCGGGTGATGCAGCCGACGCCGGTCAGCGGGAAGGTGCAGGCTTCCACCAGTTTCGGCTTGCCATCCTTGGTCACATGTTCGGTGATGACGAAAACCTGCTTGGCGCCATGCACCAGGTCCATGGCCCCACCAACGGCGGGCACGCCCTTGGTGCCGACGCGCCAGTTGGCGAGGTCGCCATTTTGCGCCACCTGGTAAGCGCCGAGGATCGCGACATCCAGATGGCCGCCGCGCACCATGGCGAAGCTATCGGCGTGATGGAAGAAGGAGGCGCCCGGCTTCAGTGTGACAGCCTTCTTGCCGGCGTTGATCAGATCCCAATCTTCCTCGCCTTCCGCCGGCGGCTCGCCGAAATTCAGGATGCCGTTTTCGGTGTGGAAGATCGCCTGGCGGCCCGGAGGCTGGTAGCGGGCGACCATTTCCGGAAAGCCGATGCCGAGATTCACATAGGCGCCATCCTGGATGTCCTGGGCCGCGCGCCAGGCGATCTGAGCGTTGGAGAGTTTGATGTCTTCGCGTGTGTCGATGGTCATGCGTAGGCCACTCCGGCTCGAATGAGATTTTCCTCTTGTTGCGGATCGGCGACTTCCACGACACCGTTGACGAAGATGCCGGGGGTAACGATGTGCTCGGGATCGAGCTCGCCGGCGGCGACGATTTTCGCGACTTGCGCGATCGTCCTGGTCGCAGCCATGCACATCAGCGGATTAAAGTTGCGGCCGGCCTTGTTGTAGATGAGATTGCCCTGCGCGTCGCCGACTTGTGCTTTGACAATAGCGAAATCGGCCTTGAGCCAGCGCTCCTGAACATAATGGCGGCCGTCGAATTCCGCGATGACCTTGCCGTTGGCGAGTTCGGTGCCATAGGCGGTTGGAGTGTAGAAAGCCGGAATGCCGGCGCCGCCGGCACGGATGCGTTCGGCAAGAGTCCCCTGGGGCACCAGTTCCAGCTCGATTTCTCCCGCCAGATAGCGATCGGTGAAAGCGCGCGGATCGGATGACCGCGGGAAGGAGCAGATCATCTTCCTGATCATGCCGGCATCGATCATGGCGGCGATGCCGATACGACCGTTGCCGGCATTGTTGTTGATGACGGTCAGATTTCTTGGGCCTTTGTCGATCAGCGCATGAATGAGTTCGATCGGCGCGCCGGAGCCGCCAAAGCCGCCGATCATGACGATCGCACCATCGCCGATGTCCGAGACGGCGGCCGCCGTGCTCGCAATTGTCTTGTCCATGCGGATTCTCCCATTTGCCATCGTCGGCGGACTAAGACGATCCGTCCTCTTCTCTTCGAATAGATCAGCAGGGACTGGACGGCAAATAATTTGTGCGTTATTTGATATTTGTTCATATATCGCACAAAATCACGTGGGGTTTGGAGGGTATTATGCGCGAAACAGATTTCGTCAGCGGCTTTGCAAAAGGATTGAAAGTCATCGAGGCCTTCGGCGAGACGCGTCAGCGCCTGACGATTGCCGAAGCATCGAAGCTGACCGGGCTCGATCGCGCCACCGTGCGCCGCTCGCTGCTGACGCTCTCCGAGCTCGGCTATGCCGTCTATGACGGGAAGTTCTTCACGCTGACACCGAAGATCCTCAGGCTCGGCCATGCTTATCTTGCCGCAACGCCGCTGCCGATCATCATCCAGCCGCATCTCGATCAGCTTGCCGAGCGGGCCGGGCAGAATGCCTCGGCTTCGGTGCTGGACGGAACGGACGTCGTCTATATCGCGCGCGCCTCGCAGCGCCGGGTGATGTCGATCAACCTGACACCGGGCAGCCGCCTTCCGGCCTTCTGCGCCTCGATGGGCCGCGTCCTGCTTGCCGCCTTGCCGGAAAGCGAGGCGCGCTCGGTGCTCGCGCGGACCGACCTCAAGGCGAATACGCCGAATACCAAGACCGATCCGGAGGAGCTGATGGCGGAGTTCCGCCGGGTGAGGGCGCAGGGCTATGCCGTCATCGACCAGGAACTGGAAATAGGCCTCTGCTCGATTGCCGTGCCGGTCGAAAACGATCGCGGCCAGACGGTGGCGGCGATCAATATCGGCGCACCGGCCGCCTATGTCGCTGCGTCCGACATGGCGGAACGGTTTCTGCCGCTGCTGAAGGAAACGCAAAAGGCGCTGCGGCTGGTGCTGCCTTAAACTTCAGGTACCTCGGGGCCATCCTCGTCCTTCGACAAGCTCAGGATGAGGATGGAGCAGGCCTGTTTTTCTACGAGACTGCTGCTCTTCGGCCGCAGAGCGAGATGATCAGTCCTCATGGTGAGGAGGCCCAAAGGGCCGTCTCGAACCACGAGGACGGATGGTTGCCCGATTTTTTCTGCTCACATCCCAAGTCTCTCCCGCTCTTCGATGCGCCAGGCGCGAGGTGTCTGGCCGGTCTGCTTGACGAAGAAGCGGGAGAAATAGGCGGGGTCGGCAAAGCCCAGGCGATAGCTGATTTCCTGAACGGTCGCGAAGGTAAAGACCAATTCGCGCTTGGCCTCGTCGAGCAGCTTGCGGGTGATCAGCTCGTGCGCACCGTGCCCTGTCCGGCTGCGCACGATGCGGCTGAGATGGGCCGGCGAGATGCCGAGGCTTTCGGCATAGAAGGCAGCCGGCTTGTGCGAACGGAAGTGGCGCTGGATGAGGCCCTGCAGCATCTCCATCCGGCGCTCACCCTCATCGCCCGCGCTTGATCCTTCATCGGCTTTCTGAGCGATCCGAGCCGTCAGCAGCAAGGCCGACGTCAGATAGGCATCGAGCAGATCGTTGCGGCCATTGCGATGGCTGGCAAATTCTTCGCCCAGGCGTTTCAGTGTGCCGGCGACATGAGCCGCATCTTCGTTGGCCATATCGAGCAAGGTCAGATGCGGATCGGCAAGCCATGCGCCGAGCCGGCTGCGATCGCCCGGAGATGCCTTCAGATGCGAGATCAGCACCGTGATGACGAAGCCGTCTATATCGCGCGAAAACCGGAAGCCGTGATTGACGCGTGGCGGCACGGTAATGACGGCCGGCGGCGTAATGGCGTGGGGAATTCCGTCAAAGACGGCGTCGCCGGATCCGGCATCTATGTACAAGATCTGAAAGAAGCTCTCATGCCGGTGCGGGCGGATCTCCCAATGATGAAGGCTGCTGCGGGAGGGAATCGTCTCGCAATGCAGCCAGAAATCCGGCTTTCGGCCGGTATTTTCGCCGTAGAGCTCATAGGTCGGCACAGTCTTCGTCACGGCTCTCCTCCCTCGCTATGTTCGATTTGTGCAATTTCATGGCCGAAATGTCCATTGCGGATTGACCGTGCGCCGGAGAGACTTGAGGCAAGAAATACGCGTGGGAGGAGACGATGCGCACTCAAGTCGCCATTATCGGTTCGGGGCCGTCCGGGCTGCTGCTCGGCCAGTTGCTGGCGGAGGCCGGCATCGACAACGTCATTCTCGATCGCGTCGGCAAGGATTACATTCTCGGCCGCGTGCGCGCCGGCGTCCTTGAGGAGGGCACCGTCCGGTTGCTGGATGAGGCGAAGTCCAGCACACGCCTGCATGCCGAGGGCTTGCCGCATGACGGCTTCTCGCTCGCCTTCGACGGCCGCGATCACCGCATCGACCTTCACGGTCTCACAGCCGGCAAGCGGGTCGTCATCTATGGCCAGACGGAGATGACCCGTGACCTGATGGCTCGTCGCGAGGAAAGCGGTGCTGCGACCATCTACGGTGCTGCCAATGTCCAGCCGCACGGCTTCGATGGCGATACGCCCTATCTGACCTATGAGAAGGGCGGCGCTTCCCATCGCATCGATTGCGATTTCATCGCCGGCTGCGACGGCTTTCATGGCGTCAGTCGCAAATCGGTTCCGGAAAAATCGGTCCACAGTTTCGAGAAGGTCTATCCTTTCGGCTGGCTTGGCGTGCTGGCCGAAGTGGCACCGGTCAACCACGAGCTGATCTATGCCAATCATCCCCGCGGCTTTGCATTATGCTCGATGCGGTCGATGACGCGCAGCCGCTATTACATCCAGTGCCCGCTCGACGAGAAGGTCGAGGACTGGAACGACGACCGCTTCTGGGATGAGCTGCGCCGTCGCCTGCCGGCCAATCATGCCGAGGCCCTGGTCACCGCGCCATCCTTCGAAAAATCGATCACACCGCTGCGCTCCTTCGTGGCCGAACCCATGCGTTTCGGCCGTCTCTTCCTCGTCGGCGATGCCGCACACATCGTGCCGCCGACCGGCGCAAAGGGCCTCAACCTCGCCGCGAGCGACGTGCACTACCTGTTTTCGGGTCTTACCGAGCATTATCAGGATCGCTCGAATGCCGGACTGGATGCCTATTCTGTGCGTGCGCTCGCCCGGGTCTGGAAGGCGGTTCGCTTCTCCTGGTGGATGACGACGATGCTGCATCGTTTTCCCAATACCAGCGATTTCGACCAGAAGATCCAGGAGGCCGAGCTCGATTATCTCACCCATTCGCGCGCCGCTTCGACCGCCCTGGCGGAGAACTATGTCGGCCTTCCGTTCTGAACGGAATTTAGAGCTTGCCGGCAACCTCGCTCGCCGTTTCCCGGATCGTCTGCATCAGGATCGACAGGGGAAGGGTGGGGATGGCGTCGGTGCGAACAGTCAACCCCACCGGTCCTTTCGTCTCGCTGGTGTCGATCGGCAGGAGTGCCAGCAGCCCGTCATCGACATCACCGGCAACGACGCCGGCCGAGATGATCCAGATGGCGTCGCTCGATCGCACGAAAGCGCGGCCGAAAGAGTCGGAAACGGTTTCGATCTGGTTGGGCAGTCCGCCGGCGCCGTTGGCGATCAGAAAGCTCTCGACAAAGGGCCGGATGATCGAGCCGCGCGTCGGCATCAGGATCGTGTAGCGGTTGAGATCGGCAAACAGCGATTGCCTGTCGGAGAGCAAGGGATGGCCGGCCCTGACGGCGAAGACCACCTGTTCGGAATAGAGGTGCTCGAAGGAAAAGCCCGTCATCTTGTCGGGGCTCGCCAATCGGCCGACGACGAGATCGAGATCGCCGATGCGCAGCTGCTCCAGAAGCACGGCGTTCTCGCCGGTGACGATCTTGATGCGGCTCCAGGTCTCCTCCTTGAGAAACAAGTCCATCGCCCGCGGCATGATCCGTGTGGAAACTGTCGGCAGCGCGCCGACGCGGATCGGCGGCGCTTCGCCGGAACGCTCCTGCGATACGGAATCGAGGCCCTGTCTGAGGGCCGTAAGTGCAGCACCCGCATGGCGGAGAAAGACTTCGCCGTAGCGGGTGATGCGGATGCCGCGCCCGTCGCGTTCGAAGACGGCGACGCCGAGCGCCTCTTCCAGCTCGCGGATCGTCTTGGTCACCGCCGGCTGGCTGATATTCAGCAGGCCAGCCGCCTTGATCACGCTTTTCTGGCGCGCAACCTCGACAAAGGTCTGTAGATGGCGGAACTTGATGCGTGCGTCGAGCATGCTCACTCATAACCCTGGAGTTATCGTAGAGCAAAGAAATATCATTTTACCTAACCGGATTATACATCCAATCTCGCGTCCGAGGAGATTTCCAGTGCAGTTTGCCCGCATCAACGACGTCACGATCCACTATCAGATCATTGGCGGTCCGGCCGACAAGCCGGTTCTTGTCTTTGCCAATTCGCTCGGTACCGATTTCCGGATCTGGCGGGATGTGATCGTGCGGCTTGCCGGTGATTTTCCCATCGTGCTCTATGACAAGCGTGGCCATGGCCTCTCCGGTCTCGGCCAAATGCCCTATTCCATCGAGGATCATGCTACCGACCTTGCCGGCTTGCTCGATTTCCTCTCGGTCAAGAATGCCATTATCTGCGGACTGTCGGTCGGCGGGCTGGTCGCGCAGTCGCTCTATCAGCGCCGCCCGGATCTGGTGCGGGCGCTAATCCTCTGCGACACCGCCCACAAGATCGGCACGGCCGAGAGCTGGAATGCCCGCATCGCGCAGGTCGAGGCTGAGGGCATCGAATCCATCGTCGATGCCATCATGGAGCGCTGGTTCACGCCCGCCTTCCGCCGCCCGGAAAACATCGCCTTCGCAGGCTATTGCAACATGCTGATCCGCCAGCCGGTCGCAGGTTACGTCGCCACTTGCGCCGCGCTTCGCGATGCCGACCTGACCGAGGCTGCGGCCAAGATCGCGGTGCCCACCATCTGCATCGTCGGCGATCAGGATGGCTCCACCCCGCCCGAGCTGGTGCTTTCGACGGCAAAGCTCATTCCGAATGCGCGTTATGAAGTGATCAAGGACGCCGGCCATATCCCCTGCGTCGAACAACCCGAGGCGTTGACCGAAGTCATCCGTGCCTTCATCGACGTCGTCCTGCGTGGAGAACAAGCCTGATGAATGACCCCACCATGCCGTCCGAGCGCTATCTGCAGGGCATGGCGACACGCCGCGCCGTGCTCGGCGACAGCCATGTCGATCGCGCCCAGCAGGGGTCGACCGAGTTCGATCAACCCTTTCAGGAGCTGATCACCGAAGCGGCCTGGGGGCATGTCTGGTCGCGCCCGACGCTGAGCTTGCGTGAACGGTCCATCGTGACCATTGCCCTGCTCGCCGCGCTCGGCCAGGATGATGAAGTGGCCATGCATGTGCGCGCCACGCGCAACACCGGCGCAACACGCGACGATATCTGCGAGGCGCTTCTGCATGTGGCGATCTATGCCGGTGTGCCGGCCGCCAACCACGCGATCAAGATCGCCAAGCAGGTTTTCGAACAGATGGACGCCGAACAGGCGGCATGAAGCGAGGCAGACATGTCCAAGGGAAGCAACAGCAAGCCTGAAACCGGCGCCTTTTTCGCCAGGGACCGCGCCTGGCATCCGCCGGCTTTTGCGCCGGGATACAAGACCTCCGTGCTGCGCTCGCCGCAGCGCGCATTGCTCTCTCTCGACGGCACCATCTCCGAGATCACCGGGCCGGTCTTCGGTCATTCGATACTGAATGAGCTCGACAACGACCTGATCCACAATTTCGCCAAGCCGGGCGAGAGCGCCATCGGCGAGCGGATCATCGTGCATGGCCGCGTGCTCGACGAGCGCGGCCGACCGGTGCCAGGTGTCCTCCTCGAATTCTGGCAGGCCAATGCCGGTGGGCGCTATCGCCACAAGAAGGAAACCTATCTTGCCGCCATCGACCCGAATTTCGGCGGCTGCGGCCGAGCCATCAGCGATAACGAGGGGCACTATGCCTTCCGCACTATCCGCCCCGGCGCCTATCCCTGGCCGAACGGCGTCAACGACTGGCGCCCCGCGCATATTCACTTCTCCGTCTTCGGCCATGGTTTTGCGCAGCGGTTGATCACGCAAATGTATTTCGAGGGCGATCCGATGATCTGGAAATGTCCGATCGTCGGCACGATCCCCGACAAACAGGCGATCGAGCAGCTGATTGCGCCGCTCGACTGGGGCAACACGATCCCGATGGATGCCCGCGCCTATAAATTCGATATCGTGCTGCGCGGTCGCCGCTCGACGCTGTTCGAAAACCGGCTGGAGGGCAATTGATGGTACAGGATCTCGGTTATCTCAAGGAAACGCCGTCGCAGACGGCAGGGCCTTACGTTCATATCGGCCTGACGCCGAACTACAGCGAGATCGGCGGCGTCTACGAAACCGATCTCGGCTCCGTCATGGTCAACGACAAGACGCTCGGCGAGCACATCACGGTGACGGGAAGAGTGATCGATGGCGCGGGAGCGCCGGTCAAGGATGCCGTCCTCGAGATCTGGCAGGCCGACAGCGCCGGGCTTTACAACAGCCCGTCGGAACTGCGTGGCACGGCCGACCCGAATTTTACCGGCTGGGGGCGTTGCCCGACCAGCTCGACCGACGGCGTTTTCCGTTTCGGGACGATCAAGCCCGGTCGTGTCCCCTTCAAGGACGGCCGCGAGATGGCGCCGCACATCACTGTCTGGATCGTGGCGCGCGGCATCAATATCGGCCTGCACACGCGCATGTATTTCCCGGAAGAGACCGAGGCCAATGCCGAAGACCCCTTGCTTGCGCGCATCGAACACAGGGATCGCCTCGCAACGCTGATTGCCGCGAAGGAGGGCTCCGTCTACACCTTCGACATCCATTTGCAGGGCGACAAGGAAACGGTTTTCCTCGATATATAGGCCATGAGCGTCTCTCCCTTCGATCATCCTTTCCTGTCCGGTCTCCTCGGTGACGAGGAGGTTGCAGGATATTTCTCCGCCAGCGCCGATATTCGCGCCATGCTCTCTTTCGAAGCTGCTCTTGCCAAGGTCGAGGCGCAGCACGGCGTGATCCCGCAGGCGGCGGCCACGCGCATCGCTGAAGTCTGCACCGGTTTCGAGCCCGATCTGCAGAGTCTGAAGACGGCAGCGGCGTCGGACGGCGTCGTCGTGCCGGAGCTTGTCCGGCAGCTGCGCAAGGCGGTCGACGGGGATGCGGGCAGCCATGTCCATTTCGGCGCCACCAGCCAGGACGTCATCGACACCAGCCTGATGCTGCGGCTGAAGGCTGCGGCCTTTATCCTTGGAGGCCGTCTCTTCGCCGTGTCGTCCGCTCTCTCCAAACTGGAGGATCGTTTCGGCTCGAACAGACTGATGGGCCGCACCCGGATGCAGGCGGCGATCGCGATTACCGTGTCCGATCGGCTGCGGGCATGGCGCCATCCGCTCGATCAGTATCGCGACCGGCTGACGCAGGAGACTTTCCCGCTGCAGTTCGGCGGTGCGGCGGGCACGCTGGAAAAATTCGGGCCGAAGGCGGCCGAAATCAGGGGCTCGCTGGCACAGGCGCTGGGTCTGACGGACGAGCCGCAATGGCAAAGCCAGCGAGGCCGCATTGCCGAGCTCGCCGGGCTCTTGTCCATGATCTCGGGCAGTCTCGGCAAGATCGGTCAGGATACAGCACTTCTGGCGCAGGCCGGCGATGAGATCGAGCTTGGCGGTGGCGGTGGCTCCTCGGCCATGCCGCACAAGCAGAATCCGGTTGCGGCCGAAACGCTGGTCACGCTTGCCCGCTTCAATGCGGTGCAGCTTTCGGGCATTCATCAATCGCTCGTGCACGAGCAGGAACGCTCCGGGGCTGCATGGACATTGGAATGGTTGCTGTTGCCGCCCATGGTGGTGGCGACGGCGGCGTCGCTGCGTCATGCCCTGCAACTCACCGGCATGATCAAGCGTCTGGGAACGGCAGCGGAGTAGGATATTCGCGCTATTCATAACCAGATAGGCATGGATAGAAGGTTTTATTTCATTTTACATCACCATTTCCTATGAGAAATTGGCGGTGATCAGCATTTTAGATGATCAAGGGCGGCACAAGAAATGGCTGCCGGGAGGAGAAAAAATGAAACGGTTTGTCTTGGCCGCCATCGCGGCCGTTGCTCTTGGCGGCGCTGCCTATGCCGACACCATCAAGGTCGGGGTCGTCGGTCCGTTTTCCGGCCCGTTCGCGCTGCAGGGTAAGAATTTCAAGGCCGGCATCGACGCCTATATGGCTGTCAATGGCAAGAAGGTCGGCAATGACGAGGTGGAGGTGATCTACCGCGACGTGCCACAGGCCGATCCCGCTCAGTCGAAGGCGCTGGCCCAGGAACTGGTCGTCAAGGAGCATGTCCAGTATCTCGCCGGCTTCTACTTCACGCCGGACGCGATGGCCGTGACGCCGATCTTGAAGCAGGCCAATGTGCCGATGGTGATCTTCAATGCCGCGACTTCTGCGATCGTCACCAAGAGCCCGTTCGTGGTGCGCACTTCCTTCACCACATGGCAGACTTCGACGCCGATCGCCAAGGTCGCCTATGATGCCGGCGTGAAGAAGGTCATCTCCGTCGTCAGCGACTATGGTCCTGGCGTCGATGCCGAAAATGCCTTCAAGGCCGGCTTCGAGAAGCAGGGCGGTGAAGTGGTGCAGGCGATCCGCATGCCGCTCTCGACCAATGATTTCAGCCCGATCATGCAGCGCATCAAGGATTCCGGCGCGCAAGGGGTCTTCGCCTTCCTGCCGTCCGGCCCGACGACGCTCGGCTTCGTCAAGGCCTATAATGAAAACGGCCTGAAGTCCGCCGGCATCAAGCTGTTCGCGCCGGGCGACCTGACGCAGGAATCCGATTTGCCGGCGCTCGGCGACGCCGCACTCGGCATGCAGACGACCTTCCACTATGCGGTGTCGCATGACTCGCCCGAAAACAAGGCTTTCGTCGCGGCCGCCGGCAAGGCGATCGGCAATCCCGCCGAGCTGACCTTCCCCGCCGTCGGTGCCTTCGACGGCATGCATGTCATCTACAAGATGATCGAGGCGACCGGCGGCAAGCAGGACGCGCAGAAGGCAGTCGATGCCGTGAAGGGCCTGTCCTGGGTTAGCCCGCGCGGTCCGGTGACAATCGATGCGGAAAGCCGGCATATCACGCAGAACATCTATCTGCGCGAAGTCGCCAAGGGTGATGACGGCAAATACTACAACAAGGAAATCCAGACCTTCGAGAAGCAGGGCGATCCCGGTCTTGCCGCCGCGAAGTAAGCGCTCCTGAGCTTCAAACGCCTGAGCGGAAGTTTTCGTTCAGGCGTTTGATGGCAGCAGCTGCGCAATAACAACCGGACCAGCGATTTCAATGCAAACCGTGCTCAGCATAGCAGTCGATGCCCTCGCTTACGGCATGGTACTGTTCGTCATCTCCATCGGCCTTTCCGTCACCATGGGGCTGATGCGCGTCGTCAATCTGGCCCATGGCGCTTTTGCCATGATCGGTGGCTATATCGCCTCTTATGCGACGCGCGATCTGGGTTTGGGCTATGGTGTGGCCGTGCTGCTGGCAGTGGTCGGGACAGTCATCATTTCCATCCCGATCGAACGGCTGCTCTACCGGCGCATCTACGGCGCGCCGGAACTGACGCAGGTGCTGATGACGATCGGCATCACCTTCTGTATCATCGGCATTGCCAACTATGTCTTCGGCCCAACGTTGAAGACCATACCCTTGCCGGGCAGCCTGCAGGGCTCCGTCGATCTTGGCTTCCGGACCATCGGCACCCATCGGATCTTCGCGATCGTCTGCGGTCTGGTGGTTGCGCTGGCGCTCTGGTACCTGATCGAAAAGACCACATTCGGCGTGAAGTTGCGCGCCTCCGTCGACAATGCCCCGATGGCCGCCGCACTAGGCGTCAGAACGGAAATCGTCTATGCGGTCAGCTTCGCCATTGCCGTCGGGCTTGCCGCCTTCGGCGGCGTCGTGGGGGCCGAGCTCCTGCCGGTCGAACCCTATTATGCGCTGCGCTACATGGTGACCTTCCTCGTCGTCGTCTCCGTCGGCGGTGCCGGCTCGATCTCCGGCGCGCTGCTTGCCTGTCTCATCCTTGGCTGCATCGATACGACGGGCCGTTATCTCATGCCGGAATATGGGGAATTCTTCTTCTATCTGGCCGTCATTGCCATCATCTGCGTCTTCCCGCGCGGCTTTGCAGGGAGAATGAAGTAGCATGGCGTTGACCCTTCAAAGAGAGGCGGCCGCGACCGTGACCAGACATCGTACATTCGGGCAGGATCTGATCGCGGTTGTGGTCATCGTCGTTGTGGCCGCCGTCGGCTACCTGCTGTTTCCGGACAACCTCGCTCTCCTGACCCGTCTGATTGCGATTGCGCTTCTTGTTCTCTCGCTCGATCTCGTCACCGGCTATTGCGGCGTCGCAACCCTTGGTCATGCGGCGCTGTTTGGTGCGGGCGCCTATGCGGCGGGCATCGCATCGGCCCATTACGGCATCAACGATCCGCTGCTGATGACGCTTGCCGGTGTTGTCGGCGGTGCGCTTGCCGGATTGGTCTGCTCCGTCGTCATCCTCAGAGCGCACGGGCTGCCGCAACTCGTGCTGTCGATCGCGCTGGTCTATCTCTTCCATGAATTCGCCAACAAGGCATCGAGCTGGACAGGCGGCAGCGACGGATTGTCGGGCATTTCAGCCGATCCGTTGTTCGGCATGTTCGAGTTCGATCTCTACGGGCATACGGCCTACATCTATGGCGTGGCGCTGCTGCTGATCGTGCTTGTGCTCTTACGATTCCTCGTGCGTTCGCCCTTCGGCATGCTCTGCCGCGGTATCCGGCAGGACCCGCTGCGCATCCGCGCCATGGGTGCCTCGCCAAAGATGGCACTGATCAAGATGTATGTGATTTCCGGCGCCGTTGCTGGCATCGGCGGTGCGCTGAGTGCGATTTCGACGCAGGTCGTCGGCCTCGACAGCCTGTCCTTCACGCAATCGGCCGAGGCGCTGGTCATGCTCGTGCTCGGCGGCACCGGATCACTGTTCGGCGCGCTTGCCGGCACGCTGATCTTCATGCTGTTCGAGGATTACGTCTCCGCCGCCAATCCCTTCCACTGGCTGACGATCGTCGGAGCCTTGCTGATCCTCGTCGTTCTCTTCGCGCCCAAGGGCATTTACGGTACGGCCGCCGCCTATGTTGCCCGTGGCAGGGAGGCGCGGACATGAGCGCGATCTTCGAGGTCAGCAATCTGAAGAAGGCGTTCGGCGGCCTGACGGTGACGAACAATGTCAGCCTGTCGATGGCGCCGGGAGCTCGCGTCGCCTTGATCGGCCCGAACGGCGCCGGCAAGACCAGCTTCGTCAACCTCGTCACGGGCAATCTGCCTGTCGATTCCGGCGAGGTTCGCATCGCCGGGCAAAACGTCAACAAGGTCGACGCCATCGGCCGGGTCCGGCGCGGCCTCGTGCGCTCGTTCCAGGTGACCAGGCTGTTTCAGGACATGACGCCGGCCGAGCATCTCGGCATGGCGGTGCTGCAGCGTACAGGCCGTTCCGGCCGCATGTTCGGTAATTTCCTATCGATGCGCGACGTCATGGCCGAGACCGAGGAATTGCTCGGCACGCTCGGCCTGGTCGATCTCATGCATCGCAAGGTCAGCGAGATCGCCTATGGCCAGCAACGGCTGCTGGAGATCGCCGTCGCCATGGCCCTGAAGCCGAAGGTGCTGCTGCTCGACGAACCCGCCGCCGGCGTGCCGCAGAGCGATACCGGCCGCATCGAGCAGGCGCTCGCCGATCTACCCGCCGATCTTGCCGTGCTGATGATCGAGCATGACATGGACCTCGTCTTCCGCTTCGCCAAGCGCGTGGTGGTGCTGGCCGCTGGCACGATCATCTTCGACGGGTCGCCGAAAGACGTGACGCAGGATGCGCGTGTGCGCGAAGCCTATCTTGGGAGCTACGCCAATGCCGGCCACGCCGCTTGAAGTCGAAAATCTGTCGGCCGGCTATGGCCCGACGCGGGTGCTGGAAGCGGTTTCCTTTTCCGTGCCGGCGGGCGGCCGGCTGGCCGTGCTCGGCCGCAACGGCATGGGTAAGAGCACGCTGCTTGCCACCCTTGCCGGTCAGACCCGCCGCTATGACGGCCGCATCCGGCTGGGCTCGGCCGATATTGCCGGCCTGCCGAGCGCCCGGCGCGCCCATCGAGGTCTCGGCTATGTGCCGCAGACGCGAGACGTCTTCCCGACACTGACGGTGGAGGAAAATCTCTCCGTCGGGTTGAAGGGACGGCCGAAGAGCGCCTTGCAGGAAGCCTATGACATGTTTCCACGCCTGAAGGAGCGGCGCAAAAACCTCGGCAGCCAGCTTTCCGGCGGCGAACAGCAGATGCTGTCGACCGCCCGAACGATCCTCGGCCGACCCTCCGTTCTGCTTCTGGACGAGCCGCTGGAGGGGCTCGCGCCTGTCATCTGCGAGGAGCTGATGGCGGCCTTCGCCAAGCTTGCCAAGTCGGGCGACATGACCATCCTGCTGGTGGAGCAGCGCATCCAGAGCGCGCTGGATTTTGCAAGCGACGTCATCATTCTGGAGCGCGGCCGGCTTGCCTGGAAGGGGACGCCGAAGGCTCTGGCAGCGGATCATGGCGTGGTCGAGCGTTTGCTCGGCGTCGGTGGGTTGCATTAGCGCATCCGCTCCCGGCTGTGCTCCAATGGAGCGCCGGCTTATAATGCCCCCCTGTGCTTTCGCCAGCCGCCTGCGGTTGCGGCGACTGTTCCGTTTGGCGTAAACTTTCCGCCTGCTTGATTTTTGAGGAGGTGCAGGATGGACCGTTTCACCGGCGGCTGCTTGTGCGGCAAGGTACGAATAGCGGCATCGGGGCGCCCCTATCGCGTCGGCATTTGTCACTGTCTCGACTGCCGCAAGCATCATGGCGCGCTTTTCCATGCCTCCGCGATCTTTCCCGAGGATGCTGTGACGATCGAAGGCGAAACACGCGACTACGCCGGCCGGTTTTTCTGCCCTCGCTGCGGCTCGTCCGTTTTCTCGCGAAGCGCGGATGAGATCGAAGTGAACCTCGGATCTCTCGATGCCCCTGACCAGCTAAGGCCGACCTACGAACTCTGGACCGTCCGCCGCGAATCCTGGCTGCCGCCGTTTCCGCTCGCGAGACGATATGACCACGATCGTGAGGGAACGAGCCGCTTCGAGGAATAGATCGGGCTCGCCGCAAGCGTTATGCTGACAAAAACAGTCCATGGCGATCGGTATCGGCGATTCATGTTGACGACAAAACGTTGACGATTTATCGATATATTATCATCGTTATTGGCGTCGTTCTGCTGGAGGCGGGTTTGTCGGAGAACATTTCGGGCCGTTGGGATTTCTGGATCGATCGCGGCGGTACCTTCACCGACGTTGTCGGGCGCGATCCGTCCGGCGCTCTCCACGCACGCAAGGTTCTCTCGGAAAATCCCGACGCCTATCGTGATGCAGCCGTTCATGGCATCCGTCTTCATCTCGGCCTCGGCAAGGGTGAGCCGGTTCCCGAGGGCGCGATCGGCGAGGTCCGCATGGGCACCACGGTTGCCACCAATGCGCTGCTCGAGCGCAAGGGCGAGCGCCTTGCGCTGGTGACGACGAAAGGGTTCCGCGATGCGCTGCGCATCGGCTATCAGGAGCGCAAGAAGATCTTCGCAACCGAGATCGTCAAGCCGGAAGCGCTTTACGAAGATGTCGTCGAGATCGAGGAACGAGTGCTTGCCGACGGCACTGTCGAATTGGCGCTGGACGAAAAGGCGGCCGAGGCGGCGCTGCGCGATCTTCTCGCTAGGGGTTATCGCTCTGTCGCGATCGTTTTCATGCATGCCTACAAGTTCCCGGCGCACGAAGCTGCCGTTGCCAGGATCGCAAGATCCCTCGGCTTCGAGCAGGTCTCGGTCAGTCACGAGGTCTCGCCGCTGATCAAGCTCGTCGGCCGTGGCGATACTGCTGTCATCGACGCCTATCTCTCGCCGGTACTCGGCCGCTATATCGGCCAGGTCTGCTATGAGCTCGACGTTGAGCGCACCGGCGCGCGCGTCATGTTCATGATGTCGTCTGGCGGGTTGACGGCGGCCGATATGTTCCAGGGCAAGGACGCTATCCTCTCCGGTCCGGCCGGCGGCGTGGTCGGGCTTGCAAAGACCGGTGAGCAGGCGGGCTTTGCCAATGTCATCGGCTTCGACATGGGCGGCACTTCGACGGACGTGGCGCATTTCGACGGCGAATATGAGCGCGCTTTTGAGACGGAGGTGGCCGGTGTCCGTGTGCGTGCACCGATGATGCTGATCCATACGGTGGCCGCAGGCGGCGGCTCGATCCTGCATTTCGACGGCGATCGTTTCCGCGTCGGGCCGGATTCCGCCGGCGCCTTTCCGGGGCCGGCCTGCTATCGCAACGGCGGCCCGCTGGCGGTGACCGATGCCAACGTCATGGCCGGCAAGCTGCTGCCGGAATTCTTCCCCTCCATCTTCGGACCCGACCAGGATCAGCCGCTCGATGTCGAGACCGTGCGGGCGAAATTCGCAGCACTCGCGGCCGAGATCGGCGATGGCCGCAGCCCGGAAGATGTCGCCGACGGCTTCATTCGCATCGCCGTCGCCAATATGGTCGAGGCGATCAAGAAGATCTCGGTGCAGCGCGGCTATGACGTGACGCGCTATGCCCTCAACTGCTTCGGCGGCGCCGGCGGCCAGCATGCCTGCCTGGTGGCCGACGCGCTCGGCATGAAGAGTATCCTCCTGCATCCGATGTCCGGCCTTCTCTCCGCCTATGGCATGGGGCTTGCCGATATCAGGGCAACGCGCCAGAAGGCACTCGGCGTTTCCCTCGATGATGCGGCGCCGGCCGCCATTGCAGCACTCGGCAGCGAATTGCGCGGCGAATGCGTGCCCGAGCTGGAAGCGCAGGGTGTCCCGGCAAGCGAAATCAAGACGGTCCAGCGCGCCCATATCCGCTATGCCGGCACCGATACCCTGCTGGCGGTGGAGACGACCTTCCCCGAGACCGACGATCCTTCGCGGCTGCGCAGCCAGTTTGAGACACTGCACAAGCGCCGCTTCGGCTTTGTCGCCGAAGACAAGCCCTTGGTCGTGGAGGCCGTCGAGATCGAAACGATCGGCGGCGCGGCTGCCGATATCGCAGTCGAGCTCGAAGCGGCGGCCGAGGGCGAGGCACAGGCCGCAAGGCGCACCGCCTTCTATTCGAGCGGCGAGAGCCACGATGCAGCCGTTGTCCTGCGTCAGGTGATCAGGCCCGGCCAGACCGTGACCGGCCCGGCCATCATCATCGAGCCGAACCAGACGATCGTCATCGAGGATGGCTGGCAGGGGCAGCTGACGGTCAAGGATCACATCGTCCTCAAGCGCATCAAGGCGCTGCCGGAGCGCAACGCCATCGGCACCAGGGCCGATCCTGTCATGCTGGAGATCTTCAACAATCTCTTCATGTCGATCGCCGAGCAGATGGGCATGACGCTGCAGAACACGGCCTATTCGGTCAACATCAAGGAACGGCTGGATTTCTCTTGCGCGGTCTTCGATGCGGACGGCAATCTGGTCGCCAACGCGCCGCATATGCCTGTTCACCTGGGTTCGATGGACGCGTCCGTCGCAACCGCGATCCGTGAAAATGCCGTGATCCATCCGGGCGACGTCTTCCTGATCAACGCGCCTTACAATGGCGGCACGCATCTGCCCGACCTCACCGTCTGCACCCCTGTCTTCGACGACGCCGGTAAGAATATCCGCTTCTGGGTCGCCAGCCGCGGCCATCATGCTGATATCGGCGGCATTTCGCCGGGCTCCATGTCGCCGCTCGCCACCCATATCGAGGAGGAAGGCGTCTATATCGACAATTTCAAGCTGCTCGATCGCGGCCGCTTCTGTGAGGCGGAGCTTACCAAGCTGCTGACGGGCGCGCGCTATCCGGTGCGCACGCTCGCGCAGAACATCAACGATCTCAAGGCCCAGGTCGCCGCCAATGAGAAGGGCGTTGCCGAGCTGAAGAAGATGATCGTCCACTTCAGCGAAGATGTCGTCGACGCCTATATGGGGTATGTCCAGGACAATGCTGCCGAAAGCGTGCGCCGCGTTCTCGATCGTCTGCCGGATGGCGAGTTCACTTACGAAATGGATCAGGGCTGCAAGATCGTCGTCAGGATCTCGATCGACAAGGACAAGCGCGAGGCGACGGTCGATTTCACTGGCACGTCGGCGCAGCGTCCGGATAATTTCAACGCACCGCGGCCGGTGACGCGCGCCGCCGTGCTCTATGTCTTCCGGGTTCTCGTCGAGGCCGATATTCCGATGAATGCCGGCTGCCTCAGGCCGATCCGCATCATCATCCCCGAAGGCACGATGCTGACGCCGGAATATCCGGCCGCCGTCGTTGCCGGCAATGTCGAGGTGAGCCAGGCTGTCACCAACTGCCTGTTCGGCGCGGTCGAAGCGCTCGCCGCCGCGCAAGGCACGATGAACAACCTGACCTTCGGCAATGACGCCTATCAATATTACGAGACGATCTGCTCCGGCGCTCCGGCCGGGCCGGGCTTCAATGGCGCCGATGCCGTCCACACGCACATGACCAATTCGCGCCTGACGGATCCCGAAATCCTCGAGACGCGTTTCCCCGTCGTGCTGGAGGATTTCCACATTCGTCCGAATTCGGGCGGCCGCGGCAAGTGGAATGCCGGTAACGGCACGCAGCGCACCATCCGCACCCGCGAAAAGCTGGAATTCGCCATTCTCTCGGGCCATCGGCGCGTCGCGCCCTTCGGCGTCAAGGGCGGCGAAGCCGGGCAGACCGGCCGCAACTATGTCCGTCGCAACGATGGCAAGATCGAGGAGCTGATCGGCTCGGCCCATACCGTGCTCGAGGCGGGCGAGGCCTTCACGGTCGTCACCCCCACCGGCGGCGGCTACGGAAAGCGGGACGAATAGGAATGTAATGCGGGAGCCGGGCGGCGATTGGTCGCTCGGCCTGTCGTAACTGCAGGGCCTCGATCCGGTTCGAAGGAGATTTTCAGGTGACGTCCGAGGAAAAGACCGAGCGACGCGAATTGATCGTATCGTCAGCCCATCTTGCGGGCGGCAGTTCGCCGGCCCTTTCGGAGCTGGAATACGGGTCGATCCTCTTTTCCCATGCCTTCAATCGTTGGCTGGTGCGCTGCATGGCGGCGGCAGGCGTGCCCGGCCTTTCACCGGTCGAAATCCTGATCATTCATTCCGTGCGGCATCGTGACCGGCCGAAAACGCTTGCCGATCTCTGCCTCGTCCTTGATATCGAGGACACGCATGTCGCCAATTACGCCGTCAAGAAACTGGAGGCGGCGGGGCTTGTCAAAAGCGGCAAGGCCGGCAAGGAAAAGACGATTCGGGTCACCGACAAGGGCCTGGATGCATTGCAGCGCTATACTGAAATTCGCGAGCGTCTGCTGGTGGAGGCGACCAAGGTCTCCGGCTTGTCGCAGGATGGCCTGTCCGATATCGCTTCGCATCTCAGGGCATTGTCCGGCTATTACGAACAGGCCGCCCGGTCGGCCGCGACGCTGTAAGCAGCGAAGAGAGCAGCCGACCGCCGCGATTATTGGCCCCCTGAAGGACCTCTTTCCGTCAATATCAGCATCTCGTGCCTGACCCTCGAACCGGGGCGTCAATCCCGGCCCCTTATCTATTTTGCCACGCCATACCTATATTAGGATCTGTGCGATCCGCTGGCGGTGTTCGTTCGTCCAAGGATCTGTATCGGTCGAACGATGAGATCCAGTTTTTACCACCGCGCGACTTTTGGAAAATTGCTGGCTTCGCACGACAGCAAAAGTGTGCTTTTTTTGACCGAAAGGGGAATGGTGTAAAAACTTCCATGAATAACGATAGTTTCGAGCTGAAATTTTGGGGCGTGCGGGGAAGCATCCCTGTATCGGGACCGGAATTTGAGCGGTACGGCGGCAATACGTCGTGCATTGAGTTACGGCATGATGGCAGGCATATCTTATTCGACGCCGGGACGGGGTTGCGCGAAGCGGCGTCGTATCTGGCCAAGGAAGGGGTCCGCAACATCGATCTCTTCTTCACGCATTCGCACTACGACCACATTATCGGGCTGCCCTTCTTCAATGCCATCTATGATCCGAGGGTCAGTGTCGATCTCTGGTCTGGTCATCTTGCCGGCAAGACGACGACCCGGCAGTTGATCGGCCAGTTCATGCGGCCGCCATGGTTCCCCGTCGAACCCGATATCTGTCGCGCCGAGATGGGTTTTCGCGATTTCGCCGCCGGCGATACGCTGAAGCCGCATCCCGGCATCGTGATGCATACGGCCAGGCTGAACCATCCGGGCGGCTGCATCGGCTATCGCATCGAATGGTCGGGCAGGGTCATCGCCTTGGTCTACGATACCGAGCATATAGCCGGTAAGCTCGATGAAGCCGCGCTGGCCCTGATGGCCGATGCCGATCTCGTAGTATATGACGCGACCTATCTCGAAGCCGAGATGCCGAAATATCTGGGCTTCGGCCATTCCACATGGCAGGAGGGCATCAAGCTCGCCAAGAAGGCCGGCGCCAAGCGGCTGGCCCTGTTTCACCATGCTCCCGGCCGCACCGACCGCGAGCTGGACGACATGCAGCGCGATGCGCAGAAAAGCTTCCCCGGTGCATTCGTCGCCTTTGACGGGCAGTCGCTGCAGCTCTGAAGCTTGCCGCGACGGCTGGGCTCGGTGGAATTGCGCTAGAGTATCCGTGTTGGTCAAGTAGGGGTTGCCGTCCATTCTCGGCCGTCCCTGAGCAATGCGTTTGCGAGCACGATGAGCTTTCGCATGATGGCTGTGATGGCAACCTTCGGTGCTTTTCCGGCAGCTTTGAGCTGGTCGTATTTTGCCTTGAGGTCGGGATTGAAGCGCATAGCGCCAAGCGCCGGCATGTAGAGTGCCTGTCGCAGCTTTGCCCGGCCGCCGCGGATGAAGGCACGGCCGGTCCATGTCCCGGACTGCCGTGCGACGGGAGCCAGGCCAGCAAGCGAGGCTGCTTGGCCGTGGGCGAGCGTGCCGAGTTCGGGCATGTCGATGAGAAGCGCGAAGGCGGTGGTTGCTGAGATGCCGGGGATCGAAATGAGGCTTTCGAAGCGTCTTGCGAGGACGAGATTGTCCTTGATGAGCATCATGATCTCCCTTTCGATCGCGGCCATCTGGCGTTCGATCTGCCTGAGTTGCTCGGCGTTGTGACGCTTGAGCACGGTCAAAGTCAGGTTCTTTGCCCTGTTCTTGGCGGCGGTGCGGTTCTTGACCAGCGCCTCGCGGGCCATGTGCAAGTCCTTGAGGTCGTTGAGGATCGGGCTGCGTGCCGGCCGTGCTTCGAGTTCAAGGAGTGCCCCCATGCGCGCCAGCATAGCGGCGTCCAGCCGATCGGTCTTGGCGAGCTTGCCCGTGGCTTCGGCAAAACGCCGTGCCTGGCGTGGATTAACCTTGACGAGGGCCGCGCCTGCCGCAGCCAGCCGACGCTCGAAGGCCCGGTGATAAGGGCCTGTCGGTTCATAGACGATGCGTGTGTCATGAATGGTCTCAAGCTGGCCGAGCCAGCTCATGAAAGCTCCGTGGCCGACACTGTCGTTGGCGAAGCGGCGGATCGCGCCGTCGCTCATCCGGTGGGCATCGAGATGATCTTTCGAGATATCGACGCCAATGGTATCCTTTGTCATCTTTCGCTTGTCCTCTGCTTGTCGTCCGGAGCCAAACTCCGGGTATCCGTTCAGGACCAAAGAGAAAGACGAGGGCGATCCGACTCTAGCTCGACCCGTCAAACGGTCTGCGTTTCAACGATCCGACCCTCGCCGCTGTGGGAGGGCGGCTACCCTCTCTCAGCGGCTCATTCTTCGCCTGTTCGGCAGCAAAAGTCATAAGACAAGCGTTTCATGTTTTGTTTGAAGCATAGCCAGCGTTGGCAAGATAGTTGGCACACTCGTCTGGGCCGATTGTCTGGACGAGTGAGCCGATATATCGCCAGGTGTCTTCGATGGTGCGCGTTTGCGCTTTTCGCATCCAATGCTTGATCTTGGCGAAGGCCTGCTCGATTGGATTGAGGTCTGGTGAATAGGGCGGCAGAAACCAAAGCCTTGCGCCGGCGGCCTTGATCAACTGGCGTATCTGCGCGGATTTGTGGCTGCCCAGATTGTCCATGACGACGATGTCGCCTGGCCGCAGCGTCGGGACGAGTTGTTGTTCGACATAGGCCCTGAAGCACTGGCCATTGATCGGGCCGTCGAAGACGCAGGGTGCGGTGAGACAATCGGCCCGGAGCGCGCCGACGAAGGTCAAAGTGCGCCAATGACCATGCGGCGCAAAGCCACGCAGGCGCCTACCCTTGAAACCCCAGCCGTAGAGCGGCGCCATATTGGTCTTGATCCAGGTTTCGTCGATGAACACGAGCCTTTGAGGGTCGAGCCGCGTCTGCCATGACTGCCAGCGCTTGCGTCGACGGACGATATCAGTGCGCGCCTGCTCGAGGGCAAACATCGTTTTTTTTGAAGCGCAGCCCCTCGCGGCGCAGGAAGCGCCAAACGGCGTCATGCGAGACGATGATGCCTCTCACCGCCAGTTCGGCCTTGAGACCGTGCAGGCTGATTTGCGGGCTCTGAGCAATCCGCTCGGCTATGAAAGCACGATGCGGTTCCAAAAGGCGCTTGCGATGCCCTCCCATCTGACCGGGCGCGACGGAACCGCTGCGGCGATACCGCTGCGACCACTTCACGACAGACGAGACTGAGACACCGAACCGCGCGGCCACCGAGCGACAGCTCTCTCCCGCCGTGACAGCAGCCACGACACGTTCACGCAGATCATTCGAAAGAGGTGCGACCATCGATGCTGACCTCCTCTCAGCCAACATCTTGAATCACATTCGAACCCAAAAGGGAATCTGGAGGGTTATTTGAGGGCGCATCAGGCGGTCCGGCGAATTCGGGCGACCTCATGTAAGCCGGATTGAACTAAGGCGCGGGTAGTTTGACGCTGCTATGGGGAATTTTAGAGCACGCCCGCCGGAGCGGTACCGGGAACAATTTAGCCACGGCCGGTCCATCGGGAAGATAGGTCGAATGTACGCTTTCAGGAGCGGTTTGCCGTACGTTTCGGGGATCTATTTGCGAAATGGGTCGGTACCGGCGGTCTTTTGACCTGGCTAAGGTCAAGCGATATCGCACGCTGGAGATGCGCTGGGTCTGTGGTCGTATAACGTGGCGCGGATTGTCGGGCGTCATGATGTATCGCACCGGAAGGATGAAGGTCGGAGGGGCGCAACTGGTGCAACGTTGACGCCTGTCCTACGCATGGGGCGCCGGCAGTCGGGGCATTCGTAGGAGTGCGTTTGCTGCGATTTGGCTGAATGGGGTTGCCCGCCTGTTGGTGATGGCTGGCCGAGGAGGCTTCTGCAGAGACTGATACGATCCCGCCGATGACAATTGGCGAGAAAGCCGAAGTGGCGCATGCGGTGGAAACCATCCGGAATTACATGAAGGAGAAAGCGCCGAATGAACTCGTAGGGACGAAGGCGCATGATCTTGTCACGGTCGCGACCATTGCCACGATAATCCTTCCATCGGAAGGCGACGTGGTCGCCATCGGCATGAACGATACGGCTGTTTGCGATAGCGACACGATGGGTGTAGCGGCCGAGATAGGCAAGCACCTGGTCCGGCCCACCGAAGGGCGGCTTGGCATAGACGACCCATTCGATGCTGCGAGCGCGCGAGAGATGGCAGGTGAATGTGTTGTCGTCGTTGAGATGAGCGAGTTCGTTGACGAAGTGCAGCTCACCTTGGGCGAAAGCTTCAGCGAGGGCGGTCAGAAAGAGTCGCCGAAACAGGCGTGACAACACCCGAACGGGTAGAAAGAAGCCCGGTCGGCACGCGACCCACCTTGATCTGTCTGGTGAAAGACCGCCGCCCGGCACGAGACAATGGGCATGGGGATGGTGGGTCATCGCCTGGCCCCAAGTGTGAAGGACGGCGGTGACGCCGATCTCGGCGCCCAGCCATTTGGGGTTGGCCGCGATGGTCTGCAGCGTCTCGGCTGAGATCCGCATCAGCAATGCATAGACGACCGCCTTGTTCTGGAAGGCGATCTCGGCGACGCCACGCGGTAGCGTGAAGACCACATGGAAGTATGGGACTGGCAAGAGATCGGCGACGCGTGCGTCGACCCACTCCTTGCGAGCCGCGCCCTGACACTTCGGGCAGTGGCGGTTACGGCAGGAATTGTAAGAGATGCGGGTCTTGCCGCACTCGTCGCAGGCATCGACGTGACCCCCGAGCCTGGGTGTCCGGCAAGCTTCTATCGCGCCCATGACGCGTCGTTCGCCGCGGCCAAGATGACCGACGTTCTCCCACCTATAAGAGTCCCCATGTCGCCGGAAGATGTCGGCGACTTCGAAGGTCGGGCGCAACCGATTTACGATCCCGGCGGCGTCACCTCCAGCTGCAACAGATCAAGTGGGCTGGCTGTTGATCGGATCGTGTCGGTGGAAACCTGCGTATAGTGTGCCGTGCTCGACAGATGGGCATGGCCGAGCAGGACCTGGATGATCCGGATGTCAGTGCCATTCTCCAGTAGGTGAGTGGCAAAGGAATGCCGCAACGTATGAACGGTGACGCGTTTTGAAAGACCCGTTGCGGCAACCGCCGATCGGCAAGCGGCATTCAAGACTGTCGGTTCGATCGGTTTGTCGGCATCACGCCCTGGAAAAAGGAATGCCGTGGGGCGCGATAGACGCCAATAGCTGCGCAGGATGCCGAGCAGTTCTGTCGACAGCATAACGTATCGGGCTTTGGCGCCTTTACCATGGCGAACATGCATCACCATGCGGGAGCTGTCGACATCCTCGACCTTCAGTCCGCAGACCTCACCGACCCTGAGGCCAGCAGCATAAGCCGTAGTCAGCGCCACGCGCGCCTTCAGACTGGAGACGGCCTCAAGAAATTGCACCACTTCGTCCGCCGACAGAATAACAGGAAGTTTCCGTGGCTCGCGCGCGTACGGGATCCGCTCGGGGACATCGTCCTGACCCAGAGTGATCCCATAGAAAAACCGAAGAGCGCATACAATCTGGTTCAACGATGCCCAGGATATCCCGGTTGAGACGAGGTAAACCTGGAAGCTACGAATATCGTCAAGATCGAGCCGATCAGGCGATCGGGCGAAATAGCGGCTGAACTTCCGGACTGCACTGATGTAGGATCGTTGGGTCGCCGGGGACAAATTGCGGACCGTCATGTCCTCAATCATCCGGCGGCGAAGAGGGCTCATCTCAGCCATCGGGGCCTCCTGTCTGAAGGGTGGGTTGCAACACAACCATCCTCTCAGTCAGGGCGCTCTCGTCAAAGCCTGCCTCAAATCGCCGCGATCAGCGGCTTAGTTCGAATCCACGATTCAAACATAATCAGAAGCGCTCTAGTGGATGAAATTGCCGACCGGCCGCCATTCGATGGCGGCATGGCCGGCCGTTTCCGCAAACAGTGCCGTGACGAAATCCCAGGCGAGATCATCGTGGACGAGATGGTGGGTCATCACGCCGATCGGCTCGTCATTGCCATCGAAGCGGTTCTGGAGTTCTTCCACGAGGCGCCCGATCACTTCAGCATGCGGCAAGCCTCCACGCACACCGTGCCATCTCATGATGTCGATATGCGTGTTGACCAAGCCAATAGGTGCCTGTTTAGCCAGCCCGAAGACCGAGACAGCACGATAGCCGAAGGGTTCGAGATGCGGCAGCAGCCCATCGTCGATCCGGTTCCACGGCGGCACCAGCAGCGGGACGAACTGCGCGGGATAAAGGGCTTGCAGCTTGTCGAAGCCGCGATGAAGCTCATCAAGCACGACAGCCTTTGGCCGATGCAGGCCGAGCTCCTGCTTCTTGGTGTCATCAGGAGCATAGTTCTGATGCGTCCAGCCATGCACTGTCGCCGTGATGCGGCTATCGCCCGCCAGCCGTTCGGCCAGAGGCTTGCCCGTTGGCCCCGGAATGATCGCGAGTGCCATGGGCACGTCGAACCGATTGGAAAGCGATAGAAGTCGATCGAGGGCAGGGGTCGGCTCGATGGCGTCGTCGTCGCGGAACCATAGCTTCGCCGTTCGCCCGGCCGCGCTCCAGCGCCGCAACTCGTCGCGCAGGGGCTGCCACTCGGCTCTATCGTTCATAATGAGTGTCTCCCAGATAGTTTCGAAGAATGGTTTCGAGCCGCTTCGATGCGGCGCTCAAGGAACGCTCCTGATGAACGAAGCTGTAGGCGGCGTCCGCCATGGCCTGTCGCTGATGCTGATCGCCGAGAAGCCGCGAAATCGCATCGGCATAGGCCTCCAGATCGCCCTCCGGCGTCAGCAATCCGGTTTTGCCCGCCATCGCCACTTCCGGCACGCCGGCCGTCGCCTGCGCGATCACGGGGAGGCCTGCCGCCTGCGCCTCGAGATAGGCGAGGCCATAAGCCTCGTTGCAACCGGGCCAGACATAGAGGCCGGCGGTCGCAAGCTCCTCAGCGATCTCCGCGGTGGACCGTTGCCCGAGCCACTCTATCCGGCTTTCGTCGAAGGTGGAAAACAGCGACCTTACCTCGGCCCGCATCGGTCCATCGCCGATGATGGTGAGGGTCCAATCCCGATCGCGGATGAGATCGAGCGCTTTGGCCAGCATGCTGTAGCTGTCGAACTTATCGCCCTTGCGCAGCATTGCCACGGTGATCAGCCGCCGCGGATCCGGGGACGAGCGGACAAAGGGCGCGGCATCGATGAAGGGCAGGAAGCGCTCGTAGCGGCCGTCCGGGATCGCATCCTCAAGGCCGATCCGGTCCCTTTTGGTAAAGCACAGATTGACGGCGGCAAGCCGTACGGCGTCGGCGATGAGGCGCTGGTTTTTACCCCAGCCGCTTTCATCATGGCGGCGGGAATAGGATGCCTCGGCCGTGACGTAGGGAATGCCGAACCTTCTCACGATCGACGGGCCGATGAGATCGGGGGTCTTGTAATAGGGGTGGTAAGTGAACCACAGGTCGGGCGCCGTCTCGTCCTGCCAGCGCTCGACCAGGCGAGCCACTTCGCCCTCCGCCTGCCGGGCAATCTCCATGCGTGGGGCGGCTTCCGGCGTCGGCGTGAAGCTTCGCAATTCGGAAGCGACCTCAACCTGATGTCCTGCCATCTCCAACGCCGCGATGATCTGGCGCGCCATCAGCCGGTCGCCCGAAGGGACCGGGTGGCCGGGAGATTTCAAGGGGGCGTAAAAGACGATCTTCATGCTGCCGGCGCGTGGTTGACGATTAAGTGATGGTACGAGCCCGAATTGTGAGAGGATTGCCCGAATTCCGACCGGTTGCGTGACAATAAGGTCCCTGCTTCAAAAAGCCGCATCCTCGACAGTGTGCGGCGTTGCGGCTAGATGAATAGGCGATAGCCGTTTTCTCACCTGTTGTGAACGGGCAATATACATTGGGTTTGATGACCATCGAGGCAAGAAAGCCAATCATGTCCGATCGCCTTGTGCGAAAGCTGCGCCTTGGCTCCGGTTTGATCGTATTCGCCTTCGTGATCATGCATCTGGCCAATCATGCCCTCGGGTTGATTTCGCTCGGGGTGGCCGAACACGCGCAACATTGGTTCATGGCGGTCTGGCGCAACCCCGTGGGAACCGTGCTTCTTTATGGAGCGCTGATCGTCCATATTCTGCTCGTGCTGCGGATGCTTTACAGGCGCCGCACGCTCGTCATGCCCGCCGGCGAGGCCTTCCAGATCGTCACGGGCCTGCTGGTGCCGCTGCTCCTGATCGATCACATCGTCGGCACCCGAATCGTGCATGAGATTTACGGCTATCACGACACCTACCGCGCGATCGTGCACAGTCTGTGGGTTACGTCGCCGGTCAACGGTGTGCGCCAGTCATTGGTGCTTCTGATCGTTTGGCTTCATGGCTGCATCGGTGTTCATTTCTGGCTGCGCTATCGTGCCTGGTACATGGCGATCGCGCCCGTGATACTGTCGTTCGCCATCGTTCTGCCGGTTCTTGCCCTGCTCGGCTTTGCCGCAATGGGCAAGGCCGTGACGCACGAGGCTGCCCAGGAAGATGAACGCGGCTACAAAGGCGGCTACTATAGCGACGTGCGAAGCTATGGCGAGAAGGGATCGGTGCCGGGCAGCCAGATGGCCGAGACTCTATGGCCCTATCGCGCCGGGTTCTATGGCGCCTTCAGCCTGTCGATCGTCGCTCTCTTCGGCTTTCGTGCGCATCGCAGATTGCGCGAGCGGCAATATCAGGTCGCCATCCGCTATGCGGGCGGCGAGGTCGTGCACGCGCCGCGCGGCTTCAGCGTGCTCGAAGCGAGCCGCCTTGGCGGCATCCCGCATTACTCGGTTTGCGGCGGCAAGGGCCAGTGCTCCACCTGCCGTGTCCAGATCATCGAGGGCGCGGAAAACCTGCCGCTGCCGGAGCCGCTGGAACAGAAGACCTTGAACCGGATCGGTGCCACGCCGGATGTCAGGCTTGCCTGCCAGCTGCGCCCGACCGGCAATGTCAGCGTCCTCCCGCTCCTGACGCCGATGGCCGAGGCGACGATCCCCGTCTATAGCCAGACCGCCAGCCCCGGCCGCGAGCGCGAGATCGTCGTCTTCTTCTGCGATCTGCGCCATTTCACCTCGCTGACGGAATCGCGCCTGCCCTTCGACATCGTCTTCCTGCTCAACCGCTATTTCGCCATCGTCGGCCGCATCATCGAGGAGAATGGCGGCCGTATGGACAAGTTCATCGGCGATGGCGCCATGGCGCTCTTCGGCCTGCGCACCACACCGAAGGAGGCAAACCGGCAGGCATTGAAGGCCGCGGCCGCGATCGTTCAGGAGATCGACAAGCTCAGCGCGGAATTGGCCGACGAGCTGGCCGCTCCGCTTGAAATCGCCATCGGCCTTCACAGCGGCTCGGCCGTGGTCGGTTCGATGGGATATGGCAGCGTCAAGAACGTGACGGCGATCGGCGACACAGTCAATGTCGCCAGCCGCCTGGAAAGCGCCGCCAAGGAATTCAACAGCGCGCTCGTCTTTTCCGAGCCGGTGGCCCGGCTTTCAGAGGTCGATATGGAAGGCATCGAAAGCCGCGAGATTGCCGTTCGAGGCCGCGGCGAGCCCCTGCGGGTCTATATCGTTTCGAAGGAAACGAGCAGCCGCTTTGCCTGATGTCCCGGACAGGGCGCCGGCAGCGCATCAGCCGATGTTCTCCGTTTGCAACGGGACGGCCCTGGTGTAGGGATGCTCGGCATGTTCGACCGCAAGATGCTGACAAGAAAATACTGGCGCCGCGCATTTCGCAGGAAACGGGATGCGATCGCCACCCGCCTGTTCGACACGCGCCTGGGCCGGGACATCCTCGTCAGCGCGCTCGGCCCGCGCGTCAAGACGATGACGGTGGACTGCGGCGACCATGTCCTGAGCTTCTCGCCGGCCGATTACATCGGCCGCAAGGTGTTTCGCAAAGGGCATTTCGAGCGCGATCATGTCGACCGGCTGCTGAGCGTGCTGCGCGAGCGCGGCCTGGTGCGCAAGGGCTCTGTTCTTCTGGAACTCGGTGGCAATATCGGCACGCAAACCTGCTATTTCGCCCTCAGCGGCGCTTATGACCGCATTGTCAGCGTCGAGCCGGACCCGCGCAATTTCCGGCTGCTGGCGATCAACATTGCCGACAACGGCCTGCAGGGGATGGTAACCGCGGTCAACTGCGCCGCCGGCGATCGCGGCGGGCAGCTCGACTTTTATCTCAATCACAAGAATCACGGCAAAAGCAGCGCATTGCGCCAAAGCGCAACCGACGAGAAAATCTCGGTTCCCGTCCTGCCCGTTCCCGACATTCTGCAGCAGGCCGGCATCGATCCCGCCGATATCGGCCTGATCTGGATGGATATCGAAGGCTATGAGCCGGTCGCATGCCGCTCGATGCAGGCGTTGATGGCGCGCAAGGTGCCGCTCTATATGGAATTTACCCCTAGCTTCTACGGCAAGGATCAGGCCAAGGCTTTCATTGCCGATCTCGCCAGGCACTACGGCGAATGTCTGGCATTTTTCGAAGATGGCGAGCAGACCATGAAAGTCGTCGAACTGCCCAGCGAAGGCGAGCAGTTCGATGTTCTGTTTCTGCGCTGAAACCAGAGCAGTTCACTTTTCCTGGAAAATGCCTTAGCGACGCCGATAGATGAAATAGCGCCTTTCCTTGACGGTTGCGGGCAGGGGCAGTGCTTGAAGATCTGGATGATCCAGAGGAAGGCCGCTGACGGCGATCCCGCCTGAAACGAGCACGCCGACCATGATCCCGGGCAGCCAGGTCAAGGTCACCGCATCCTTGTCCTCGTAGCCGGTGCCGATATCGGCGTGGGCAAGAGAGGCCTTCGCGCCGACGAAGCTCTTGGCCGTATCCTTGATTTCACCGAGGATGAGGTTGTCGGCCGACGGCATGGAAGGGCCGTAGGCATTGGCCGCCCGATCGAATGCGATGATGCGGCGATCCGGGAAAAGTTCGCGCAGGTGGTCGAAGGTGCGGCCATTGCCGAGCCCCAGTTCCAGCACGGGACCGTCAAGCGCTCTGACCTCGTCGGCAACGGCGTTGAGGATGTCGCGCTGCGCGCTCAGGCGGCGAATGAAACTATCCAGGCGGCTCATCGTATTTCTAATATCCTTGGCGTCTTGTGCCTCTCTCGACCGGAGTAGCACGGCCCGCGTCGCGGCGTCGACCGCCCGCTGGTTTTTCGGCGCATTTGCTGTAGGGATAGATCGTCGCGGCGCTCAGTGAAGGGGGAAATATCATGGTCGAGCCATCCAAAGATGATTTCTTCCATAAGCTCACGGGCTTTGCCCGTTTCGAGGGCGTGACCGACAGCGCCAATTATCAGCCGCTGCCGGACGACTGGCTGATCGCGGTCGCCGATATCGTCAGCTCGACGAAGGCGATTGCCGCCGGCCATTACAAATCCGTCAACATGGCGGGCGCCAGCGTGATTTCCGCCGTGCTCAACGCATTGGACAGAGGCGACTATCCCTTCGCCTTCGGAGGCGACGGCGCATTGGTGGCGATCCCGCCGTCGGGCGAGGAGCGGGTGCGCCATGCGCTGGCGGCCGTTCGGGCGTGGGTAAAGGAGGAACTGCAACTCGATCTGCGCACGGCCCTGGTACCGATGACGGTGATCCGCGGCGAGGGCCTGGACGTGCGGGTCGCCCGCTTCAACCCGAGCAGCTACGTTTCCTATGCCATGTTTTCCGGTGGCGGTACGAGTTGGGCGGAAAGGCAGATGAAGGCAGGGAACTTCGTCGTCGAGGCGCTGTCGGCAAAGGTGGAACCGGATCTGACCGGCCTTTCCTGTCGCTGGAACCCGATCGAGGCGCAAAATGGCGAGATCGTCTCCATCATCGCCATTCCCGGCGATGCCGGCAACGACGCAGGATTCCAGCGGCTTGTCGCCGACATCATCGCCATTTCCGCGGAGCAGAACCGCGACGGCCATCCGGTGCCGGTCGAAGGCCCAACGCCCGTGTTGAGCTTCGGCGGCGCGGATATCGAAGCGCGCGCCGTGGCAGCCCCCGCCGATCGCTGGTGGCGCAAGCTGGCCATCGATGCGCAGATCGTCCTCGTCTGGGTTCTCGACAAGTTCGGCGTCAGGACCGCGACCTTCGATGCCAAGATCTATCGGCGGGACCTTGCCGCAAATTCCGATTTCCGCAAATTCGACGACGGGTTGAAAATGACCATCGACGTCGATGCCGCGCATCTCGCACGCATCGAGGCGCGTCTGCTGCAGGCCGAGGCCGAAGGTGTCTGTCGCTTCGGGCTGCACCGGCAGGACAGTGCCCTGATGACCTGCTTCGTGCCCACCCCGCTCATGCGCGACCATATGCATTTCATCGATGGTGCGAGCGGGGGGTATGCAATGGCGGCTACGGCCTTGCGGGAAAAGAGGCCGCCCGAGCTTGCCGCGGGCGAGTGATTTTCGCGTGATGGAGCGACGACGCATTCGGCTCGCTTGGGTTGCAGTTGCGATTTTTATCGATCCGCTTCGTTTTTACCCATTGTTTCAGCGGCATATGCGCCTTATCTCAAAGAGAACAAAACGAGAGTCGTCGCTTGCGGCGATTGTTTTTTGCTGTATTTCAGATGCGGGGGCGCGGGAGAAATGCAGCCGAATTTTCTGACGTCGACATGACCTGGCAAAGAACGGCATCGACGCTGTCGCATGGTGATTTCATCCGACCTGAGCCGATAGGCCGGGGTTTCGAGATGGCGGCAGGCGGAACTGACGGCTTTTCATGGCTGGGGCGAAACATCAGGCATTAAGGATGGACCGCGAGAATAATGACTATTCGTTCGAGTGTTTCCGATATTCTTCTCGACAAAGTGGCGGAATGGCTGACGCAGGCGGCGTTGACCGGCGAAAACCTCGAGACCATCTTGCGGGGCTTCTGCGAGCGCATGGCGGCGACGGGAATGCCGCTCATTCGCGTGCATCTCACCTTTTCCATGCTACATCCGCTGTATGACGCCCTCGGCTTTACCTGGCGGCGGGCCGGCGGTCTGACGATCGAAGGCTATCGCCATGTAAACGATAAGCCGGAACGCTTCATGCAGAGCCCTTATTACTATCTCCTGTCCAATAATCTTCTGCATCTGCGTCGTCGGATCGATGTGGACGGAGCCGCGGAGTTTCCGATTTTCGAGGATCTGCGCAAGGAGAAGGTGACCGACTACCTGGCCTTCGTGCAGACCTTCGGGGCCGGCTCGGTCCAGGGCATGATGGGCTCCTGGTCCACCGACAGCCTCGGCGGCTTCAGCGAGGAGATGATCGGAGCGCTGATGCGCATGCAGAACCATCTCGCCATGGCGGCGAAGATGGCGGTTCTGGGTAAGCTCGCCAACAACATGCTGACCACCTATCTCGGCGGCGATGCCGGCAACCGCGTGCTGAACGGGCAGGTCCGCCGCGGCGACGGCGAGACGATCCGCGCGGCGCTGGTCATGGGCGATATGCGGCAATCCACCGTCTATGCCGAGAAGGAGGGGCGACAGGCCTATATCGATACGCTGAACGAATTCTTCGATGCGATCGCGGCGCCCTTCAACCGCAATGGCGGCGAAATCCTGAGCTTTCTCGGCGACGGATTTCTGGCGGTCTATCCCTGCGGGCGGCACAAGGATCCGTCCAAGGTGGCCTGCGAGGCGGCGTTATCGGCCGTCTTCGAGGCGCAGCGCCGCGTTACCGCCCTCAACAAGGATCGCCAATCGCGCAACCTGAGCGAAGTGCGTTACGGAATAGGCCTGCATGTCGGCAATGTCATGTTCGGCAATGTCGGCTTGAAGGATCGGCTGACCTTCTCGGCCTTCGGCGCCGCCGTCAACGAGGTGGAACGGTTGCAGTCCCTGACCAAGAAATATGCGACGGAGGTCGTCGCGAGCCAGGCCTTTTCCGGCTACACCGACTGCGAGTGGGGAACGCTCGGCGAGGAAAAGCTGCGCGGAGTGCGCCAGCGCTTTACCGTGGTCTCTCCGATGGCCGCAGCTGTCACCAATGGTATCGCGGAGGTTTTCCACGATACGGCGGCGGACGGGCTCTCCGAAGCCGAGCAGGTTATCCTGTTGCACAGGGATGCCAAGAAGTTCGAGGGCCGCGTTCAAGTCGAAAACCTGATCCAGTGACCCCTGCTGCCAGCTAGGTCAGCATAGGCCGATATATCACTGGAAAGACGACAGATTTTTTACAGTCTTTGCATCGCTTTGACCAGCTAGACACCCGTTATGCCCTACGTTAGTGTGCCGCTTAAGGCCACAAAGGTCATGTGAGCGGGAAGTAATATGTATGGCGTCAGGGACTGATCTACTGCGTATCGAGAACCTCGACGTCTCGTTTTCCCTTTACGGGGACAATCTGCGCGTCGTCAAAAATGCAGGTTTGAGAGTGCTTCCCGGCAAGGTCACGGCACTCGTGGGCGAGTCCGGCTCCGGCAAATCCATTATCAGCCAGTCGATCATGGGCATTCTGCCGACGCCGGCGACTGCGACGGGGCGGATTCTTTTTACCGACCCGCTCGACGGCGAGACCACCGATCTTCTCCAACTGCCGCGTGACGGCGTCGCCATGCGCAGGCTGCGCGGCGCGCGCATGGCCAAGATATTCCAGGAGCCGATGACGTCGCTGTCGCCGTTGCATACGGTGGGCAACCAGATCAGCGAAGTGCTCCGCATTCACAGCCCTGGCAGCAGCAGGGCGGAGCAGCGCGAGAAGACGGAGGAAATGCTGAACCTCGTCGGCTTTCAGGATCCTTACCATACCTTCGACATGTATCCTTTCGAGCTCTCCGGCGGCATGCGCCAGCGTGCGATGATCGCGATGGCGCTGATCTGCAATCCGGCGCTTCTGATTGCCGATGAACCGACGACCGCGCTTGACGTCACCATCCAGGCGCAAATTCTCGGTTTGCTGCGCAATCTCCAGCAGACATTCAACATGGCGATGCTCCTGATCACCCATGATCTCGGCGTCGTCGCGAATATGGCCGACGAGGTCGTCGTCATCTACCACGGCGAGATCATGGAGGCCGGGCCGGTCGAAACGATCTTCCGCCAGCCGCAGCATCGTTATTTGAAGGCCCTGATGTCGGCGGTGCCGCATTTCGACATGAAACCCGGGGAGCGGTTGAAGTCCTTGCGGGATGTCCCCGTCAATCTCGGCACCTTCTCCGGCAAGAAGAAGCTGATCGGCCACGGCGCACCAGCCGCCGGCACGGCGCCCGATGTCCTGCTCAGCGTGCGCAACCTGACCAAGACCTATACATCGAAGGCTGGCGGACTGTTCGGCAGGCGGGACGGCACGAAGTTCCGCGCGGTCGATAATGTCAGCTTCGATATCCGCCGCGGCGAATGTCTTGGCCTGGTCGGCGAGAGCGGCTGCGGCAAGACGACAGTGAGCAAGATCCTCATGCGCGGCATCACGGCCGACAGCGGTTCCGTCAGCTTCGACGATGGCAGCGGCAAGATCGACGTGCTTTCCGTCAGGGGCGACGAATTGATGGATCTGCGCACGAAGATACAGATGGTCTTCCAGGATCCGGTTTCGTCCCTTTCTCCACGCATGACGATCCGCAATATCCTGAGCGAGCCCCTGGAGATCCATGGGCATGGCGACAGTGCCGAGCGCAAGGAGAAAGTCGAGGCGCTGATGCAGGCGATCGGCCTCGACAAGCATTTTCTCAGCCGCTACCCGCACAGTTTCTCCGGCGGCCAGCGCCAGCGTATCGGCATTGCGCGCGCCCTGGCACTTGGGCCGAAGCTTCTCATCCTGGATGAACCGGTCTCGGCGCTCGACGTGTCCGTTCAGGCGCAAATCCTGAACCTCCTCAAGGACTTGCAAAAGGAACTCGGCCTGACCTACCTGTTCATCTCGCACAATCTCGCCGTGGTCGACTACATGGCCGACAGGATCGCGGTCATGGCGCGGGGACGCATCGTCGAAATCGCGCCGCGCGAAATCATTCTGCGTGATCCTGTCCACCCCTATACGCGCTCGTTGCTCGCCGCCGTCCCGTTCCCCGATCTCGACCGGCCGCTGGATTTCTCCGCCTTGAACAGCGAGGGACCGGCAGCCAAACAGAAATGGGGACCGCAATTCTCTGAAGGTGCGGACGGAGAACTTGCCTATGCTGATCTGGGGGGCGGCCATTTCGTCCGCGCTCGCCGGGGCGTCGAAGCCCAGGAGCTGCGCAAATGGTAACGCGTCGAACCTTCCTGAGCCTGCTGGCTTCCACCATGTTGGCGCCGCCTCTTGCCGCGGCGGAGGTCGATAACGAACCGGATTATCTCGCCGATTGGCTGCGGGCCGGTCAGATGCCGCATCTTGCGAAGCGGCTGCCGAAATTTCCGCGCGTTGTCAACGTCGCCGCCATGGGGCGCACGCCCGGCCGCTACGGCGGTTCCATTCGCACGATCATCGGCACTCAGAACGATATCCGTTTCATGACGATCTACGGTTATGCGCGCCTTGTGGGTTATGATCGCACGCTGACACTGCAGGCGGATATTCTGGAATCCTATTCCGCCGTCAACGACTCAGTCTTCACTTTCAAGCTGCGTGACGGACACAAATGGTCCGATGGACATCCGTTTACCGCCAACGACTTCCGCTACTGGTGGGAGGATGTCATTCTCAACAAGGAATTGACACCAGGCGGCGGAGCGCTCGAACTGCGTCCGCACGGAAGCCTGCCGCGTTTCGAGATGCTCGACGAACTGACGGTGCGTTACTCCTGGGATGACCCCAATCCGAATTTCCTGCCGATCCTCGCCGCTCCGCAGCCGCTCGTCATTGCCGGGCCCGCCCACTACCTAAAGCAGTTCCACAAGAAATATCAGGACAAGATCCGTCTTTCCTCGCTGATGCAGGAAAACCGGACGAAGAAATGGCAGGATCTGCATATCAAGATGGGCCGCTCGTACCGCCCTGAAAATCCCAATCTGCCGGTGCTCGATCCCTGGCGAAACATGACGGCACCGCCGGCCGAGCAGTTCGTGTTCGAGCGCAATCCCTATTTCCATCGCGTCGACGAGAACGGCCGGCAACTGCCCTATATCGATCGTATGATCCTGAACATCAGTTCCTCGTCGATCATTCCGGCCAAGACCGGCGCGGGAGAGAGCGACCTGCAGGCAACCGGCATAGACTTCAACGACTATACCTTCCTGAAGGAGGCGGAGAAGCGCGACCCAAGCAAGATCAAGGTCAATCTCTGGAAAGCGGCGCGCGGGTCGCGTGTTGCCCTGTACCCCAATCTGAACAGCGCCGACGCCGTCTGGCGCGACCTCTTGCGCGATATTCGGGTGCGCAGAGCGTTGTCGCTTGCGATCGATCGTCACGAGATCAATATGGCTGTCTTCTACGGTCTCGGAACGGCAAGCGCCAACACGGTGTTGCCCGATAGCCCGCTTTTCAAACCTGAATATGCCTCTGCCTGGATCGAGCACGATCCGGATCAGGCCAATGCTCTTCTGGACGCTGTCGGTCTTGACAAGCGGGATGAAGACGGCGTCCGCTTGTTGCCAGACGGTCGGCGAATGGAAATCACCGTGGAGACACCGGGCGAAAGTACGCTCGATTCCGACGTGCTGGAGCTGGTCACCGATCACTGGCGCAAGATTGGCATTGCACTTTATATTCGCGTGTCCCAGCGTGATATTTTCCGCAGCCGCGCCATGGGCGGCCGCATTCTGATGTCGCTGTGGTACGGCCTCGACAATGGGGTGGCAACGGCCGACATGAATCCGGGCGAATTGGCGCCGACGGCCAATGACCAGATGCAATGGCCGCTTTGGGGCATGTACTATCTGTCGCGTCAGACGCAAGGGGTGGCGCCGGACGTGCCGGAAGCCGCCGAGCTGGTCAGGCTGCTGGGCGAATGGGAAGAGGCTGCCTCCTCCTTCGAGCGGGCCGAGGTCTGGCACAAGATGCTGAAGATTTATACGGACCAGGTTTTCTCCATCGGTCTGATCAACGGCACTTTCCAGCCCATCGTGCATTCGGCCCGCATGCAGAATGTTCCGGAAAAGGCACTCTACGGCTTCGATCCGACCTGCCTGCTCGGCGTCTATATGCCGGACACCTTCTGGATGAAGGAGGATCGCCCCAATGCTTAGATATATTCTCTGGCGCACTGCGGTGATGCTTCCGACCCTCGTCGTCATCTCGATGCTGGTCTTTACGATCATCCAGCTGCCGCCTGGCGACTTCTTCGATAGCCAGATCGCAGAACTGCGCGCTCAGGGCGACACCGCCAATCTTCAGGACATGGAGAATCTTCGCCACGAATACGGGCTCGACAAGCCGTTGCCGCTTCAATATCTGCACTGGGCTGGGGGTATGCTGCACGGCGATTTCGGCTATTCCTTCGAATATCAGCTGCCGGTGTCGGAAGTCGTCGGCGACCGGCTCTGGCTGACCATCCTCGTGTCGATGACGACGATCCTTTTGACCTGGTTGATCGCCTTCCCGATCGGCATCTATTCCGCCACCCATCAATATAGCTGGGGCGATTACGGGCTGACCTTCCTTGGGCTGCTCGGCATCGCCATCCCGAATTTCATGCTGGCGCTGATCCTGATGTATTTCGCCAATGTCTGGTTCGGCGTATCGATCGGCCATCTGATGGATCAGAAATATCTGTCGCAGCCGATGAGCTGGGAAAAGGCGCGCTCGATCCTGTCGCATCTTTGGATTCCGGTCATCATCGTCGGCACGGCCGGCACGGCGGGCATGATCCGCCGCCTTCGCGCCAACCTGCTTGACGAGATGCAGAAGCAATATGTCGTCACCGCGCGCGCCAAGGGGTTGCATCCATTGAGGGTGCTTGTGAAATATCCGTTGCGCATGGCGCTGAATTTCTTCGTCGCCGATATCGGATCGATCCTGCCGTCGATCATTTCCGGCGCCGAGATCACCGCCATCGTGCTGTCTCTGGAGACGACCGGCCCGATGCTGATCAGGGCGTTGCAGAGCCAGGATATGTATCTTGCCGGCTCCTTCCTGATGTTCCTGGCGTTTCTCAACGTCATCGGCGTGCTGATCTCCGATATCGCCCTTGGCTTTCTCGATCCCCGCATCCGCTTGCAAGGCAGGAGCACAAAGTGAGCGTATCCCTGCCAAAGCCCGGTGCCCCTCTGGAGCACTATGTCTCGAATGCGGATTTCGATCCGAATCAGTTCGAGGCCATGTCCGCCGGCCAGCAACGCTACTATATGGCTTCGCAAAAGAAGCTGATGTGGTGGAAGTTCAAGAAGCACAAACTTGCGCTTGCGTCCGGCATTTTCCTGCTGCTGGCCTATGGCATGATCGTGATTGCCGAGTTCCTGGCGCCTTACGGGCTGCATACCCGCAATGTCGACTATATTCATTCGCCGCCGCAGATGATCCACCTCTTCGACAAGGGTAATTTCGTCGGACCGTTCGTCTACGGCCGCAAGATGACGCTCGATATCGATACGCTGCGCCGGATCTATGTCGACAATCCCGCTGACGTGCAGCCGATCCGCTTCTTTTGTCGCGGCGACGCCTATCGCTTCTGGGGGCTGGTGGATTCGAACGCTCATTTGGTTTGCCCGGCCGCCGGCGGCCAGATGTATCTGCTCGGAACCGATCGGCTGGGTCGTGACGTCTTGTCGCGCATCATTTATGGCGCACGCATATCCCTGACGATCGGTTTGATCGGTATTTCAATCAGCTTCGTGCTCGGCATCGTCATCGGCGGTCTGGCCGGCTATCATGGCGGCCTTTTCGATCTTCTCGTGCAACGCGTGATCGAGGTGCTGCAGTCGCTGCCGAGCCTACCCCTGTGGATGGCGCTTGCGGCAATCATGCCGGTGAGCTGGAGCCCGATCATCGTCTACTTCGGCATCACCATCATCCTCGGCATCCTGGACTGGACCGGGCTTGCGCGCGCCGTGCGCTCCAAGCTTCTATCCTTGCGCGAGGAGGACTATGTGCTTGCCGCGCAGCTGATGGGCGCAAGCACGCCGCGCGTCATCGGACGTCACCTCGTCCCCGGCTTCATGTCGCATCTGATCGCGACCGCGACGATTTCGGTTCCGAGCATGATTCTCGGTGAAACTGCCCTAAGTTTCCTCGGATTGGGCCTTCGACCGCCGATCACGAGCTGGGGCATCCTGTTGACCGAAGCCAAGAACGTCAGCGTGATCGCCTTCTATCCGTGGCTTCTTTTTCCGATGGTCCCCGTGATATTGGTTATTCTGGCGTTCAACTTTTTAGGAGACGGCTTGCGCGATGCCGCCGATCCCTACAAATAGCAGGGTGAATAGCGAAGACAGGTTGCAAATTCGACGAGCGGCCGCGGATGTCGTTTGCCGACACACCGCGTTATGACTTTTACCCCAGAGGTTTTGCCAATGAAGCGGCGCTTAGAAGATGCCCGAATCCTCATGTACAGCCACGACACGTTCGGTCTCGGCCACCTGCGGCGGTGCCGGACGATCGCGCATGCGCTCGTGGAGGATTATCGCGGACTGAACGTGCTGATTATCTCGGGCGCGACGATTGCCGGGGCGTTCGACTATCGATCCCGCGTGGATTTTGTCAAAGTGCCGAGCGTGATCAAGCTGCGTGACGGCGAGTATACGTCGATGGCGAGCCATGTCGCCCTGCAGGAAACGCTGAAGATGCGTCAATCGATCATCCGCCATACGGCGGAAACCTTTCAGCCCGATGTTTTCATCGTCGACAAGGAACCGCTGGGCCTCAAGGGCGAGGTCGAGGAGACGCTGACCTATCTCAAGGCGCGCGGCACGACGCTCGTGCTGGGCATGCGCGATGTCATGGACGCGCCGCACCTGCTGGAAGCGGAGTGGAAGAAGAACAACGTGCTGCAGAAGATCGACCAATTCTATGATCGTGTCTGGGTCTACGGTCCGCCGGATTTCCATGACCCGCTTATCGGCCTCGACGTGCCCGCGGGCGTGCGCCGGAAGATGGAGTTTGTCGGCTTCCTGCAGCGCAGCGTTTCCACTCTGGGGACGAAGTCCGAGCATGTGCCCGACGAAGACTATATCCTGGTGACGACCGGCGGCGGCGGCGATGGCGCCGATCTCGTCAGCGATGTCGTCGGCGCTTTCGAGCAGGACAGCTCCCTGACGCAGAAGACGCTGATCGTCCTCGGCCCCTACATGCCGGCCAAGGAGCGCAGCCAGCTCTTGGAGCGCGCCAGCAAGATCGACTGTCTGCAGGTGATCGAGTTCGACAACAAGATGGAAGAGCTGATCGCCGGCGCCAAGGCTGTCGTCGCCATGGGCGGTTACAACACCTATTGCGAAATCCTGTCTTTCGACAAGCCGGCGCTGATCATTCCGCGCACCCGCCCGCGTGAGGAGCAGTTGATCCGCGCTCAGCGCGCCAGCGAGCTCGGCCTTGTCGACATGCTGCTGCCGGAAGAATCCGCCGATCCGAAGCAGCTTGCCGCCGCCTTGAAGCGCCTGCCGAACCGTGCGCCGCCCTCGGCGAGCAGCAGCAATATGCGCCTTGAAGGACTGGTGCATATTTCGCGCACCATCGGCGAGTGGTTCGATGATCGCGAGCGCTACACGCCGCTGTCTATCGTTGCCGAATAGATCGTCGGAAGCTGTCGATGCGGAAGAAAATACTGGTGGTCCTCAAGGGCTATCCTCGCCTGTCGGAAACCTTCATTGCGCAGGAGCTGCTTGGCCTGGAAAAGGCCGGCTTCGACCTGACGCTGATTTCGATGCGCAAGCCGACGGACAAGAAGCGCCATCCCGTCCATGACGAGATCAGGGCGCGCGTGGTCTATCTGCCGGAATATCTGCACAACGAACCGCTGAGGGTGCTGCGGGCCTTCTTTGCAGGCATCGGCAAGCCGGGCTTCAAACCGCTCCTGAAGCAATTCTGGGCCGACCTGAAGCGGGATATCGCCCCAAACCGCGTGCGGCGTTTCGGCCAGGCATTGGTTCTGGCGCATGAATGGCCTGATGGCGGCGAATGGCTGCATGCGCATTTCATCCATACGCCGGCTTCCGTGACCTCCTATGCCAGCATCATGACCGGCGTCCCCTGGACCTGCTCGGCGCATGCCAAGGATATCTGGACGTCGCCGGACTGGGAGCTTTCGGAAAAGCTCGGCCGAGCCCGCTGGACGGTAACCTGCACGCGCACCGGCTTCGAGCACATGCGCGATCTGATCCAGGCGGATGATAAGGTTTATCTGAGCTATCACGGCCTGGATCTCGATCGCTTCGCCCCCTTCGCCGGCGAACATTCCGATCGGGATGGCACGGATGCTTCCAATCCCGCCCTCATTCTCAGCGTCGGGCGCGCGGTGGAAAAGAAGGGATACGACGTATTGCTGAAGGCGCTGGCGCGGTTGCCTGGCGATCTCAACTGGCGCTTTACCCATATCGGCGGTGGCGATGGGCTGGCAAAGCTGAAGCCATTGGCCGATACGCTCGGCATTGCCGATCGCATCACCTGGAAGGGAGCGCTGGCACAGGAGGATGTGCTTTCCCATTATCGTCAGGCCGATATCTTCGCGCTCGCTTGCCGCGTGGCCGCCGATGGCGATCGCGACGGCCTGCCGAACGTGCTCGTGGAAGCATCGAGCCAGCGTCTCGTCTGTGTTTCCACCAATATCTCCGGTGTTCCCGAGTTGCTCGAGGATGGCGAGAATGGTCTTGTCGTTCCATCCGAGGATCCGCAGGCGCTCGCAGCAGTGCTGGAATCTGCCATTCGCAACCCGGCGCTACGCCACAGGCTCGGGGAGGCGGCCGAAACGCGGGTGCGCGAGCACTTTGATTATCATGCCAGCATCCGGCAATTGACGCGGCTGTTCGAGGAGCAATGGCAAAGGGAAGATCAATGGCGGAAATCCGCATGACGGCCTCGCATTCCCAGCCCTTGCGCGTCTTCTTCTACGTTCAGCATCTGCTCGGCATCGGCCACCTGGCGCGCGCGAGCCGCATTGCCAGTGCCTTGGCGAAGGATGGCTGCCAGGTGACTATTGTCACCGGCGGCATACCGGTGAATGGCTTCCCCGGGGCGGATGTCACCTCGGTCACATTGCCTGCCGTGGTCGCCAGCAGCGCCGGGTTTTCCGGCCTGGCCGATCAGGCTGGCAATCCCGTCGGCGAGGATTTTCTGTCGCGCCGCCGCGATCTGCTGATCGATGCTTTCCGGCAGGCTGCGCCCGATGTCGTCGTCATCGAGGCATTTCCCTTCGGCCGCAGGCAGATGCGTTTCGAGCTTCTGCCGCTGCTCGATGCCGTTTCGAAGGCAAATCCGAAGCCGAAACTTTACACCTCGGTGCGCGATATCCTGCAGCAGCAGAAGAAGCCGGGCCGTGACGAGGAGACCGTGGGCCTGCTTCGCGATCACTTCGATGGCGTGCTCGTTCATGGCGACCCGCATTTCGTCCGGCTGGAGGAAACCTTTCCCTTGACCGGGGCGATCGTCGACAAGATCGCCTATACGGGCCTCGTCGCGCCAGCCTTGCCGCCGGAGCCTGCCGAAACCTTCGATATCGTCGTATCGGCGGGCGGTGGCGCTGTCGGGCGCCATCTCATCCGCGCATCGCTGGAGGCGGCAAGCCGCGTGGCGACCGATCGCCGCTGGCTTTTGATCGCCGGGCCGAACCTGCCCGAACAGGACTATGCCGATCTCGCCAAGGACGCGCCCGGCAATGTCGGGCTTGTTCGCTTTCGCAAGGATTTTCCATCTCTCCTGCGGGGAGCGGAGCTATCGATCTCGCAAGCCGGCTACAATACCGTCGGCGATCTTCTCGTCGCCGGCTGCCGCGCCATTCTGGTTCCCTTCACGGCCGGCGGCGAAACAGAGCAGTCGGTCAGGGCCGAGCGGCTGGAAAGACTGGGCTTGGCATTGACCCTGCCGGAGGCAGGATTGACGACCGAATTGCTGGCCGGAGCCGTCAAGTCCGCGCTGTCGCGGCCCAAGCCGAGCAACCCGGACATCGATCTCGGCGGTGCCGCCAGAACCTCGGCTATTCTGCGCCAAGTCACATAGAGGAAGGCGCGGCGGCTATCGGAGACATGCCGTCGTTTTATCCTCCTGGATTCCTGCAATCTTGTGATATAAATCGAAAAATCGATGACTCGGGGGGGGGGGGAGCGTGGACGAAAGACCAGGCGGTTTCCCTTTTCACAAATGGGGCCACGTATCCGCAACGAAATCTTCCCGCATCTCTGCAACATAGGTGCCGGCGTCGGACCGGCGCGGGGCGTTGAATCTGAAAGCCTGCAGTAAGCAATGGAAAAAAGCCTAGCGCGTTACATTTGGTCGAACACCCGGCTGGAGCAGATCTGGATACTGCTGGTCGTTGCGGCTTCGATGATCCCATACTTTCTGTCCTTCGACCTGCCCAAGCAGATCGTCAACGGGCCGATCCAGGGCAAGGGTTTCGAGCATCCTGGCGATACCCAGACATTTATGCACATCGCGTTCAACGTGCCGCTGATCGGTCATATCGAGGCCTTTCAGGGCATCCAGCTGACCCGCATGTGGATGCTCGTCGCGCTGAGCATGGTGTTCCTGGCGCTTGTCGTCCTCAACGGCCTCTTCAAGCTCTATATCAATACCTATAAGGGGCGGCTGGGCGAGCGCATGCTGCGACGCATCCGTTTCGAACTGATCGATCGCGTGCTGCGGTTTCCCCCGATCCATTTCAAACGCGTGAAGCCCGCGGAAATCGCCACCATGATCAAGGACGAGGTGGAGCCGATGGGCGGCTTCACCGGCGATGCCTTCGTGCAGCCCGCCCTTCTCGGCGGCCAGGCGGTGACGGCGCTCGTCTTTATCGTCATGCAGAATTTCTGGCTCGGCATGATCGCCGCCGCCATCGTCGCCGTGCAGGCGATCATCATTCCCCGCATGCGCAAGCGGCTTCTGGAGCTTGGTCGCCAGCGTCAGCTGACGGCGCGCGAGCTTTCCGGCCGCGTCGGCGAGATCGTCGACGGCATCGGCACTATCCACGCCAACGACACCACGAACTTGGAGCGCGCCGATATCGCCCATCGGCTCGGATTGATCTTTTCGATCCGCTACGATCTCTATCAGTGGAAGTTTTTGGTGAAATTCATCAATAATTTCCTCGCGCAGGTCACGCCCTTCCTGTTCTATCTGATCGGTGGTTTCCTTGCCTTGCAGGGCCGCTTGGACATCGGTCAGCTCGTCGCCGTCATCAATGCCTACAAGGACCTCCCGGGACCGCTGAAGGAACTGATCGATTGGGACCAGTCGCGTCAGGATGTGCAGGTCAAATACAATCAGGTGGTCGAGCAGTTCAGCGTCGACCATCTGATCGATCCGAAAATCCAGGTCGTCTCGCATGCGCCGGCAGGACGCATCACCCATGCCCTGGTTGCGACCAATGTGACCGTCCTCGACGACAGCGGCGCGCGCGTGCTCGATCACGTCTCGACCGAAATCCATCCCGGGGAAAGAGTGGCGATCGTTGGCGACAGCGGCGCGGGTGGTGAATATCTCGCCGAGGCATTCGGGCGCCTGACCTGGCCGGATAGCGGCCGCATCTCGATCGACGGTCGCGATATCCTGGAATTGCCGGAATCGATGACCGGGCGACGCATCGCTTACGCTTCGTCCGAAACCTTCTTCTTCCATGGCACCTTGCGCAGCAATCTGCTCTATGGCCTCAAGCATGCGCCGTTCATTGCGCCCGTCTACACCGACGACGAGGCCACCAAGGCCAAATGGCGTGTGACGGAAGCGCGGCGCGCGGCCAATCCGGAATTCGATCTCAACAGCGACTGGGTCGATTATGCGGCCGCGGGGGCCACGGGGCCGGATGATATCTACTCGGTGATCCGCCCGGTTCTCGATGCCGTTGCCATGTCGCAGGATATCTTCGACATGGCGCTGCGCTCGAATGTCGATGCGGCCGCGCACGAGGATCTGACGTCGCGCATCGTCGAGTTGCGTCAGGCTCTGCGATTGCGGCTTGAGGAGGAGAAGCTGGAGGACCTCGTCGTTCCCTTCCAGTTCGATGTCTATAACCTGCAGGCGACGGTCGGCGAAAATCTGCTGTTCGGCACGCTGAAGCGGCCGCAGATGACCAATCGCAAGCTCGCCGCGCATCCTTATTTCCGGCAGATATTCGCCGAAACCGGGCTCGTGTCCGATCTTTACGACATGGGCTTGGAGATCGCCGAAAACGCGGTCGAGCTTTTCACCGACCTGCCGCCGGACCATCCGTTCTTCCAGCAGCTGACCTTCATGACGGCGGAAGATATTCCGACCTACGAGGCGTTGCTGCAGAAGCTGAACGGCAAGGGATATGAGGCGGCGAGCGACGATGAACGCGCGGCCATCATCCGCCTGAGCTTTTCCTATATCGAGCCGCGTCACCGCTTCGGCCTTCTGACCCAGATGCTGATGGAAAAGATCGTCCAGGCGCGGGCGAAATTCTACGAGAACATACCGGCCGATCTTACCAGCGTCATCGAACGTTATGATCCGGAACGCTTTACCGCGTCGGCGACCTTGATGGACAATGTGCTGTTCGGCCGTATCGCCCATCAGCAGGCCAATGCGCCGGAGAGCATCCATCAGATCATGTACGATGTCTTCGGCCGCCTTGGCATGCATGACAGCGTCCTGTCGATCGGCCTGGATTTCGATGTCGGCTCGGGCGGCAAGCGTCTGACCAACGTGCAGCGCCAGAAGCTCAATCTCGGCCGCGCGCTTTTGAAACGCGCGGACTACATTATCTGCAACCGCCCGCTGCCGGCGCTCGATCATCGCGTCCAGGACCAGATTGCGAGAGCCATCCTGGGCGAATTCGACAGCGACGGATACGCGCCGGCAATCATCTGGGTGTTGTCCAATCCGAGTTTTGCCGAATTGTTCGACCGTGTCCTGGTCTTCGACCACGGGAGTCTTGTCGAAAGCGGATCAAGCACGGATCTTTTAGAGAAAAACGGTATGTTCAAAGAACTGTTATCGTAATATCCTATCTCGACAGTGGCGTCTGGGGCCGAACACTGGGGGTACCGAAGCTCATGCTTCTGAAAGACGAAGTTGAAATGCTGAAGCGAGTGCCGATTTTTTCGCGCATTGCGCCCGCGAAATTGAAACTCTTGGCGTTTACGTCCGATCGTGTCAGCTATAATGCTGGTCAAACCCTGTTTCATCAGGGGGATCAGGGTGATGCGGCCTATGTTGTTCTTTCCGGAACCGCTGATATTCTAGTCGATAGCCCGGCCGGGGAGATCAAGGTTGCCGAAGTCGACGTAAACTCCATCGTCGGCGAAATCGCCATTCTCTGTGACGTCTCCCGTACCGCCACGGTAAAGGCCACTTCCAGGCTTGAAGCATTGAAGATCAGCAAGGAGCATTTCCTGAAGCTGCTTAGCGATTTTCCGGAAATGGCCGTCGAGATCATGCGCGTGCTTGCCGACCGCCTCAACCATACGACCTCCGAACTGACCGCCGTCCGCAGCCGCCTCAACCAGCCGCAGTCGATGTCCACGCATTGAGATCGCAACGCTCGGTGTCTGTGCTTTCAGGCAGGGCCGAACAAACCATTGAAATTTGGACGGGTGGTCGCCGTCAAGTCTCTGAGGCAATTTCAGGAAAAGTGCGCAACGGCTTTCCGTCCGGAATAGTGTGAGAACAACGCGATAGAGTGGATCAAAAAGGGGCTTTGATCCAGTTGGCTGGAACATGTCAGGACACTCGATCGGGCGAGGGAATTCGTTGAACTTGGAGGAAGGCTGACAAGAAAGGCCAAATTCCCGGTTAAATCCACCGATCCAGCCCAAACCGACGCGCCGCATTCTCGGTTTCAAATCTGTTACTATCGGTACTTGATAACTATCGGCTCTGTTGCAAAAATTCCGTTGATAGCCGAAAGAGTGCCGGCAATTTTAGAGTGCCGGCAATTTTCAGCGAGACTTTTGATGAATGATTTTAAGTAGCGGCATTTCCAGGGCGAGATTATCCTTTGAGCGGTCCGTTGGTACTGCCGCTATGGGGTCAGCTACCGCGATCTTGAACAAATGATGGGTGAGCGGGGTGTGCCCGTAGATCGACGATTTACCGCTGGGTCCAGAAATATGCACCGGAGATAGAAAAACGGCTGCGTTGGCACTGGCGCCGGCCACAGTCGACGAGTTGGCGCGTTGACGAAACCTATGTGAAGGTTCGTGGTCAATGGACATACCTGTGCCGGGCCGTCGACAAATTCGGTAACACCATCGATTTCTATCTGTCCCCGACGCGCAACGCCAAAGCGGCCAAGCGCTTTCTCGGCAAGGCCCTGAATGGCCTGAAGGACTGGGAGAAGCCAACCGTGATCAACACCGACAAAGCGCCGACTTACGGCATCGCGATTTCGGAACTGAAGACCGATGGCAAATGCCCCGCAGCGCTTGTGCATCGGCAGGTCAAATATCTGAACAACGTCGCCGAAGCAGATCACGGCAAGCTGAAACAGCTGATCCGTCCGGTGAGAGGGTTTAAAACCTTGAAAACGGCTTATGCGACAATCAAAGGATTCGAGGTCATGCGCGCTCTACGCAAGGGCCAGACTGCAATTTTCAACCTGACGGGGGACGTCCGTGGAGAAGCACGCATCGTTGAACGGTCTTTCGGAACCGGACCGAGCGCCTTGACAGAAGCCATAGCCCTGCTCGCTTCGAATTCCGAAGGCCAGGCCGCGTGACGGCGGAGAACTCAGGATCTCTCCAACCAACCGGAATTTTTGCAACAGAGCCGCCTAGGCCTTGCCCGGCAGCGACCTTGCGGAAGCCTTCCTCCATTTAATGGAGTGGTCGGGACAACCACCACGATGTCCGATACCATCGCAGGGACGATGATCATGTTGCCGCAGGATCGCACGGCCGGCCTCCTGCGGATTTAGCAGTATTTTATGTTTGGTGAACAAGATAAGATACTAATTGATAGTATCAATGATGTAAATGGAAGCGAGGTCGGTGTCTTCTCGTCTGCGCTTATCTAAAGGAAATGTGATAAATCTGGTCTGGATGAACTCAAAACAGAAGTGGTTTCTGCCCCGAAGAACCATGTTATCTATTTTTTGACAATTATCGAGTAACTGTCAGTAGTTTGAAAATATTGCAATCGAGTGACATCATGAAAAAACTTCTTTTTACATTCCAGGGCCGCATCACCCGCAAGAAGATGTGGCTCGCGGTGCTTATTCACATTATCGCCGCTGCCGTTGTTGGCCTTGTTTTCACGCTCCTTTGGTCCGTGATTCCCGGCTCCATCAGCGAGGATGGCACGTACCACGTTGAAGGGGCCGCAGCCGTTCCCTATATCGTGCTTGGCCTTGCCTATGTCATCTTCAGCGTTTGGTCGGGTCTTGCCGTCGCCGTCAAGCGACTACATGACCGTAACAAGTCTGGCTGGTTCTTCTTAATCCAGTTCGTCCCGCTGATTGGTAGCGTCTGGTATCTGGTGGAGGTCCTGCTTCTAAAGGGCACCACGGGCTCGAACCGTTTTGGCGAGGACGCGATCGCCGCCTGATACGCCCAGAGCACAATTAGAGTATTCGAACGAAGTGAAACTCACGCCAGAAACGGTGCCGGGACGTGCCCGGCACCGCTTTTGCTTTCAGTTGCAGTCCGAGGCCACAATCTTGCAGCTGTCGCCATCGCAGCCCTGGATCGACTGCTCCTCTGCTTTCTTCTTCGTCGGAGCCTTACCCCAGCCGATCGACTTACCGTCCGACGCTAGCGCCCCGCACTGTTCGTAGGTCATGGCGAGTGTGCAGTCTTTGCCACCTTCTTCGTTGCAGAACTTCATGGCATAGTCGGAAGCTTCCTTTTCCGTGTCACCACCACCGACGCCGTAATAGGGCTCCTTGGTCTTGTCCGATGAATCAACTGCAAATGCGCCCCACTTGCTGTCGCCAGCGAGCGCGCCACCGGCAATAGCGGTCGTGGCGAAGGCGGTAAGAAGGACGATTCTAACGATGCTTTTCATAATGGTGACGATCCCTTGAACACGTTCCACCCGCCACATGACCGATGGAAAGCATATCTGATAGCCCATACTTCGCCGTCTTCAATGGTGTCCGGATGAATATTTTTGGGACGTCTTTTCGCGCAATAGGAAGAGTGACCTGCCACGGAATTTTCACCCAGCAGCGACTAGGTCGTGTGGTGCACTGTTGGTTCGATTCTCATCGACTCCCTGGGAGCGGAGGGCCATCGAATTTCACACGTCCTGTGATCACCGGATCATCGGCAATGCGAGAACCCATGGAATTTGGAGCGCGGAGCGACCCCTCAAGCGGCGCTGTTATCCTCATTCGAGCCCAAGCGCCCGAGCAACCGCAGCTGTCGGATCCCGAACGCCGTCTGCCGACGTCGGCACGGGTATCCGATCGTGATTGAAATTCACGACACATTTCCACGCCGGTGGCTGGTCATTCAGCCCACAGCCGATGATCGGCATCGGAAACCACGAGAGCGGAGAATACCAGTCATTGTCTATCGCGACGTGATTTCCGTCGGGATCGGTCAGGACGATCCGATCCTCCGCCACGGTGTTGTTTCCTGCCCTTGCATCCTCGCTTGATCTGATGCTCACGATCGGTCCGATATAGGCCTCTCTGAGGTGCGCGATACAGGGATCGAAGATGAGGGAGCGTCGTTGAAACTCATTACGGCCAGGTCTGGAAGACATGCCTTCTTGATCGAGTGTGCATTCTGGTTTCAATCGATAGACATCGGCAAGTCCGTCTTTGCCGATCCCGCCACGTATGACGGTGGGTACATTGTAGCGTGTGAGGAGATTGTCTCCGATTTCGTCACCTGAAAGATCCACGTTGATGGCAGTATCCTTGGCATCGAATTTGAGGCGATCGATAGGCCGCGAGCCGAATGCAGCAATTTGCCGGTCAACTTCGATATGCTGGAGAGCTGCCTCGGTGTAATAGCCTCCGAACTGAGTGGGACAGTTCTGCGCCGTCCGGTTTCCGGTCGCGACAACATCAAGCGCCTGGTGGAGGCGGTCGGCACGGTCTACGCCTCTCAGACGCCCACGTTCTACGGGGCGATCGATCAGCGCCATTTTCTGCAATACAAGGCAACACTTCGCTCCGGCCTCGATCTGGAAGCAGTGAGGTCATCGAGCGCGACGAGACCGAGCTCGTGCGGCGCGTGACGATGACGTTTGCGCCTTTGGATGCCGCGGTGTCACTGTCGGCAGGACTGGGCGACATCGTCGGGAAGGGGTTTGGGGACAATCTCTTTTACACAACGTTGGTGAACGAGATCGCGGCGTCCTGATTGCCAGCCCCCGCATGCGATCGCACGCAAAGGCGCCGGGGGCCGAGCTATGGCCGGCCCCCGGCCTTTCGCACGCCATCAGCCGCGAAGGAACGTCAGCAGATCCGCGTTCAAGGTTGGGCGTGTCGGTGCGTGTTCAGACCGGTTTCGTTCGGGGGATTAGAAGCCAAGCCTACGCAGATCCTCGGCGACGAACATCTGCCCGCTGCGATTCTTGACGCTCGGCAACTCAGAGACCTTTGCGCGCCAGGAATTGAGCGCGGAATGATCTTCAGGGATGGCAATGCCGGCGGCGTCGGCGAACATCAGCCCGGCAAACACCGTGATGTCGGCCATCGAGAACACATCGCCGGCAACGAACGACTGGTCCTGCAACACCCCGTCGAAATACCTCATGCCGGCTAGCGCTTTATCGCGCTGGCGATTGCCCCAGTTCTGACGGCCGGCCCATTCCGGGCTCTTGAACGCCTGCAGCTCGGCGCCGAGGCCCGGCGTCGCGTGATGGAAGTAGTTGCCGACCGCATCGAGCAGCTCGGTTTCCGCCCGCTTCTGCATCATGTGGATAACGGCCTTTTCCTTCGGCGTCTTGCCCGTGAGCCGCGGATCGCCATCGAGATTGTCGAGATACTCGGTGATGGCCGTTGCTTCACTGATGTAGGTCCCATCGTCGAGCTGAAGGACCGGCAGCACGCCGGACGGGTTCTTTTCAAGAAAGGCCGACCGCTTGTGTTCGGCGGCGATGAGGTCGACGGAGACGAACTCGACCTGCTGTTCGAGCCCCTTCTCGGCGAGGACGATGCGGATGCGAGCCGGATTGGGAAAGCCGGGGCGATCGAAGATTTTCATCAAAGACTCCTTTAACTGTCTATCGATAGATAGATAACGCTATGCCGTTTATCCCTTCCATTTTCCGGCGTCAACAACTATCTATCGGGTGATAGGTAGGGAACGACGATGGCTAAAACCAAAACTGATATGCACGAGGCGCTGATGACCGCCGCAAAGGCGACGGTGCAGGCGCGCGGCTACAATGCACTCAGCTTTCGTGAGCTTGCCAAAGAGGTCGGGATCAAAAGTGCGAGCGTGCACTATCATTTTCCGACCAAGGGTGACCTTGGCGCCGCCTTGGCGCGTCGCTATACCGAGGAAGGGGCAGCCTATCTCGCTGAGCTCCTGGCGACGCCCGAAGATGCGACGTGGTGCATGGACAAATACACGGCGATCTTCCGCTCTGCCCTGGCCAACGACAATCGCATGTGTCTGTGTGGCATCATGAGTGCCGAACTTGACGATCTTCCCACAGAGGTTCGGACCGAGGTTGACAAATTCGCCGTCATGAACGTCGGTTGGCTTGCCAAGGTGCTCTCGCGGGTAAAGCCTTCAGCGAGCGACCAGGACCTGCAGGAGCATGCGATGGCAATTTTCGCAGCCATCGAGGGCGCCCAGCTGGTCGCGCGCGGCTGCAGGGATATCGGCATCTATGACCGGACGATCCGATCCTATCGGGCGGCAGGTCTTATCCCGTGATTGGTTACGGCACCGAATACGACGGCGGTCGCGGCTGATCGAGTGCCCGCGGCGGTTTATTTGAACTGCCGGCCGACCTCCGTGCGGGCACATTTCCAGCGAGCGGCTACATTGAAACAGACTTGACAGTGTGCAATTGCACAATCATCCCGCTTCCATTTTGTGTATTGCACTTTTAGCGCTTTGTCTGATCGGCAGAATGCGCTTGATTTCACCCGGAATTGCCGGATATTTTCATCGAGAATTGGCTCTGACGGCCTTGCTATAGATGAAGTGAAGATTATCGCGGAGAGCGTCCTACTCAGCCGCCGTGCCCACGGCAACTGTTCCGTCGCCGCCTCGACGTCCTGCGCCTTGACCGCAAGGATGAGGATATCGCCTCGCTGAGGCACCGGCGGTGTGGCCGTGTCGGCAGTCTTGAGCCGAACAATCTTGTTTATTGCCGAGCGGCGATACGAGACCGTAGGCGGCAATATGTGCGATCTGAGCGCCGCGCCCAACGAGCACATAGGGAATGCCATGCGTTTCGAACTCAGCGGCAAGGCTCGCGCCGACTGCACCGGCACCGATGATAATGTAGCGTGTCATGGTCAGGCCGTTTTCAATACGGTGAGATTGACCGGAGGGGCCGACGGCGTGTCCTTTTCGCTCTTCCAATGTTCGAAGGCTGCGCGCCCGAGAATGGAAATGGATGTGTCTTCCTGCGGGGCATGGACGAGCACCGACTGAATGTCGCGGAAGTGGCGCTCCAGCCCCAGCTCGCTCCCGAGGCCGGGATTGCCGATGCCGCGGACAGCAACCTGGACTGCGTCGCGCAGTTGCCGCCCGGCGATCAGCCGGGCCCTCATGTGCGTTTCGGCATCGGCATGCTTGTCGCTCAGGGCGCCGAAGATGATCTGTCGGGCACCGGAGACCAGCAGGTCGATTTCGCCGGAGAGCGTCACGAAGCGCTCGGTGCGCGCGATCGGATGGCCGAGGTTCGTCGGAACTCGCTCGTGAGCGAAGCGGATGAACGCGTCCTGTGCAGCTTCGGCTACCCCCAGATAGAGTGCGGTCAGCGCGAGCGTGATTGCCGCATGGGCGCGGTTGTCCTGCTGGGCAATGGATGGATCGACGAGATCGATGACATTCTCGAGCGGGATTTCGACATCGGCATATTCGACATCGTGAGAGCCGGAGGCGCGCATGCCAAGGCTGTTCCAGTTCTCGATGACGCGAATGCCCGGGAGCTTGTTCGGCACGACGAATGTCCCAACGCGGGCGGGCGCTTCGTCCGTGTGCGCCCAGACCAGGAAATGTGTCAGACCGCGCGCGCCGGTGACGAAACGCTTAGCGCCGGTGATCGACCAGCCGGAGGCGGCACGACGGGCAACAGTGGCCGGCAGGCCGCCGCGCGCGGGCGAACCGAGTTCCGGTTCGACGCGCGCGGCGTTGAGAAGCAGCGGATGCTGCTTGGCCTGCGAAAGCAAGCTCATGTAGAGATCGTCAGGCCAATGGCCTTTTGTTGCCTGTCCGAGATGGTTGAAGATCGTCATCGCACTGATGAGCGCGACCGATGGATCGCCTTTGCCTAGTGCCGCCAGTATCGTTGCAGCCTCGTGGAGGGTTGCGCCGGCGCCCCCATATCTCGAGGCGACGGTGCTTTCGAGCAGGCCGCTTTGATGAACCGCACGAATGCCTACCCATGGGAAATCCCCCGTCCGGTCTGCCTCGGGGGCCGAGTCTGCAAGAGCGCGGCTCGTGGCGATCAACAAGCTTGGATCGAAAGGCGTGTTACCCGTAAGCATCAGGCCGCAGCCTTCTTCTTTGCCTCTTCCCGTTCGCGTATCCCCTCGCGCACCAGCGGCAGGATGTAGCGGCCGTAGTCGACGGCATCGTTGAAGTTGTCGTAGCCGCGGATGGAGATGAGATCGGCACCGAGATCGATATAATCCAGGATCGAATCGGCAATCGTGCGCGGCGATCCGACGAGCGCGGTGGTGGCGCCGGAGGCATTGGTCGCCGTGACCGTCGGATACCAAAGGGCACGATCGTGGACGTCGCCGCGCGCAGCGATGTCGAGGAGTCGCTGCGATCCGATATTGGCGGGGCGAGGGGCCGAGGGCGGAGCCCGATGGAGGCCCTTTTCTCGGTTGCCCTTGAGCTGGTCGAGCACCCGGTGGGCCTTTTGCCATGCGAGCTCGTCGGTTTCGGCAACGATCGGTCGGAAGGTGACCCAGATCCGCGGCCGGTCGGTCCTGCCGGCTTTAGCGGCTTCGGCATAAACCCGCTCGATCTGCTGTTTGGTTTCCGCCAAGGGCTCACCCCACAGTCCGAAGATGTCGCACAGCGAACCACCGATCCGGTAGGCGGCGTCCGACGATCCACCGAGCGAGATGGGGATCAGCCCATTCGTCGGGCGAACGGCGCTGCGGAACTGCTTGAACTGGTAGTATTTCCCATCGAAATCGAAGGGCTCTGTCGATGTCCATGCGAGGCGCAGGATGCGGATATACTCTTCCTGGCGCTCGTAGCGCTGCTCCTTGTTGAGGAAGTCGCCTTCACGGGCCTGTTCATCATCGCTGCCGCCGGCAATGAAGTGGACGACGACACGCCCGCCGCTCAATTGATCAAGCGTGGCAAGCGATTTGGCCGCGACCGTCGGGTAGACGGTGTTGGGCCGCAGCGCGACGATGATCTTGATATTCTTGGTATGCGCAAGGACGGTGGCGCCAAGGGTGAAGGGGTCAAAGGAGGAGGACGAGTAGGGGATCAGCGTGTAGTTGAAGCCGTAATCATCGAGTGCTCGTGAATAACGCTCAAGGTAGCGGGGATCGACCGGAGCGTCCGGGATGGGGTTGAGATCGTTCGAGGCGTTGGGAAAGCTGACGCTGATGAATTCCGCGGACATGGGAGCTCCTCTGATTGTCGAATGATGGACAAAAGTTAGGCGGCGGCCTCGGGGTAAGGAAGACAGGTCTTTCTATTTCTATTGAAACTATAGAAAATATTCTCTAATCGCAGGTTGCGGAAGGTTCAAAGTGCGGCGGAAGCCTTACCAGCCGGGGGACCAGCCGAGGTTCGGAGCTATAGTTCCGGCAAGATCGGCCAGCAGCCGGATATTGTCGGCAAGGCCGAAGGCCGGCGGCAGGAAGAGGACGACCTCGTCGGCGGCGGCAAGGCCACGGTCGTTCAGGACGGCCTCGATAACCTGATCGGGCGTGCCGTGAAAAACCGGCGAGATCTGGCTTCCCGGCGGCTGGTTGGTCCGCGCGCTCGGTTCGAGCGCGCCTTTCGGCCGCGATGCGGCAATCCCCTGTGTACGGCGCTCCAGATCATAGGCGGCGTATTTTTCGCGAAGCTCCGGCGTGGTGCCGACCAGGATCGAGGCCGCCACGGCAACAGGCGGCGGCTCGGTTGTGCGCTGGTTGCGCCAGGCGGCGCGAAAGGCCTCGATGCAGCGGGCCTGATAGTCTCCGAAGCTCTCGCCCTCGTCGTGGTCGTGCTGTACGGTTCCGGCGATCAGTCCGATGCCGAGTTCGGCGGCCTGTATTGCCGATCCAAGGCTGGCGGAGCCTTGGCGAATGCGCGAGCGAAGGGTCGGACTGTGCGGCGTCACCCTGAGCTCGCTGCCTTGCGCAGCACCCTGGCCGGATCCTGCGACGGTGTGTAGGACCTCGCCCGAGATCGCCGAAAGAAATCGAGCCTGACGGCGCTTGGCCTCTGTCCGGGCATCGGTTTCGACCGTACCGAAGACGGCATCGAAGGCCGCATTGGAGCCGGTCGAGATCGCCAGTTCCAGCCGGCCGCCGATCAGGAGATCAGTCGTGCCTGCGGCTTCCGCCAGCAGGATCGGATCCTGATAGCGCATCGGAATAACAGCCGACCCCAGCACGATATGGCTGGTATGCTGGCCCGCCGCAGCGAAGAAGGGGAGCGGCGAGGACAGATAGTGGTCGAAATGCCGTTGATAGGCCCAGCCCGACTGATAGCCCAGGCCTTCAGCTGCCTTGAAAAGCTCGATCCCCTCCCGCAAGGCGTGGGCCGCGCCGGTCTCGTCGTTGAACGACACGCGTGTGTTGAAACCAAGCCGCTTCTTCGGGCGGAATGATGCCGACTGCGTCATGGCGGGGGCAATGAGGTTCATGCGATCTTTTCCTCGTGGAAGATCTGCCGGTGTTGCTGATGCTGGGAGCGTGCAAAACGTGCCGCTCCCGACGGGATCGATTCCAGCAGCGAGCGCGTATAGGGCTGGCGGGGCGTGTCGAAGATCTCACCGACGGTGCCATGCTCGACGATGCATCCGTGCTGCATCACCGATACCGTGTGGGCAAGCTGGCGCACGAGAGCCAGATCGTGCGAAACAAAGATATAGGTAAGGCCGAGCTTGACCTGCAGCGACAGCAGCACCTCGACAATGTCGGCCTGAACACTGACGTCGAGCGCGGAGGTCGGCTCGTCGAGGACGATCACATCGGGTTTCAGGACAAGCGACCGGGCAATGGCGACGCGCTGGCGCTGGCCGCCGGACAAGGCGGCGGGCTTGCGGGACAAAAGATGCTCCGCCAACCCGACGTCCGCAAACGCCTTGCGCACCGCGAGCGCCCGCTCCTGATGTGTTCCGATCTTGAAGCGGTCCAGCGGCTCGCGCACGAGTTTCTCGACATTCCAGGTCGGATCAAGCGATGTGAAGGGGTTCTGGTAGACGAGCTGCAGGTGCCGCCAGACAGCCCGCAATTGCCCGGGCGAGCGGCCGTTGACCTGCTCGCCGCCGACCGCGATCCTTCCAGTGTCGGGTTGCTCCAGCCCGAGCAGAAGCCGGATCGCCGTCGTCTTTCCAGATCCGGATTCGCCGACGAGCGCATGGGTCGTGCCGGCCTGAACATCGAATGATACGTCGTTGACGGCTGTCAGAACCTTGCCGTCGACGGTGAAACTTTTCGTCACCCCGCTGACCTCGATCTTCGGTGTCTTCTTGCGCGCGTCGCCAAGAAGCCGGAAGCCAGGCTCCCGCAATGGCCGGTAGCGGTCCGGATTGAGTGACGGCACATCGCCATGGAGCTTTTTGGCATAGGACGAGGAGGGGGCTGCAAATACCGCAGCAGTACTGCCGGCTTCCTTGATGGCGCCGTCCTTGAGAACGACGAGAGCATCGGCGCGCTCGGCGGCGATCGCCAGGTCATGCGTGATCAGGAGAAGGCTGATCTGCAGCTCCTCCTGCAACTTCGACAGGAGGTCGAGAATGCGCTTCTGGATCGTCACATCGAGCGCAGAGGTCGGCTCGTCTGCGACGAGCAGCGACGGACGCGGCAGAACCGCAAGGCCGATCAAGACGCGCTGGAGCATGCCGCCGGAGAGCTGATGGGGGTAGGAATCGTAGACGCGCTGGGGATTGTCGAGCCCGACCTCAGCGAATGTCTCCAGGACGAGCGCCTTGCGTACCACCTTGTCCGGTTCGTCCAGAAGTGCCGCGGCTTCCATTGCCTGTGCGCCGATCGTGCGAACCGGGTTCAGGGAGTTGCCCGGATCCTGCGGCACAAAGCCGATCTTGCGGCCTCTGAATGGGCGGAAGTGGCGCTCCGGAAGCCCCAGAAGTTCCTGGCCGTCGAATTCGACGCGGCCGGCGGCGTGTCCCGTACCGGGCAGCAGCCGCAAGACGGCGCGGGCGATTGTCGATTTGCCCGATCCGGATTCGCCGATCAACGCGAGTCCCTTGCCGCGTGCAAGCTCGAAGCCGACGTCGGTCACGACCCTGTTCGCGCCATAGGCGACCGACAATCCCTCGACCCGCAGCAACGGGGCGGATGGGCGATTTAAAAGCGTGGTCAGTCTGTCTTGCGGAGCCATCGGCTGATCCTGTTTACAGAAAGAACGGTTGCGATCGTGACGAGGGCCGGGGCGTAAACCAGCCAGGGCCACTTGAGATAATCCTTGCCGATCGAGATCAGCAGGCCCCAGTCGGAGGCGGGCGGCGAGTCGCCGTAGCCAAGAAAGGCGAGGCTGGCGATCACCAGGATGGAGTCGCCGAACTGCAGCACGGCAAGCGGCAACACCGATCGCGATGCATTCGGAAGCACATGACGCCACAGAATGTGCCAGCGCGATCCGCCGAGAAGGAACGACGATTCGACGAAGGTCGCAGCCCGTGTCTTGATGACTTCGGAGCGCATGACCCGGGCGAAGAGGGCGACGGCGGAGACGCCCGTTGCGATCGCCGCATTCGTCGTGTCGAAACCGATTGCGGTGACGACGATGACCGCCAGCAGGAATTTGGGGATGGCCAGCAATACATCGACGAGGCGGGCAAAGACCGTGTCGACCCAGCCGCCGAAGAAGCCGGCCAACAGTCCAATGATCCCGCCTGCGACAACGCCGATGACAACGGCGATCAGTGCGCTGGCCACCGACGAGGCCGTGCCATGGACGACTCGGGCATAGACATCGCGGCCGAGATGATCGGTGCCGAACCAATGTGCCGCACTGGGGCCAAGCAGCTTCTGGGCGGGAGTGCCGTTTACCGGATCGTAACTGGTGAAGAGGCCAGGTGCCAAGGACCAGGCGATCGCCAGAGCGAGGACCAGGAACGAAAGGATGACGACAGGCGGCACGCGCAGGCCCGTTAGCCGGCTGATCGCCATCGCGCGCGGGCTGGAAGACATGGAGGCAAGCGTCATCGGGTCACCGCCTTGGAGATGTCGAGCGAACTGTCGTCGGCAGTTGTCGGGCGGCGCTGCTGCGTGCCGAGTAGTTTTACGCGCGGATCGAGCAGCGGATAGGCGAGGTCGGCGATCAGATTGACGACCACAAAGACCACCGCGGCGAGCGAAACGACCGCCTGCAGCACCGGCAGGTCCTGCGTGCTGACTGATCTCTGCACCAGGCTTCCGAGGCCGTTTCGCCCAAACACCGTCTCGGTGATCAGCGAGCCCCCGAGCAATTCGCCGATCGTCAAAGCGACGACGGTGATGACGGGGAGCGATGATGGCTTCAGCAGGTGCATGACGAAGAGACGCATCTGGCCGAGCCCGCGTCCGCGTGCGACGGCGGCGTAGTCCTGGCCGGATTCATGGTCGAGATTGGCAATGAGAACTTCGGCGATCTGCGCGGAGATCGGAATGCCGAGGGCGATCGCTGCGAAAAGCGTTGCCCAGAAACTGTCGGGTTCGATGACGCGAAAGACGCCGAGCTGGAAACCGAAGAGGTGGATCAACACCAGGCCGATCACGAAGTTCGGAACCGACAGGAATAGCGAAGGGAAGCCGCGCAGCAGACCCTGGCCAAACCGCCGGGGCAGAAATTGCGTGCCGTAGGCGATGATTGCCGCTAGGAAAAGAGCAACCGCGAGGCCCGCTGAGGCAAGCACGAGCGTCGACGGCAGAACCTCCGCGATCAGCGTCGCGACCGGCCGGTTGGTCCGCATCGACAGACCGAGATCGCCGGTAACGAAGCCGGAAAAGGCGTTCCAAAGCTGCACGGGGATCGGCTTATCCAGCCCTTGTGCCGCGATGATCTCCTTGATCTCATCCGGCGTGAAGCCGTTCTGCGGATTGTTTAAGACGTTGGTGATCGGATCGCCAGGTAGGATGCTGACCACGACAAAGGTGAAGACATAAGACAGCAGGATCACGACGATCGCCTGCAGGAGCCGCTTTCCGGCGTAGTTGAAATAGGCTTTGCTCATGCCCATCACCTCTGTGTCTGTTGAAGGGCCGGACTACTCGCTCTTCGTTGCGGTGTAGTAGCTGGCATAGGCGACGCCGTTGTAGACCTCGCCCTTGAGCTTCGAAGACTGCACGTAGATGCGCTGGACGATCTGCGTTCGCGGAATGAAATAGCCCTTGTCGAGGACATATTTCTGCAGTTCGTCGAGCAGCGGTTTGCGGGCTTCGATGGAGCCGGCGCCGGCGATCTTGTCGCGCAGGTCATTAAGGGTCTTGTCGCTCTCGTCAAGCGCAAACCAGTTCTCGCCATTGTTGGCATTCGTCAGGATGCTGGCGACGGTGCCGGCATCGATGAAGGAACGCGTCACCTCATAGGCCGGCACTCCCGCGCCGCCATACTTTACCTTCTGGCCGAAGGTGACGACGTCATAGGCACGGATATCGACCTTCCAGCCGATCTTGCCGAGCTGCTGCGAAATTAGTTCGTCGATCGATTTCGATGTCGCAAGGTAGGGGTTCGAGTTCAGAGTCAGGGATAGTGGCTTGCCATCCTTGACGCGGATGCCGCCCGGTCCTTTCTTCCATCCTGCCTCGTCGAGGAGTTTCTCTGCCTTTTCAGGATTGTAGGCGAGCAGAGCGCTCTGGTTGGTCGCGCCTGGAACGTTGCTCTGGATGAAAGACGTCGCAAGCTTCCAGTCGGGCGTATAGACGGTGTCGATAATCTCCTGGCGGTTGATACCGGCCTGAAGCGCCTGGCGAACCTTCACGTCGTCATAAGGGGCAAGCTTGGTGTTAACAGCCCAGCCGTTGACGAAGCCGAGGTAGCGAGGCGTCGCCACTGTCAGGCCTTCCGACTTGAGGGATTCGAGCTCCTGAGGCGATGCATTATAGGCAACGTCGGCCTGGCCGGACTGGACCGCGGCAACGCGGAGCGACGGTTCCGAGACAAGCTTGTAAGTGATTGTATCGAGATGGGCAGGGCCGGTCTGGCCGACGGCCGCGGGACCCCAATTGTAATCCTTGCGCTTGGTGAGCTTGACGTAATCGCCTTCCTTCCAGGATTCGACAACATAGGGGCCGCTGCCCGAGGTCTTGCTGAGATCCGCCTGGGCACTCGCCGGCGAAGCGATAGTTTTCGGGGAAATGAGGATCGAGCCGTGGTAGCCGAGCGTCGGGATGAAGCCGAGGGTCGGCTTCTTGAAGAAGACCTTCACCGTCGTCGCATCGATGGCTTCGGCATGGTCATAGGTTTTGGGGAAGAGGCCGATCGGGTTTATGCCCTCGCTCTTGCGCCCTGCATACCAGATGTCGAGGTTTGCAACGACGGCCGATGCATCAAGCGGGCTGCCATCGGAAAAGGTCACGCCACTCTTGAGATGAAGGGTGAATTCGGTCGCGTTGTCGTTCTGCTCCCAGCGTTCGGCGATCCAGGGGCTGACCTTTCCGTCGGCATCGACATAGAGAAGCTTGTCGGTCACATGGCCCCAGATATGGCCCTGAAAGCTGGAGATGGCGCTATTGTTTGGAATCCAGGTGTCGCCGAGCGAGTCGATCAGGAAGACGACATCTCCGCCGTCACGTGCACCGTCCTCACCCAATGCCGGGGTTACACCCGCTGTTGCGACCAGAGCGGCAAATGCCAATGCAGAGGTGGCGGTCAGCAGACGACGCCGGGAAAGAGGAAAGTGAGAAGAACGGTCGTTCATGAAGCGGTCCTGTTTGATTGCCGGGCTGGTTACAAACAGGAGCCTAAGTGAGTGGATCGGTTTCGAGAAAGACTGGTTGTTCTTTTTCTACCAAAATTGTAGATTATTTTATCAGGACAAAGTGAAGCGCGAGGATCAGGATTTCCAGCGCTTGATCGCCGAGCGGGCGAGATTGGGCGATGTCGTTCTATCTGGCGATAAACGTCATCCTCTCAGGAATAGCTTGGCGGATAAGGCGCCATTTCTCAGTTCCTCTGTCAGCCGTGCTGGCGGCGAGAGAAATCTCGCCTGGCGTAGACGCAGCGCGTCTTCGCCGAGCCTCTTACGGGGTGTCAGACGGCGATCTTCTCACCATTCAGATGCCGTTCCAGGAATGGCAAGCTGTCCTGCCCCCAGTAGAGCTCGTCCTCATAGCGAAATGTCGGGAGGCCGAAGATACCGGCGCTCTTAGCGCCGTCGATGTTGGAGCGCCAGACTGAATGGATCGCCGCCGACTGGGCTCGTTCTTCGAGCCTTGCTCCATCGAAGCCTGCCGTCTCGGCTATCGCCTGGCGCACTGCGCTTCGGCCAATATCATCACCATTCGTCCAGAAGGCGGCCTGAAGGGCGCGGGTCAGCTTGAACCAGTCCAGGCCATCCTCGATGGCAGCAATGACCATGAAGCCCGCGGGAGTCGGATCGGAAAGGGCAGCGCGATTTTCGAAGTTGAGCGTCTTGCCGCGCAATGCCGCCCAGCGCTTCAGGTCCTTGGTCCAGTACGCGCGCCGCGCCTCGGGCCTGTTTCGGGAATAGATGCCGCCGTTGTCCTCTATCACCGAGATGACGAGCGGTCGGATCGACGCTCCATGCCTTCGTGCAAGTTCCGAAAAGGCATCGAGACCGATGAAGGACCAGGGCGAACCGATGCCGAAGAAGTAGTCAATTGCTTTTGTCATGCTATGCCTTTTCAGCATCCTTGATCAGGGAAAGTGCGGCGTCGAAGACGAAAAGGGCGCAGTCTCTGGCGGTCAGCACAGCCCGTGGATCGCGGCCGACGGCAACTGTCGCCAGTGCTCCTTCGTAGAGAAGAGAAAGATGACCGGCCGGCTGACCTGTCTCTACGCCCGCTCTTGTCATGAGCGCTGCAAACATCTGGCTTACCGTTGCCTTGTGGGCGCGCGCAACAGCGACGACGCGCTCTGAATCGCCGTGCTCGGCGACCGCAAGAGCAAATGCACAGCCTCGAAATTCAAAGCTATCTGCCTTCTCGTGCAGACGTTCGAAGATCAGCTTCAGCTGATCGCGCGAATCTGGCGCCTCGTCCAGCACGGATTCGAGAGAGCGGATGACCCGCTCATGGCGATCCTGAAGATAGGCCGCGACGAGATGGTCCTTGGATGGAAAATGCCGGTAAAGCGTTGCCTTGGCGACTTTGGTTTCGTCGATGATGCGATCGATGCCGACAGCGCGGATACCCTCGCGGTAGAAGAGCGCGCCGGCTGACGCAAGGATGTGATCTGAGATGGAAGCTTTCATAACTTTCTGGCTTGATATCGCTCGATTGGGCGCTCGGTCGAGGGCATGATCGCATCTCTTCTAAACCGCCATCTCGGGAGGAGAAAGACCGGTCGTTCCACTTCTTGGGTCGTCTTGAGGATTTTTTTCCAAGTCGGAGATCATGGCAATGTTCAAGGAGGTATGCTGGCTTCGCTTGCTGATCGCGCGAAGGGAGTGGTTTGTCGCCTAGCTGACGTCGCTCGAGCGTCGCGACAATCCAGCTCTCTAGCAGATCGATGGCGGCCTAGTAAGTGCCATTATAGCGGCTTACGCCACGCGGGGTCATGACTTTCAATGGTTTAGCCGAATCAATAGCTACGCCGATGGTTTATATCCCGTCAAGGCGTTCAGGCTTCGCGCCCTTATCTCGGCAGCCGAGCATCGCAAACACTATGCATGACGGCCGATTACGCCGCCGCTGAGCTGCCGATCGCCTGCCTGAGCTGACGCATGTCGCGCACAGGGGGTGCGCCGAATTGCCTGAGATATTCGCGACTGAATTGCGAGGCGCTTTCGTAACCGACTGCGAAGGCTACATCTGAAGCGGTTCGGTCACCGGAGAGCAGCAGTTGTCGCGCCTCCTGCAGGCGAAGCTGCTTCTGATACTGGATCGGGCTGAGGCCGGTCAGCGCCACGAAGTGGCGATGTAGGCTCGCGCGGCTCATACCGCTTGCTTCGCACAAGGCCTCGATCCGCAGCCGCGTGTTGTGGTGATCGCGGATCCATTCGACCGCACGCCGGATTCGGCCAAGCGCCCCCTCGGGCCGGGCGATATGACGCAGCAGACGCCCCTGCGGTCCCTGCAGGAGACGATAGAGCAACTCGCGTTCCGCCATCGGTGCCAGAACCGGAATGTCGCCCGGCGTGTCAAGCAACGCGAGCAGGCGCAGCAGCGTGTCGCGCAGCGGCGGGGTCATCGGATTGATCGCAATCCCGATGCCAGGCGCATCGGCGTCGCGCACCGGCGGCATAGTGGACGCGACCTCGGCCAGCAGTGCTGGGTCCAGGACGAGCGAAACCGCAACATAGGGCCGGCCGTCACCAGCATTGTGGATCTGGCCGCTCAGCGGCAGATCCAGCGCGCTGACGAGATACTGCGCGGAGTCATAGCACAACAGATTGTCGTGGATCGCCACGTCCTTCGATCCCTGCAGGATGAAGCAGATCATCGAGCGGTACAGGCACGGCGACGTGCCGGAGGTCGCTTGCCCCACGCCGATCTCCAGTCGCGGGATCGGCGTAACGGTCACCCCCGATCGCGCGTGGCGCAGGGCGAGGTCGATATGCGGCTGGAGATGCTCGGTCATGAGCCTTCTATGGCATTGTTTTTCGGACAAGCAAAGACCTTGAGACAATCAGGCAATAGATTGAGAGCATTGGGCGGGCGGTCGCGGCCCGCTCGGCCTATCTGGTTGGTATCGGAACGACACCGCAGCGGTGCGGCATTCCGGCGAGATCATTCAACAAAGGACAGACCATGACCAAGCAGATCGCACTCGTCACCGGCGCCAGCCGCGGCCTCGGCCGCAGCATGGCGCTGCATCTTGCCAAGCGTGGCGTCGCCATCATCGGCACCTATCGCAGCGGGGAGGCAGAGGCCGATACGCTGCGCCAGGAGATCGAAGCGCTGGGCGGCAAGGCCGCGATGGTCGCGCTCGACGTCAGTAATTCGGCGAGCTTCCCGGCATTTGCCGAGACAGTCGCCGACACGCTGAAGACCCGGTTCGGCCGCGAGCAGTTCGACTACCTGGTCAACAACGCCGGCCACGGCCTGTACGCACTCCTGACCGACGCGACCGAGGAACAATTCGACTCCCTGATCGACACGCATCTGCGCGGCCCGGTCTTCCTGACGCAGAAGCTGCTACCGCTGATCGCGGACGGCGGGCGCATCCTCAATGTCTCGTCGGGCTTCGTGCGCGTGACGATGGCGGGCTACGGCCTCTATGCGGCGGCGAAGGGGGCCATCCAGACGCTGACCAAGTTCATGGCGGTCGAGCTGGGCGCGCGGCAGATCCGCGTGAACACGATCGCGCCGGGCGCCATCGCGACCGACTTCGGCGGCGGCGTGGTCCGCGACGATGCGAATGTGAACGCCTTTGTCGCGCAGACCATCGCGCTCGGCCGCGTCGGCCAGCCCGACGACATTGGCGGTGCGGTCGCGGCCATCCTGTCCGACGACATGGGCTGGGCGAACGGCACCACCTTCGACATCTCGGGCGGTCAGGCGATCTGACCGTCGCGCCGCCCTCCATCCGGAATTGCCGTCACATCGAGAGGCCATCATGCCCGACCCCAGCCTGACGCTCATCAGCCATCCGCTCTGCCCGTTCGTTCAACGCGCCGCGATCGTCCTTCTCGAGAAGAACGTACCGTTCGAGCGGATCAATATCGACCTCTCGGCCAAGCCCGACTGGTTCCTGGCGCTGTCGCCGACCGGCAAGGTCCCGCTGCTCAAGGTGCACCAGACCGACGAGGAGGACGCCATCCTCTTCGAAAGCGTGGTGATCTGCGAGTATCTCGAGGAAACGCAGGGCGGCGCGTCGATGTATCCCGACGATGCGCTGCAGCGCGCCCGACAGCGCGCGTGGATCGAGTTCGCCACGCAGACCCTGGCCGATGGCTGGCAGTTTCTCAACGCCACCGATCCGGCGATCGCGGACGCCAAGCGGGCCGCGTTCCGCGACCGGCTCCAGAAGCTCGAGGCGGAGCTGGGATCGGGGCCGTATTTCGCCGGTGCCGCCTTCGGCATGGTCGATGCGGTCTATGCCCCGCTCTTCCGCTATTTCGCGATCATCGATCCCGCGGTATCGCAAGCGATCTTCGAAGGCTTCCCGCGTGTCTTGGCGTGGCGGGCGGCACTAGCGGCGCGCCCGAGCGTCAGGAACGCGGTGGTCGAGGACTATGCTGACCGCTTCCGCGAACATCTGCGCCAGCATCAGGCTCTCCTCGCGGCCTGACGCCGATTGCAGGGGCGAGCACCCGAACATCATCCAAACAAAGGAGTAACATCATGATCGACCATGCATCCAACGATGCCAACGCCAGGAGCGCGCTGATCCTCATCGAATATCAGAACGACTGGCTGGCTCCCACCGGCGGCATCAGCGGCCAGTTCCAGGACCGCGAGCAGATCGACACCGCGGTCGCCAACTCGAAGAAGCTCCTCGAAGAAGCCCGTCGCCGCAACATCGAGGTCATCCACGTCAGGATGGTGCTCGAATCGACCTACCGGGTGCTGGGCGAAGGGAAGTACGGGCTGCGCAAGATGGTGCGCGATTATGGCTCGTTCCTCGGCGATCAGACCGATTTCTTCCCAGGGTTCGAGCCTCGTGACGGCGAATATGTCATCAGCGAGCGCACGGGCGGCAGCAGCGCCTTTGCCGCCACCACGCTCGACAGCTATCTGCGCAATAACCGGATCTTCGACATCTACGTCATGGGCTTCGCGCTGCGGCAGTGCGTCGAGTCGACCGTGCGCAACGCCCACGATCTCGGCTATCACACCAACGTCATCTACGATGCGTCGGCGGCCTTCACCAGGGAACAGCAGACCTCGTTCCTGAGCGACATCGCACCTTTCTACGCAAATGCGATCACGACGCAGGCATTCATGGCGCAAGCTTAAGTCGTGGCGATGCCGAGCTCCGCCGAGGCGGCGCTGGGCATCGTTTGTCCGGAGGCAGCGCTCATCAACGAGGCGGGCAACCATCTGGGTGAACTGCTCATTCCCGCCTTCGGTGTAGCGGAGATCCTGGGCGACGATGAGATGCTGAGTGCAGACGCGTTTTCGGATCTCTTGGGCGTTTCGCGGGTCACGGTCAACACGAAGCGTCAAAGCGGACAGGTGCTTGGCCTGGATGGTGCCAAACGTGGTTTTCGTTTCCCTGCATGGCAACTCGATCAGGACGGTCGCCCTTATGCCGCGCTCCCGAGACTGCATGAAATCTTGGCAGGAGCCTGGGCGGCCTACCGCTTTCTGGTCTCGTCACATGGGGCGCTTGACGGTCGCACGGGACTCGATGCCTTGAAGCGAGGTCGGGACGCCGATGCGATCGCCGCGGCCGAAAGTGTTGCCCGCGGTGACTTTCGCTAAATGACCGGTATCAAGCCGCCTGCCGGTTTCGAACATACGTCCCTCGATCTCGAAGTCATTCCTTCAAGCTCTCGTTTCGGCCGGATCTATGCGAGCGTCTTTCCTGACCCGTTGGGCTTTGGAAAGACGCCGAGCCGGTTCAGCGATCCACGCCGGCGTGAAGCCGCAAGGCGGTTCGGTGTGCACTATTTGGGTGATACGCTCAAAGTGTGCTTTTTGGAGGCCGTGCTTCGCGATCGCCGCGACGGTCTGATCGGAGATCTCCCGATTGAGGAGGACGAAATCCATGCACGACGGTTCGCCGAGATCGAAACGGCAGAAAAACTTCGACTTGTCGACCTGCGCGATGATCATGCTGTCAGAATGGGTGTTCCGACTGACGTTGCGAAATCCTCGCGCCAAAGCTTGGCGCGCGCGTGGTCGCTGGCGTTCCACGAACACAAATCCCTACCGGACAAGCATCATCCATCCTTCGCGGCTCAACGGGCACACGAACATCGTGGTATTCGGACGGGCCGTCTCGAAACTCGCCCCGGTACGGATCGTGCCCTTGATAGGCGCGACCGGCCTTGCCGCTGTGATCAATGACCTCCGGGTCAGCTTGGTTTGAGGAACTAGCGATAGAGACGCGAATCTCTGCAGTTGTTCCTCAATCTCTGCCGCAGGCTCATCTTGAGGCATGCCGATCTAAGTCATTGCCTTCAAAAGGAAATTCAACTGCCGCGCCGCTAAGCGGTAACGGGCTTTCGGTTCACATCCCTTCAAGAGCTTCGAAAACTGCTCGGCGTTAGTCACACAGGCGGAGCCAACACCCGGTGCTTGCGTTGCTCATACGGTCGATATGGGCGAATTGGCCGCAGCAAGGACGGCCAGACTTCGGCCCATGGCGCCGAACGTCTTCGATCGGACGTAGTTATGCCCGCAACCAGGGGTTATGTCCAGCGCGCAGCGGAGGCGAGAAGTTTGCCTGCGAGAGCGTCATGTTTTCTATTAAATTGCGGCCGCGATGCCATTAGCGCTTGCCGAATGCGCGCAGAAAGGTCTTCGTTGCCTCTCCTGCCATGCGGTGGACCTCTTCCTCTTGAGTTGGACGGCCGATCTGTTGGTTGATCCGTAGATCTGTTGCGAGCAGCGCCATGTACTGGCGCGCGGCAAGTGCCGGATCCTCTATGTCTAGATGGCCAGCCAGCGTGAGCTGCGCTAGGCGGGCCGCGATGGCGGGGTATTTCTTGCCCGGTCCGTATTCCTTCCAGGTCTCAAACAATTCGGGAAATCTGCCACCTTCGGTCTCGATGAGCTTGCGCAGCCAGCGACCATTCGGATCGCAGACCGCCTTGCGCAGGAGTAGCGCCGAAAATTCGGTCAGTTCCTTTTCGAGATCGATAGGCGCCACGGGAAATGTATCCAACACCCGAAAGAAGGCGGCGCTCGACCTCTCCGTGATCTCCGCAACCACAACCTTGAACAGATTATCCTTGTCACCGAGTTGATTGTACACTGTCTGACGTGACACGCCGGCCCTTGCTGCGATCGCATCGATACTCGCCGCCGCAAACCCATCCTCGGCAAAAACGTCTGCGGCCGCGTTCAGGATCGCCCGACGTTTGCTGGTGGCGGGCGGACTCTCTGTCTCGGAAGAAACCGCTGCGGGCGAAGTTTTCATGACACCACCATAAAGGACTTGACCAATTGGACAATACTGTCCAAAATATTTTACAGGAATGACGGGCCATGCGTTGGAACCATCTTCGTCTTTCCGCTGTCCCATCTATAATCGCCCACTCAATCCCCGTCACATGCTTTTTGTATGAGACTTTGCTTCGTCCGGGGAATGGTGTGCGGGAAAGGTTTTTTCCGTGCAGAGCAAGAATTCCGTTTCATCCTCCGGGGCCGGCGGCTCCCGCCATGCCATCGTCCTTGGCCTTCTTTCAGCCGTCGGTCTCTTTGCCCTCGACATGTATCTTCCCGCGTTGCCGACGATCAGTCTGGATCTTCACGCTGACAGCCATGCAGTTCAGGCAAGCCTGATTTCCTTCTTCGCAGCCATGGCTGTGTCGCAGATTATCTATGGTCCACTGTCGGACATGTTTGGCCGCAAGCGGCCTCTGTATGTCGGTCTGGTGCTCTACATCCTCGGCGCGATCGGCTGCGCGCTCTCCACCGATATTGGCTGGCTGGTCGCCTTCCGTTTCATTCAGGGCACCGGCGCCTGTGCCGGCGTCGTGATTGCCCGCGCCATCGTGCGCGACCTGCATACGGGGGCCGCCGCCGCGCAACTGATGTCGCGGCTTATGCTGGTCTTCAGCATCTCACCCATCCTGGCGCCGCTCGCGGGCAGCATCGTGACAGTGTTCGGGAACTGGCGGCTGATCTTTTGGGTCATGGTCTTCGCCGGTGTTGTCGGCGTCATCGCGGGCCGCTTTTTCCTTGAGGAGACCCGTCCGGTTACGGCTCGCAGTGAAAGCAGCCTCGGCGGGGCATTGAAAGCCTATGGAACACTCCTTAAGGACCCATACTATCTCGGTCTGGTGCTGATGGCCTCCTTCGGCATGTCAAGCTACATGATCTATGTCGCCAACTCTTCCTTCATACTGATTGGCCATTACGGGCTCTCGCCGACCTTCTACAGCGTGGTCTTTTCCGTGAATGCCGTCGGCTTCATCGGCATGTCGCAGTTGAACGGCTGGCTTGCTCGCCGTATCGGCTTGCGCAAAGTCATTCGCGGTGCAGTTGCCGGTTATGCGCTGACGATGGTGACGCTGGCCGTCGTCATGGCTGTCGGCGTTGACCGCCTCGACACCATGGCGGCGTTCCTGTTTGCGGGCTACGCTTTCCTTGGAATGATCGTGCCGAATGCAGCTGTCCTGGCGCTGGAACACCATGGGCGCATCGCTGGCACGGCCTCGGCGATGATGGGGACGATGCAGTTCATGACATCGGCGCTGGTGGTTGGCATCGGCGGTATGTTTATGGACGGTACGGCGAGACCGATGGTAGTCATCATCGGTATCTGCTCGGCCATCGTATTTCTCCTTTCGATCGCAGTGCTGAGGAGCAGGCATGTGGTGGCGGCTGAATAGATCTTGCTGCCACCGATTGCAGCGGCTTGTGCAGGCCGCTCGCACCGAGGCCTCTTCAGCGCGAGCGAAGTGGCCTTCGGAGCGGCTCCAAAATCTTAGGGCAGCGGAGCTGCGGGCTTACATCTCTTTTTCCCACCAGCCGCGGGTGTTCACGTCAGCGGTCTCAGCGAGGGCTTCCAGCTCTGCAATGTCATCGCCGGTGAGGGTGAAGCTGCTGGCACGGACCAGACCGTCGACATGATGGGGCTTGGTGACGCCGATGATCGGCGTTGTGCCCTTGGCGATGGCCCATGCTGTTGCGACATCGGGAGCTGCCGCACCTTGGCTCTGGCCGATTGAGGCGAGCTTGTCCGTCAGCGCCTTCAGCTGAGGCAGCATGCCATTGTAAGCCTTTGCCCGGTTGCTTCCTTCCGGCAACGGGTTCTCCGGATTGTACTTGCCGGTCAGGGCGCCCTGTTCAAGCACCATATAGGCGAAGAATGGGATGCCGTGGTTGCGGCAGTAGTCCAGGATGCCAGCTTGCTCAGAGCTTCGGTAGAGGAGACTATAGTGGTTCTGAATGGCCTCGACCCGGAATCCTGCTTCTCCGAGGATCTGGTTGGCGAGCTCGATTTCGCTGAGGTTGTGATTCGAGACGCCGACATGTTTGACCTTCCCACTCTTCAGCAACGCAATTAGGTGCGGAGTCCACCGCACCACGTCGGCTGGATTGTGAATCCAGTAGAGGTCGATGTAGTCGGTGCCGAGGCGGGTTAGACTTTGTTCCAGCATGTCCGCCACTGGATCATCGCTGATCCCCGCAGCCTGCGGGGTGAACTTCGTGGAGAGCTGGTAGTCGCTGCGGGCGTAGCGCTTCAGTACCTCCCCGAGTACGGTCTCTGAACGGCCCATGCCGTATACCACGGCGGTATCCCACAGGGTGAACCCGGCCGCATGCGCCTTGTCGGCGACCTCTTCCAGGCCAGCCTGAGTGAGGTGGCTGCCGAAGTAGCCGTCGCCAGTCGCGCCGCTGTCGCCCCAGGCCCAGGTTCCCAGCGCGACCGTAGGGATCTTCAGATTATCGGTGGTCATGTCTACTCCATTCCTGTTCTGCGGCCGGGTTTGCTGTGACCCCGGCGCTGCCGACAATATGATGCGCGACGCTGCAGAGCCGTTAGCCTGATGCGCCGGGATTGCTGCCCAATCCTCCAGAAGCTGCCGTTCACCTTGTCGCATTCCCCCTCGCATGCGATGGTCCGGTTCATGGAAAAACTGACCGAAATCGCGGCCGTCATTGCCCGGCACGTCTCGAAGGATGGCTTCCAGGCCACCCCCATCGAGCGTGTGACGCTTGTTCGATCCTCCACCGTGACGATGCCGATGCCGAATGTTTACCGGCCGCAACTATGCCTCGTCGCGCAGGGACGCAAGGAGGTCACGCTGGGCGACCGCGTGTTTGGATATACGCCAGGCCGTTATGGCGTCGTGACCTACGACCTGCCGGCGATTGGCCATGTGGTCGAGGCGACGCCCGACAAGCCCTATCTCTGCCTATACCTCGATTTCGATCCGGTCATGCTGGGGGACCTGGCGTTGCGCGTGCCGCAGCCGCCGGGAGCGCCATCTCCGCCCATAGGCAAGACGGTGTCCGACGCCAGCGCCGGTCTGCTCGATGCGGCGCTTCGCCTGCTGCGCCTGCTCGACGATCCGGCAGCGCTGCCCGTGCTCGGGCCGCTTGCCGAACAGGAAATTCTCTATCATCTGCTCGCCGGCCCGGACGGTGCCAGGATGCGCCACATCACCTCCGGCCAGGGTCGGGTGGGCCAGGTCGGCCGCGCCATCGCCTGGATCGGGAAGAACTTCCGGGAACGGTTCAGCATCGAGCGGCTTGCGGCCGAAGTAGGCATGAGTCCGTCGAGCCTGCATGAGCATTTTCGCGCTGTGACGGCGATGACGCCGCTGCAATTCCAAAAGCAACTAAGGCTGCAGGACGCGCGCAGCCTGATGCTGGTTGAGGACATCGACGTCAGAACTGCCGCCTTCTGTGTGGGTTACGAAAGCCCGACGCAGTTCAGTCGCGAATATCGCCGCCACTTTGGAGAGCCGCCGGCACGCGACATAGCCCGCTTGCGCGCTTCGCCGGGCTTGGCAGTGGTCGCTTGAGTTCAGCCTACCGGCGAGCGTAGGTGCAAGGCACTTCTCCTTTTTTCACTGACGTCTCCGAAGCCTGCTGTTTTGTTCGGGACGCCTGTTTACGCCCCCGCGGAGAAACCTACATAGACGGGTACGTGACACCTGATTTTCATTAAGCCGGAACCAGGGATAGGGCTGAATACCGGCCACTCGTCCTAGCCGCTCATGCGATAAGTGCCGTCCCCGGCTCGAATTAGCGGGATCGACGGGTCTGATCTCTTTAACTGCAAACCCAATTGCCGGACGGCATTTTGGAGGCCCCAATGCAAATCGCAGAGTTTCAAATCGATATTGGCGATGATGCCCTTGATGATTTGCACCGTCGCATCACTCAAACCAAATGGCCTGCCTCTATTGATCCAGAGGGGTGGGATGACGGAAGTAGCCTGCGCTTCATGCGTGAGCTCGTTGACTATTGGCAAGGCGAATTCGATTGGCGGGCTCAAGAAGCACGCCTGAACCTGTTGCCGCATTTCGTTGCCGAGATCGATGGTTTCAAAATTCACTACATCCATGTCAAAGGCCGGGGACCGTCACCAACTCCACTGATCATGACTCATGGCTGGCCGGGTTCGTTCCTGGAGATGGAGAGCGTCATCCCGTTATTGACAGATCCGGGCGCACATGGCGGCGATCCCGAGGATGCATTCGACCTCATTGTTCCTGCGCTTCCCGGCTACGCCTTTTCGTCGGCGCCAACCAAAGCCGGCGTCAGCCCATTTGAGATAGCGGGCCTCTGGCGTAAGCTCATGCTTGGATTGGGATACGCAAATTTCGGTGCTCAGGGCGGCGATATCGGCGCGGCGGTTTCCAGCTGGCTTGCCTTCCGGTTTCCAAAGGACGTGGTCGGCATTCACCTGAACTATATTCCCGGCAGCTTCAGCCCACCCATCGGCGATGGTCTGCCGCCTCTTACCCCTAAGGAATTGGAGTTTAGGAAAGTTGCGGCGGAGTGGACGGACAAAGAGGGCGCCTATGCGCATGTCCAAGGCACCAAGCCGCAGACGCTGGCCTATGGATTGTCCGATTCACCCGTGGGATTGGCGGCCTGGATTGTTGAGAAGTTCCGATCATGGAGCGATTGCGATGGCAATGTCCTCGACGTCTTCAGCATGGATACTCTGCTGACCGAGATCAGCCTCTATTGGTTCAGCGGCTCGCTCGGCGCCTCATTCAGGCTCTACAAGGAGAGCCGTGCGCATCCTCTGTCATTCGAAAAAGGACAGCGCATTCTTCCCCCTGTCGCCATCTCGCACTTTGCCAAGGAGCTGCCGCAGCCGCCTCGGTCTTGGGTTGAACGGGTCTACAACGTTGTCCGCTGGAGCGAGCACGCCGCGGGCGGCCATTTTGCTGCGATGGAAAAGCCGAGCGAGCTGGTCGCAGATATCAGGTCACATTTTCGCGCCTTGCCTCGGTAAATGCTCTTGCGCCTTGCCAGTTTGAAAGGCAGCCGCTTGCCGTAGACGGACTGCTTTGGAGCATCGACGAGTGTGTTATGCACTTTGCTGCTCATGCCTTTCAATCCGTTCTTATGCTCGTGCCCTCGCCATCAAATTTTTTCGTTCTGAAGCCATGTGCGGATGATCTCGACGAGTTCAGCCTTGCACTCCAGCGGCAGCCAATGGCCGCCTGCTACACTCGTCACGGTGAGGTCTGGGCAAGCGCGGCGCATCGGATCGCCCTGGCGATTTCCGTTGATGGTGCAGATCTGATCGAAGTCACCGTTGATGAACAGGACCGGTTGCGACAGGCGGCCGCCATCGGAGGCCTCGCGAGCATAGGCGATGTTGGCGTCATCGTTCATGTACCAGGCGCAGGCGGGACGGAAGCCGCGAGTCTTGAACGCACTCACCAAGACCTCGAAATCCGCGGCGGGCCACAAAGCAGGGTCGGGTTGGGTCGGCGGAGCCTCGTGAGCAGCACCGAAACGGCCGCCGTTTCGGGTGATCACCGCGTTCGGTGAAACCTTGCCGACGCCTTCTGGGCTGCCTGATCGAAAGATCGATGCCAGCGATGCCCGTTTGTCGACATCGAGGTCGGCGACCGCGGCGTCGAAATGAGTTGTGTAGTAGCGGTAGTAATCCCATTGACCATCCGGATATTGGTCAGCGGGATAAATTGTCCTGTCGACCAACGGAACGATCGTGCGCAGGGCGTGGCCGCCCGGTTGATAGGCAAGCGAGGTCAGCACGACGCCACGACTGCGATTGGGCTCATGGGCGACCAACGCTCCGGCCACGACACTGCCCCAGTCGTGGCCAACCCAAATCGTGGGCCGCCCGCCCAGATGATCATGGAGTTCCGCCACATCCAAAGCGACTTGCTTGATTGTATAAGCGTCGTTGGCTGCAGGTGCGAAAGAACCGCCGTAGCCGCGCAGATCAGGGGCAACGCAGTGCCATCCCTCGGCGGCGAAGACGTCCATCTGGGCGCGCCACATCAAACCGATGCTCGGCCAGCCGTGGAGGAAGATCATCAACGGACCCTTGGTAGGTCCGCATTCGACGACGTGGGTTGTCTGGCGGGGTGTGATCAGAGTGCGCGAATTCAGAGGCACGCGAGGCATCGCCCATGCATGACTTGACAGCGTCCCGGCGCCCATCCCAACGAGGAAAGAGCTCGGTTAAGCGTCAATCTAGCTGCAGAACGGGTCGATGGAAGTTTAGATGTCATCGTAGAAAGACTCCGCTCGCTCAGATCGTTAACGGGCGCTCTACTAGCGTTTCCCGGTTGATAACAATTGAAAGAGGTGTGTTCGTCCATCTTGCCTAGCAGTTTGGCGCATAGTTCCCGCCGCCATTTTGCTGCCGCCCGCCCGCGGGGTTTGCCAATCGCCGGGGAGCTAATAACATCGGCGCGAACCACCATCGTTCCGCTGGATGCCGCGAATGTGTCCAGTGGGCTTCGATACCTCTCACATATGGAAATCTCGGTTCGAAGGGGAGCCCATTGCACATGCGGAAGCTCCCTTTCCAGTCTTAATCTCGATGCTCGGGCATTGCCTTCAACTGGTCCTTTGTCCAGGAAGTCACGCCATGGATCTCGCCGCTTTCGTCACGCATGAAATCGAGATCGGTCGCTCGAACGGACACCGGCTTTGCACCGATGCCAAGGAAGCCGCCAACGTCGATCACGACGCTGCTGCCGCTACCGGCTCCGTGCACGTGGTCAACGGTGCCAACCTTGTGGTCATCAGCACCATAGATCGATGCGCCTTCCAGATTAGCTTGTGTGAGCTCTTCCTCGGTCAGTCGTATGTGGTTGCTATGATCCACGAGTTATTCCTCCTCTGGCTTCGGGTGTAGTGTCGATTAGCGATGTGATTGGCCTTGTGTTCCTGTGTGTCCGTGTACCTGGATTGATTGCCACGGGGCTTGGCCTTTCCTTTTCCGTTCATCAAAAGAACGAACGGCCATGCGAAAGCTTTGTTCCGGGTGGGGGCGCAGTTCGGGGGAAATCCCTATGACCGACGTCTGCCAGTGTGTCGGCCAAACTCCCCTGGAAATGCTTGTCGTTTGGCATTTAATCGGGGTCTTCCTCTCTTTGCGCGGTTAAGAAATCGCTAGAAGTGACGCCGCTATGGGCTGGCATGCGAACAAAATCGAAATGGTCGCCCGGTCCGGGTATTAAGGTGCAAAGCATCCTGTCTAACGGCGATGGCCATTGGGTTGTGTCTGACTGCGGACCATCCTCGGGCATATGCCCGGATTGCCGACATTGTGCCCGGCGAAGCTGATTGCGCCACGGCGTTTCAGGCGCCTGCTCATGCAACACCAAGTGCCCGCGCCGTTCCTTTTCCTAACGGCGGATGTATCGGGCGCCCCTTAGCTCTCGAAATAGAGAGCGAGCTTTAATCTTGGGTCGTCATTGGCTTGAAATGTGGCATAGCCAAACTTGACGTCGCCGCGCACCGGATGACGCAACAGCTTTGATCCGCCGACGGGAGCGGCGATGTTGTGGGATCGCCACCAGCTGTCGAACTCTGCACAGCCCGCATGCAGCCGCTCGACCAGTTCTGCGAAGGCGCTGTCGCCGTTCCAGAGGTCGTGTTCGGCGCGGAAGAGCGCGACCATGCGCCTTGCCTCGTTGGCCCATCCGGAGCCGAACAGCTCTCGTCCTTTTGGATCCGCGAGCACGAATAGAAGGATATTCCGATCCTCGACGGGAATGTCCGCGAAATCGCCAAAAAGATTGGCCGCCGCAGGATTCCAGGCCAGAATATCCCAGCGCTGACCCGTGACATAGGCAGGCTGCGGCAGGCTCTCAAGGAGGGTCTTGATCGTCGGCGGCACGACCTCCCTGCAAAAACGCGCGCGTTTGGCCTTGCCTACGAGCCGTTGCAAATGTGCCCGCTCCACCGCGTTCAGTTCGAGCGCTTCAGACAAGGCGTTCAGGGTTGCGTCGGATGGGGAGACGGCACGCCCCTGTTCGAGCTTTACGTACCATTCGATGCTTATACCCGCCCTCCGCGCGACATCCTCCCGCCGCAGCCCAGGTGTTCTCCGGCGGCGATGCCCGGCAATCCCATCGGCAGCGTCCGTGAGGCGGTTTCGGCGCGAACGCAGGAATTCCGCCAGTTCCTCATTGGTATCCATGATACGGCTCCTAGGGGATACTCGATAATACTAGTATCATAGCAGCTCTTGGCAACTCACGTCCGATGTTTAGATTGAGCGCATGGCCTGATGAGGAGACATTCATGAAGGCAGCAATCTTGAACAACTTCGGTGAACCGCTAACAATTGAAGACGTGCCGGATCCGACGCTCGGAACCGGGGAGGTCATCGTGGAGGTCGCGGCGGCACCGGTTCTTTCCTATGCGGATGAAGTATTCAGCGGCGCGCGCAGATATCCGATGCCGACTCCGATGGTGCCCGGTTGCGGCGCCGTCGGAAAGGTGCGGCAGGTCGGTCCGGATGCGACGAAGCTGAAGCCCGGCGATTGGGTCTTTTGCGACCCTACCGTTCGGTCACGCGACGATGCGCTGATGCCGGACATCGTTCTGCAGGGCTGGAGCGCGCGAGGAGAAGGCGGCGCTCGGCTTCAGCACTATTACCGTGACGGCGCCTTCGCCGAGCGCATCCGCGTGCCTACGGAAAATGCAATTCCCATCGGCGATATCGATTCTCGGGAGGCCGGCCAGTGGTGCGCGATCATCGTCCTTCTGGTCGCCTATGGAGGTCTGCTTGCGATGAACTTCCGGCCGGGCGAGACACTTCTGGTCAGCGGGGCTACAGGCAATTTCGGCAGCGCCACTGTTGCGACCGCGCTTGCCATGGGTGCGCGTGCAGTGCTCGCGCCAGGACGAAATGTGGCCGCGCTTGACCGGCTCGAACGGCTTTTCGGGCCGCGCCTCATTACAGTTCGTCTGAGCGGGGATCCGATGCGTGACACCGACGCGATGAAAGAGGCCGCGCCTGCGCCCATCGACGCTGTTCTTGACTTCCTTCCGCCCTCGGTCCCGGCGCATGTCGCGCGCGCCGGGATCATGGCGGTCAGACCTTACGGCCGAGCGGTGCTGATGGGCGGCATCGGAATGCTGGGCGGCGAGGAATTGTCGCTCCCTTACCCCTGGATTATGCGCAACAACATCACGATCCAGGGGCAATGGATGTATTCGCCCGAGGCCGTTACGAGCATTGTCGGATTGGTCCGTGGCGGAATGCTTGATCTCGGGCTCTACAAGGTCAGCGAATTCGACCTTCATGCGGCAAATGAGGCGGTAGAGCACGCCGCTGCAAATGGCGGTCCGTTCAAGCTCACGGTCCTGCGCACGGCATAAGCTGCCATCGCTCGGGTGATGGCACGAGGATACTGAACAACCGCAAGCGCGACCCAAGCCTGCGGTCCGGGCGGACAGTGATTTTCGAACCGCAGTTGTCAAAGAGTACGAGGAGAGGAAATGCGACAGTACTTATCCGCCGCGATTGTGCTAGGTCTAGCTACCGGCAGCGCCCAAGCATCGGATCTGGGTGTTAACTACAACGGCCTGACGCGAAACTATAGCAAAGCTGACGCCGCGCTCACCGGGACCCGCTGGGTCCGCGCATTCCTCGATGTCCGCCGGCTGCAGGCGCGGGGCGAGGCCGCGCTCACGACCGATCCCGACATCATCAGCTTCGTCAAGATGCACGACGACGGCTACAAGGTTATCTTGAACCTCAAGTACGACTACAAGGATGGTGCCATCCCGAGCGATCCTGACAGTCAAGCGTTCAAGGACATCCGCGTCTTCACCACCAAGCTGCTCGATCGGGTCTTTCCCAAGACTGACCTGATCGTCGTCGGCAACGAACCGTTCATTGAGACTGACTCAGCCAATCTCAACAGCAATCTAGTGTTGTTCTACGAGCACATGGCCAACCATGTGATTACCTACGATCACAACTCGGGTCGCAATATCCCGCTTTATGTGGGCGCATTCAATAATCTCCAGAATCCGAGGCTGCAGATCCAAGCGGTGAAGGATCTGATTTCCTATGCCCGCAACACGCCGGGAGTGACCGGAATAGACTTGCACATGCATGTTGCATCGATCGAGGACATGCGGCACGCAATCCTTTGGGCACGCGACCGGCTCGGCAACAAGTCCATGATCAGCAGTGAGTTCTCGCTGAAGAACTATTTCAGGTCGCACCTCGGCGACACGATCGTTCCTGCCTTCGCGAAGCGGTACGGCATCAATTCGAGCTGGAAGGTCTGGCAGTACATCAACTATGCTCTGCAAACTCCGCGACCACGACCTGAATGGGTCGCCTTCCTACAGAGCAGCGCCTGGTTGATGAACGTCCGCCACTGGCTCGAAAATGCCGACAGCCTATTCGATGCCCAAGGACTGACTGTAGCAACCTATGCCATGTACCAGTCGCAGGCGAGTGTCACCGCAACGAGCGATCCCTGGGTGCTCAACCCGCTCTATTGCAACCAAACCTGTGTGAGCAGTTCCAACAGCGGTGAGCCTCAATTCACCTACCAGTGGATCGACAGCTTCCGGGCACGGCAATAAGTGGCTCGCGCCCCAGACAACGTCGAGCTGTCGGGCTCTGTTGCAAATTTTCCAAACTGCGAAGATCTTTCCGTGCTTTTTACAGTTAGGCTGCCCGATCGTCGAGATTATGGGCGAGCAGAGCTACCGCTTCCGTCAACGCGCATGGTCCGATGTTGAAAGCTCGCTCGACAATGCGTGCCTCCCCACGGATGTCGTGCGTCAGGTTGAAAACAGCTGCCTGGCCCTTGCGCAAAGCCCGCATGACCTCAAAACCTTTGATCGTCGCGTAGGCGGATTTCAACGTCTTGAACCCTCTCATCGGTCTGATCAGCTGCTTCAGTTTACCGTGATCCGCCTCGACGACATTGTTAAGATATTTGACCTGCCGGTGCACAAGGTTGTCGGGGCATTTGCCTTCGGCTTTCAATTGCGCGCCCGTGGCTACTCAGGCCAGATCAAGAGGCCTGACACACGACCGATAGAATTCCTTGTTCGCGGCCAGCCGTCAAAAAATCTTCTTGCCAAACCGGGGGCATCCACACACGTACCGGGTTCGCCGGAGGCTGATTGATTTAGTTGGCGGGATGTTGCTGATGGGCTTCAGAAACCGTCGACGGTTGAATAAGTCGATCCCCTCAGGGTGAATTCAACCGTTTCGGAACCACGCCGCGGTGCAGGACGACGAAAACCGCGGCCGTACAGAGACCGCTGATCGTGTCGGCGAGGCATCGTCATCCCTGTGGCCGACACCCCGAGAGAGATTCGATTCTCGCCTCGGCCAATGCTCCAAATACTCGCGATCCTTATGCAGCGTTCCGCGAGCTCCGGTCAGTAACGATAGTACCGGTGATGGTGGTGATGACGATGCTTGTACCAACCGTAATGATGGCCACGCCAGTAATGGCTCCGGTAGCTGCGATGCGAGCCCCAATGGTGAGGCCGGTGATGTCGCGGGCCATGCCAATGACGACGGTGATGATAACCAACCGTTTGAACGGATGACTGGACCTCCGGCTTCGTCATGCTCATCATCGGTGCAGCCGATGCAGCACCCGCACCGATCAACAGGCCGACACCCAGAAGCGGCGCAAGCAGACTTTTAAGGATTTTCATAGCGAACCTCCATTCCTGTCATCATTTTGAAACCGAACAGCTGAACGGAGCATGAATGGTTGTGATGCCTACCTTTCACTGAAAATTCCGGCTCTTCACCTGGAGCGTCTCAATATGAAGATCAGGCACCTAACATCGCGGGCTATTATGCCGAGCTTTCGATCCTGAACTACCGGAAATCTTGGGCTTTCAGGAACCGGCTGGGCATAGGAACCGGCTCGGGATGGGATCTCAAGGCGAGCATCGCTCACTTTCGCAATGGCGCCCAATCGGAAATAGAAGATTAGATCGTCAGCTTCGCGCCGCTTTTTCGGTCGTTCGCGAATTTGAACCAGCTTCCACAAGCGGCCGTTTATTGCATTCTGTTAGGCGTCCTCAAGTGCCGAATATGCCAAAGGCTGTTTATCGAGTATTAGTCGCATCAGCCACAAAATGCCCTATCGGGCACCGTCGCAGACGTCAGTCCGTAAGTCGGTTCAGTAACCGGGATTTTTCTGACTGGGGCTATCTCGGCATCGAACACCTTTCCGCTTGTTGCCGTCTTTGAGAAGGCATACTAATTTCCAAATCGCTTGAGGGGACACTGTCCGGCGACAAAGTTAGACATTGGTATTAAGCGCTGAGCTGTTCTGTGAGCCGCATGAAGATCATTTTCCGTTGCGACCCGAATTTGCATGATTATTTGCCGAAACCAGCGGCGGCGCGGTCATGTTTGCCCGATTGGCTTCGCCAGATGTCGAGTACCTCGTTTTCGGAATTTCATGGACGTGACATACGAACCGTCAAGCAATGTCCGCCTTTTGTCGACGCCATGACCCATGGCTTCATGATCCTGCTGCCATGCGATGTGACGGTAAAAGCTGGAAAATTCTCCTGGGACTGGGATGTGCCAATACCGGCTGCGAAAAACCACCCCCGTGCGCCTATGAGTTTCCATGTGCCTGAACAAATCCTTGGATCAGCGCTGGCCAAAGAGGGAACATCCCAACTGGCAGCGATCAAATTCAACAGTTTCTGGACGATTGAGCTTGAGGAAAAGTGGTCGCTTTTTGCGACGCATCCTGCCAATCGGGAAGACCTCCCGTTTCGAACCGTGACCGGAATGGTAGATTGCGATAAATTCCACGACGCAGGCATCAATTTCCCGGCAATCTGGACAAGACCGGATTTCGAGGGCGTATTGCCCAAGGGGTTGCCGGTCGCACACTGCTTTCCCGTCCGGCGGGAAGACCTTGAGCTTGTCTACGAAAGCTTTGACGGCAAGCAGATCGACGGTTACGACCGGACAGTCGGCCAAATTCTGGTCGAGCCTGGCATTTATCGCAAGAAATTCAGGGACAAGCGTTCCCGCTCACCTAGAAAGAAAAGAGCGCAGTTCCGCCTTGTTGAGGAATAGAAGTCCATTGCGTCCAGAACTCAGCACATTTGCTATCATGCCCAGCGTCGCAGGTGAGAGCGCATAGGCATCCCGGTACGCGCCAATTGCACCTTCCATATCACCAAGCTGCTGCAGAGCGCTACCGAGGTTGAATTGAGCTTGCGGATCATCCGGCTTGCGCGCGAGCGCCGTTTTAAAGGCATCCACGGCACCGGCAAGATCGTCACAATCTTGACGCGCGAGGCCGAGGTCGAACCAAGCGCTGTGAGGTGCATCTGCCTTCACCGCAAACTCCAGCCGTTCGCGGGCATTTTCGAAATCCCCGGCTTCCCAAAGCAGACGGCCAAGCCTTGCGGCGGCCTCCCGTGAGGATGGATCGATCTCGAATGCCCGCTGCCAGGCCTTAGCTGCCTGCTGGCGTTTGCCATTCTGTTCAAATGTCCTGGCGAGCTCGGCGAGCGCGTCCGGAAAGGCGACTGGAAGCTGAGCGAAATAGCTTTCGGCAAGGTCAAGCCGGCCAAGAGCGCGAGCAGCGCGCCCTGCGAGGAACAATGTTGCCGGATTTCCCGGCCTGGCTTTGAGGCTCTCCTCGGCACAATCCAGCGCCGTGACGAAATCCTGGACCGCGAAGCTCCCCGCAGCGAGGAGGTGATTGAGTACGGCATCATCCGGGTTGTCGTTCAGGGCATTGCGGCACAGTCGCAGCGCGTCGGCGTGCTTTCCGGAATTGAATGCCGCCACGACCTCCCGGACTTGCAATTCCACCGCGATCAAGCTTCATCTCCCTTTATTGCCGTGCCCTAACTTTGCACTTCAATTTCAAGCGGAGCAATCAAAAAAGCCGGAGCGGATAAATCGCTTCGGCCCCTTCAAATCTGGTTTAAGAAGAGCTTACAGGCGATGCGATTTCTCAGGATTTTCACGAATAGCTATGACCCTATCAAGCAAAGCCGAGAGGCAAGCTAAGGTTGATTGATAGAGCTAACGTATGTATCTCAATTGACGGCTATTGGGGCAATCGCGCCGCAACCCGACATTCCGGAAGCGGCCCCAAATCGGTTATTCCATCGAAGTCGATGTCTGATGTCGAGGAATTTCAAACGCATGGCTTTTTTTACAACAGGCAGTCGGTTCATATCCCTTCAAGGTGACCAATGCTCGGCTGTCCTTCACGACTTTCGTTGCTGCGATCCGCCTCTGCCAGACGAATGACGAAGCCAACTAGCGAACAATCCAGTATGGCCTGCACTATCAAAAACCAGAGCAGGCCGATGGTGACAGGGAGCCACCACCGACCGTCGCAAGCCAGTGCATCAATTATCGAAGCTTCAAGAACAGCGGAGACGTCCAAATTCGGGATTGGTCCCGCTGACGCGCCGTTATGAACAATGGATGTTCTCGTGCTGGAGCGAGCTCGAGTTCGTGCAACGAGATCTCGCCCGCAAGATCTCTCGGCAGCGGTTGGTCGGTGACCCTTTCTACGACAAGACGCAGCTCGACGCCCGGCAGATCGAGCGTGACGGAGCCCTTCGCAAGCAGATCCTTCCCGCTTACTTCCAGACTCGCTTTGGGGGCATGTACATGCGGTGGTGGCTGCAACGGATCGCCGATCTTGCTGTAGCCATGAAGGTCAGCAGCAATGCTGATGTGGGCGTCGTTCAGCTCGGAAAGCGTGAGCTCAATTCCGTCGACATCGCCGTGGGTTGCCGTTCTAAAGCCGAGCGTGCCGAGTCCGGTGCGCCATACGCTTTGTTCGGGGTGGTCAAAGCCAACTCCGCGCGCATCGAGAAGCGCCGCGCCGGTCACGGCGACCGCGCCGCTCCAATAGGCTGCCCGGTAGCGATCCTTGATGCGCGCGCCACCGAAGCGGATACGAACGCCGCGTTCGCTAAAGCCCGCCTCAGCATGCAGATCGCGTCGCCACACCATGCGGTCGCCGTCATAGAGTTCGACTTCTTCCCAACCGGCTTGGCCAAGCAGACGGTAGAAGAGCGGCGTTTCAGGTTCGGCATCGAATTCTTCGCCCATGAAATGTTTTCCCTGGGACAGAACAGCAAAACTGCGTTCACCGGTCGTGGCGAAGGTGCGCCGTGCCCGCAGTGCGCTGCCGACGCCGGCGCGGTCGAAGCGGTCGGCGATGACGCCCGTCAGCCCGCCGCGCGAACCGAACGTTCCGGTTGCCGGTGCGCCGCCGCCGCAGCGGCCCTGGTGCTCGTCGCTGGCCGCGGAAGCGCCGACCCTGTATCCGCGTGCGAGCGCCTCGGTGTAGAGCCAATGGAATTGTCCCCAGGCGGACCCAATCTCGATGAGCCGCTCCAGCTCGGGATGATTCCAATCCAGAATGCAGCGTCGACCGCCCACATGCGGGATCAGCAAATGGCCCTCCGGATCATCCTCATAGGCGGAATGGAGCCGGTCTACGGGCCATACGCCGGGCCGGATTGTTCCAGCCGTGGTCTCATTCCATTCGAAAGAGCGAAGGGAACGTCCCTTTTCATCAAAGGGGAAGCGGGGTTTACCATCACGAAGGAAGACGACGTTGCGGTCGCCCCCGGCTGCGGAGTTGCCGCACCATTCGGTGCCCGGATAGCAGACGAAACGACCGGGCTCGTTGAGGCCATGAATAATCTCCACGGCCTTGTCCCAGTTCGCTTCGGTGATGTTGAAGTCGTTGACCGTATAGCCCACCACGTCAAGCCCGGCGATGTCCCGTCCGTAGGTGAGATTGTAGGTCGCGTCGTTGGTGCCGACAGTGTCGTCGGAATGAACGTGCAGATCCGCGTAGAGAGGACGCAAGGCGCCTTCTTCGCTCTGCACGTAGGCGACGGCTGCGACGACGAAGGGTTCGTCGTCTAGCCGTGCTTCCAGTTTCCACTCCCCGGCTTCGGTGAAGGAAAGGCCGGAAATCCGCGCGAATGTCCAGTCCTCCGCGACCGGCGCGATCGGCTCCGTGCGTTGGGTCGCATCGGGAGCGGTGATCACCAGCGTGCCCCGCAAATTGCGATCGCGGCAGGTGTTTCCCCATATGTCGTCGACGCGTACGATCGCATCGAAGGATTGACCAAGGTCAACAAGGCGCGGCGCAATGACATGAAGGGCGTGGGGCTGGCCGGCCAGGATTTCCAGCTTGCAGTCGTCAGGCACTTCGGCAAATTTCGAACTGCCCAGCGGATCGATGAACAGCCGGAACCGGAATGCTTTCTCGACGAACGTCTGCACGCGCGTGCCGGCCCCGCCCTGACGCCGATCTCCGAGACGAATGACGATCCTGTCGCCGGGATTGATATAGCCATCGACGACATCGATGATGATGGCCTTCTGGAAAGGACGTTCGTGTCCCTTCTGGTCGAAACGGACCTTCAGCGCCTGCACAGTTGCCGGACTTTGACCAGGGACCAGCGGACCGGCGTGGTATTCGGCGGAAACATAGTTGGCGCCCGTTGGGTCCGTTGTCTGGAACAGCGCCCAATCGGAATAGAATTTGAAGGCGAGCTTCAGCCACGCGCTGTCGGCAAGGCCGACAGCACCGACCTCATAGACGAGTTCCAGTTCGGTCCATTCGCCGGCGGTCAGCGTCTGTCTCTGACAGGTGAGGCGGCCGAGGAAGGGAAGCATGTCGAAATTGGCGGCAAGGCCCGTTGGCGAATGGACTGCGGTTTGGGGTGCCTTATGTGGCAAAGTCTCTGTCATGGGAGAGGTCCGTTATTGTCCGCGCCAGCCTTCGTAGCGGCGCTCTATCCGTCGAAATACGAGGCTCTCCATGAGCCACGCTGTTAGTCCGATCAGCGCGATGCCGAGAAGCACCTGCGCCGAATTGCCGACCTGTCCGCCCATGGCGACCATCCAGCCGATCCCTTGGGAGGCGCCGATCATCTCGGCCGCCGCCAGCGCTCGCCATGCCTGGGCGAAGCCGATGCGCAATGCGGTGGTCAGGAAGGGGAGGGAGGCAGGAAGATACACATAAGCCAGCAACTGAAACCGTTTGGCACCTAGGATGCGGGCTGCGCGCACCTCACCGCTCCCGATCGAAAGCACGCCTTCCTGGATCGTCATCGCCATCGGGAAGGCCGACGCAATGAATATGACGACAGCGATCGAAAGATATCCTAGACCGAAGAAAATCAGGGAGAGAGGCGCCCAGGCAATCGGAGGGATGGCCATGAACAGGCCGAGCAGCGGCTGGGCGAACTCACGGAACGGCCGCCAAAGCCCGGCAGACACGCCGATGGCGAGTGCCGCCAGGATAGCCGCGCCGAAGCCGCCGAACTCACGCAACAAGCTGGCCAGAAACTGGCGGCCGAGCTCGCCGGACCAGGCCCAACGCAGTCCCTCGGCTACCACCTCCCAGGGCTGTGGCAGCACGTAAGACGGAACCCTGCTGGCTGCGAGGCACCACACGGCAAGCAGGAAGGGAAGCGCTGCCCAGCGCCAGGACGGCTGCGGAAAACGCAGCCGCGCTGTGAATGTCTTCATCGATCGGACCTCACCGCTGAGCGGCCGCTTTCGCGGCAAAACTATCGTCAATGATGTCGTCGACATTCAATGGCTTATTGAGAATGCCGAGGCTAACGGAGTAGTTGATGAGGCGCTGGATGAAGGCGCGGTCGGACGGTTCGATTTCAGCCGACCAGCCAAGGCGTTTCCTGGCTTCAGCAACGATTTTTTCCGGCGGAACGACACTGCCGTCCGCGGCCTTCACGGATTCCAGCTTGAAACTCTGCGCGATGATCCGATTGGCCTCTTCGGGTTGCTCCCGGAGAAAGGCGATGGCCTTGGCATTGGCCCGCAGCAGCTTGACGAGATCGCCCGGCCGCTCCTTCAGCGTCTTTGCAGGCGCTGCCACGACATACCATGGATAGCCCGGCAGAGCGCCGTTCACATCGAAGACAACACGGCCTGTGCCGCGAAGCACTGACTGACTGATGAAGGGCTCCCATGAAAAGGCTGCATCCACCACGCCTGTATCAAGCGCTGCGTTCATATTGCCCACGGGCATCTGCGACAATTGGAGATCGGCGTCCGGATTGAGGCCGGCCGTCTCCTTCAGGACGAAGCCGCGCAGCAGCACGTCCATGCCGCTTCCTCTATTGACGCCAGCGAGTTTCTTGCCTTTGAGGTCTGAGAGCGACTGAATGGAGCCATCGGCCTTCGCGATCAAGCCTGCCTGACCATAATTCACTTTGGCGATGATCTTCGCCTCGAGCCCGCGCGCGGCCCATTGATAGACGGGTGGGGCGCCGATATAGGCCACATCGATTTCGCCTCCCGCCACGGCCTGTTGAATGACTGGCCCGTCGCCAAATCCCTTGAGCTCGACGTTCAAGCCTTCTTCGCGAAAGTAGCCTTTCTCCTCGGCGATGAGGACCGGCGCATTCGCCATGGCTTGGACCCAGCCGACGCGAAGTGGCTGCACCTCTTGCCCATAGGCGGGCCATACGGCAGCAAGTGCAAGAAGAGCTGCAGGTAAAATGCGGTTCATCCGATGGTTCCCTTCAGGTAAGGCGTTGATTGTCGGGTCATGACTGCGGCGATTTGCTCGGCGAGCCGTTCGCGCAGTTGCGCAAACAATGGATTGGCGCGCGTGCCTCGTTGGTCGCGAGGACGCGGCAAGCTGATCGTCACTTCGGCCGTTATGCCGGTCGGAGGCAGACCGAGGACGAGGACCCGGTCTGCCAGATAGATCGCTTCGTCGATGTCATGCGTGATGAACAGCACAGTCTGGCCCAGGCTCGACCAGATGCGAAGCAGTTCGTCGTTGAGGGCCGAGCGCGTCATGGCGTCGAGTGCCGCGAAAGGCTCATCCATGAGCAGAAGGCGCGGCTCAAGCGCCAGCGAACGTGCAAGTGCTACGCGCTGACGCTGGCCGCCCGACAATCGGTGAGGTGGTTCGTCCACTTGTTCTTCCAGGCCGACAAGCCGCAGAAAATTAAGGGCGACGGCCCTTTGCTCCTGCGGCGTTCCCTTGCGATTCATACGAAGGCCAAAGCGGACATTTTCCAGCACGCTCAGCCAGGGGAAAAGGTTGGGCGACTGAAACACATATCCGAGTGCCGGATGCTCCGGCGCAACCGGCGCACCGTCTATGGTGATATGACCCGATTGCGGGCGCAGGAAGCCGGACAAGAGATTGAGCAGTGTCGACTTGCCGCAGCCCGACGGACCGAGGACCGCGACGAATTCTCCCGGGTGGGCTTCCAAAGAAAACCGTTCGAATATGCTGCGTCGGCTTTCGGGATAGGCGAAACCCATGCCATTCACCGAAAAGGTGGCGCCGTGTGAAAGCTGCGGAGCTGGGGAAACAAATGCCATATTGCGTTCGAACAATCCGACGTTGGAATTGCTCCAACTTTTAATACATTATAATACATGTTATCAACGTGGTGTCTTTCCTTGTCCGGCGGCAGAAGAGAACGCTATTCCAAAGCTGCTGGAGTCCGTGGTCTTTTTAACCCCGATGGAAATGAGATGAGCCTGATACGCAACAACCCGGTGGCGATGTACCTCCAGATTGCTGATCGCCTTCGTCGCGAGATCGCCGGGGGAGCATACGAGCCCTCCGGACGGCTGCCATCGGAAGCGCAGATCATGACGCGCTTCGACGTCAGCCGCGTCACCGTCCGCCTTGCGCTCGATCGGCTCGACAAAGACGAGCTGATCGAGCGCAGAAAGGGCAAGGGCACCTTCGTGGCCGGCAAGCAGGTCCGCCATCAGATCGATACCCTGCGCAGCTTTCACGAGTCGCTGAAAGTGCAAGGTTTCGGTGCCACGATGCGGATCGTCGAACTGACTGCTATTGAGACGCCGTCGGCGTTTGTCTCGTTGTTTGGAGCAAGATGCGCACTGTTGGAGCGTCTTCACATGGTCGACGACGAGCCCATTGCCTTGGGTCGGAGCCTATTGCCTGCCGTCATGTCCGAGCTGGATTTGGAAACGGCCGAACAACGGCCGACCTATGCACTCCTTAAGGACAAAGCGGGTGCCGATATCGTCTCCGCCGAAATAGCAATTGCCGCGCGCGGCGCGCCGCCTCGCATCTTGTCCTTGATCGGCGCTGCCGCGAATGCGGTCTTACTCGTCCTCGAACGAACCTCATATTTCGATCACGGCGCTTGCGCCGAGTGGTCGGAATTCTTCATCCGGCCAGAGCGATACAAGTTTGTCCTCGGCAATCGAATGTCTGCCTGATCGAGCACCTCAAGAAAAAGATCCGCTGCGAGCGCCGGTCGGGATTTCGCGCGCTTTGTCGAAAGTACGCTGAAGACGTGCGCTTCTTCCGACGGCGCAACGGCAGTTCACACTTGGATATTGAAACGGATTTCCGCCTCTCTTTGCATAAACGCATCACGATGCCTTTAGTCTAGTATTTTTATAGACAATTATCATGCCGTTCATGCTGCACGATGTCGGTTAGGCGCTCGGCCGCACGATCGATGGCAGCGACCAAAACAGGGACGGGATATGAGTAAAAGGCATTTGAGCGTCGGCGATGCGAGACGAGGCAAAATCGGCATTGCCCTGGCATTTTCTCTTTTGACAATGGCAGGCACCGCGGCGCATGCCGCATCCGACACGGCAAGGCCGGTTGATGGCGGTATTCTCAATGTCGGATTGGCAACCGATGCTTCGATCATCGATCCCTCGATCACCGGCAATTCCATCACGGCATTGATTACCCGCAATATTGTCGATTCGCTCGTCGGACAGGGCGAAGACAATAAGTTCACGCCCTGGCTCGCCGAAAGCTGGGACGTCAATGGTGACAATACCGTCTACACCTTCCATCTGCGTCAGGGTGTAACGTTCAGCGACGGCACACAGTTCAACGCAGCCGCAGTCAAATACAATTTCGATCGCATTCTCGATCCGAAGACGGCCTCCAGCTACTCCAAGTCATTGCTTGGGCCGATCGACAAGATCGAGGCGCCGGATAATCGCACGGTCGTGATCCGCTATCGTCAGTCCTTTGCGCCCTTGCTGCAGGGGTTGAGCCTTCCCTATCTCGGTATCCAGTCCCCGACCTACCTTCAAAAGGCACAGAGCACGACGAATACCGTGATCGGATCCGGCCCGTATGTGCTCGACAATTTCACCAAGGGCAACGGCAGCAAGCTCAGCCGCCGTGCCGATTACAATTGGGGTCCGGGCTACGCCGCGCATAGGGGACCGGCCCATTTCGATCACATCGTCTTCAAATATCTGCCGGAAGCCTCAGTCCGTCTCGGCGCGCTGGCAAGCGACCAGCTGCAGGCGATCGACGCGGTGCCGCCGGCGAATTTTCGTTCCGTTCAGGGCAATGGCAAGCTGCAGGTGGTGACGCGGGAAAATCCCGGCGTCAACAGCTCTTATTTCCTGAACACCTCGAAGGGGCCATTCCAGGACGTGAAGGTTCGCCAGGCCTTCCAGAGCGCGGTTAATGGGCCTGCCGCCATCAAGGCCGCCTTTTTCGGAACGCTGAAGTCGGCCGACAACATCCTTGGCCCTTCCACGCTCTACTATGATCGCGACATCCCCCGGTCGTGGGGTTTCGATCCGGAAAAAGCCAACCGATTGCTCGATGAGGCCGGCTGGTCGCAGAAGGATGCCGACGGTATCCGCAAGAAGGACGGCAGTCGGCTGACGCTGCATTACGTCTATGACAGCACGTCACTTGCCGCGACGGAAGTGACCCTGGCGCAGGCCGTTCAGTATCAGGTGCGGCAGGCAGGCTTTGATCTACAGCTCGATCCCGTTGATGCCGGCGGCTGGACCGCTCGCACCAACGCCAATGATTACGATCTTGTCTCGTTCTACTATGTGCGCGCCGAGCCGGATATCCTACGTACCGTATTTCACTCGGCCTACATTCCACCCAATGGTCAGAATGCCTCTCGGATCAAAAGCCTTGATGAGAAGCTGAACAAAGCCGTCGGAGCATCGGATGCCGAACGCAAAAAGCTCTATGGCGAAGTGCAGAAGGAAGTCATCGATCAGGCCTATGCCGTGCCGCTTTTCGTGGCGGCCTATCAACTCGGCGCCTCGAAGAAGCTTCGCGGCATCTCCTGGGCCACCAATGCGAAGCCGAATTTCTACGATGCCTGGCTGGATCAATAAGCTCCTGCAGTCCGTGGTGCGGCGGACTGGTGTGATCGTTGCCGTGCTTTGGGGTGCGGCAACGATTGCCTTTATCGCGGTGAAGCTTATTCCCGGCGATCCCGTTGCAATATTGGCTGGCGGGGAGAACGTCGTCGACGAGGCCGAGCGAGCCGCATTGGTGCATCAATATGGCCTGGACCAGCCGCTCGCGCCGCAATATGCGCGTTATATCGGCAGGGCTCTGACCGGAGATTTCGGAGAGAGCTATCAATATCGCCAGCCGGTTTCGGAGGTGATCTACGACGCAGCCGGACCAACATTGCAGCTTGCCGGCAGCGCGGTCGTCCTTGCTCTTTTCCTGGCGGTCACCATTGCCCTTGCGACGGCAGGCCGTCGCAGAAGCCTGACGCTGCTGTCTTCCGGGATAGAATTGATCCTCCTGAGTACACCCGTCTATTGGATCGGGATCGTCCTGCTCACGATCTTCAGTTTCAATCTGGAATGGTTTCCGGTGACCGGTAATGATGGGCCATCTGCCTTGGTGCTTCCCGCCATTGCGCTGAGCCTGCCTTTGGCCGCTCTTCTAAGCCAGGTATTGCGCGACGGTCTGGAGGAAGCACTATCCCAGCCGTTCTCGCTGACTGTGCGAACACGCGGCGTCGGCGAGACGGTGCTGCGTGTCAGGCACGGATTGCGCCACGCCGCTCTAGCCGCGTCAACGCTTACCGGCACTCTGCTTGCCAGCACTCTTGGCGGTTCGATCCTCACTGAAACCGTATTCGGCCGCTCGGGAATCGGCCAGATCACGCTTCAAGCGATCAAGACCCGCGATATGCCTCTGATCCTCGGCCTAGTGATGCTGTCTGCCCTTGTTTTCGTCATCGTCAATCTTCTGGTTGACGCATTCTACCTTCTGATCGATCCACGTTTACGGAGGGCAGGTCTATGAGCGGTGTCGTTCCAACTGATAGTGGGTTTGCGCGCCACAACAGGCGTAGACGCTCGCCTTGGCTGTCCTTTGGACTGCTCATTCCCTGCGTCTTTGTGGTCGTTCTTGGCATCGCAGTCTGGGTACCACAATGGCTTTCCTCTTTCGATCCCGAGGAGGTCGATCCGAATGCGATACTCTTGCCGCCCGATGCCCAGCACTGGTTTGGGACGGACGAACTCGGGCGTGACCTGTTTTCGCGCGTCGTGTACGGAACCTCGCAATCCCTGACCATCGGCATCGGCGCGACCCTGATTGCGAGCATCGGCGGGATTGTGCTGGGCACGACGGCCGCGCTGGCGCCGAGGCCGATCGGCGGGCTTCTGCTGCGCATCATCGATATCCTGCTTGCCTTTCCGGAAATGCTGCTGGCGCTACTGGTGATCGCCGTTCTTGGCCGTGGACCCGCCAATACATTATTGGCGGTCGGGCTCGCCGGCATTGCCAGCTATGCCAGGCTGATCCGTTCCCAGGTGCTTCACATCAAGCTGTCCGGCTATGTCGAACATGCGGTCGCACTCGGCGAACATCCATGGACGATCATCACCCAGCATATCGTTCCCAACGCCATCCGGCCGCTTCTCATCCTTGCGACCATTGGCGTTGGAAGCTCGGTGCTATCGGCTTCCGCGTTGAGTTTTCTAGGCCTCGGTGTGGTCCCTCCGGCGGCGGAATGGGGCGCGCTTCTCGCCAATGGTCGCAATTTCCTCGATATCGCGCCCTGGACCAGCCTGTTGCCGGCAACCGTGGTTGCGCTTTCGGTCATTTCGATCACGCTGCTCGGTCGCCGGCTGCAAACCCTTCTTGCAACGGGGGACTTGCGATGAACATGCAAGCCGATCGCGGAAACTTTCGTCCAGAGGCGTCCGAGCAGAGGGCGCTGCTCACAGTCAAGGGGCTGCAGGTGGCCTTTTCGACCCCGCAGGGCCGCGTCGATGCGGTTCGCGACGTGTCGCTGCAGATCGCGTCCGGTGAGATCCTTGCGCTGGTTGGCGAATCCGGATCCGGAAAATCGGTGACCGCGCGCGCGATTGTGGGTCTCGCCGGTCCACGCGCGGCTGTGAAAGCGGACGCGATGGAACTGATTGCCCATGATGGCCGGCTGCTGAACCTCCATGAGCTACCGGAAAAGGCGTGGCGGCATGTGCGGGGCCGTGAAATCGGTTTCATCCTTCAGGATGCGCTCGTATCGCTCGATCCCTTAAGGACCATCGGCCGGGAAATTGCCGAGCCTATCCTCACGCATCGTTTGGCACCGCGCTTGCTGGTATCGCGGCACGTCGCGCAACTATTGGAGCGCGTGGGTGTTCCCGAGCCGGAATTGCGGGTAGGGCAATATGCGCATCAGCTGTCGGGCGGGTTGCGACAGAGGGCATTGATCGCCTCAGCGCTTGCCGCTCAGCCGCGATTGCTCGTTGCCGACGAGCCGACCACGGCGCTGGATGTCAGCGTCCAGAAAAGGGTGCTTGCCATCTTCAAGGAGCTGGCCGCCGCCGGTCACGGCATCCTGCTGATCACCCATGACCTTTCCGTCGCCGCCCAACTGGCCGATCGGGTCGCCGTGATGCAGAGGGGCCAACTGGTGGAAACCGGCCCGGCACGCAGCATCCTGTCGAACCCACGCCACGATTATACCCGGCAGCTGCTGGCGGCCGTGCCGACCGCCGCCAATCGCGGCCAGCGGCTCAGCGCGCCCGGTACGTCCCTGCCGCCTCGAGCGGCTGTTTCTTCGGATCAACGCCTGCTCGACATCCGCAACGTATCGATGAGCTTCAGGAAAACGGACGGCAGTCTTCTACGAGCGGTCACCGACGTGTCGCTTCATATCGACAGCGGCGAAACGGTGGGTGTGGTCGGAGAATCCGGGTCTGGCAAGACGACCCTTGGCAAGATTGCGCTGGCGCTGCAGCATCCGGATGCCGGGGAGGTGTTGTTCGAAGGGCGACCGTGGAGCGCGCTTTCCGAACGGGCACGCCGTCCTTTGCGGGCGGGAATCCAGACCATCAGCCAGGACCCGCTCAGCTCTTTCGATCCGCGCTTCACGGTCGAGCGTATCATCGGGCAACCCTTGCGGCTCTACAGCAATCTCAGTAGGTCCGGGCGCCGCGAAGAAACCGTCAGGCTGATGGGCCTGGTCGGCTTGCCGGAGAATCTGCTTTTACGAAGACCGGCTGCACTTTCCGGAGGACAGCGCCAGCGCGTAGTGATTGCGCAGGCTTTGGCCGCCACGCCGAAGTTGCTGATCTGCGACGAACCGGTTTCGGCGCTCGATGTCACGACGCAGGCGCAAGTTCTCGATCTGCTGGTCGATCTACAGGCAAGGCTCGGCCTGTCGATAATCTTCATTTCGCACGATCTGGGTGTCATCCAGCATATCAGCCAACGGATCGTCGTCATGAAGGACGGGGCTGTGGTCGAGGCCGGCTCGGTCGAGGAGGTTTTCGAGCGACCTCGCCATGACTATACCCGCGAACTCATTGCTTCCATGCCGAAGTTTGGCGACGGTTAGCCACAAGCATTCGCGCCGTCAAACGCCGGTCTTGGCTATTCCTGGGGCGGATATCAGCGCTTGGCGCCGCAGGCCGATCTTTATGATCGCAAAATTCACAAGCGCCGACTTACGGCATCGCACGGCATTCCGCCGCGCCAGTCAGAACGCGCTCTTCACAACGCCGCCATCGACTCTGAGCGCGGCACCATTGGTGGCCGAGGATAGTGGGCTCGCGACATAGGCGACCATGGTCGCGATTTCGTCAGGTTGCGCGAAGCGCTTGATCAAGGAGGTCGGCCTAACTTTTTCGAAGAAGTCGCTCTCGAATTGCGCGAAAGGCTTTCCTTCGGATCCAGGCAAGGCGGCGACAAAATCGACGATGCCACGCGATTTCGTTGGGCCTGGCAACACGCTATTGACGGTGATCGCGGTGCCGGCCACGGACTCGGCGATCCCGCGCGCCGCTGCGATCTGCGCCGCCTTGGTCACGCCGTAATGCACCATCTCGGCAGGAATTTGCACACCGCTTTCGCTCGAAATGAAGATGATGCGGCCCCAGTTACGCTGGCGCATCGACGGCAGATACAGGCGGGCGAGACGAACACCTGATAGCACGTTGACATCGAAGAACTGGCGCCAGTCAGCGTCCGGGATCTCCTCGAACGGCTTCGGTTCAAATATTCCGAGGTTGTTGATCAGGATTTCGACACTCGGGAAGCGCTTCGCGACCGCATCGGCGGCTTCCGCAGTTCCGAGATCGCCGGCAAATCCTTCAACGTTGTCATTTCCAATCGCGGCAAATTCGGCGACGGCTCGATCGACGGCATCTTGGGTTCGTCCGTTGACGATGACATGGGCGCCTTCGTGAACGAGAGTAGTTGCGATTGCATACCCGATGCCGGCGGTGCTGCCGGTGACGAGAGCCAGCTTACCGTCGAGTAAAAAATTCATAGGAATTCTCCAATGAAAGACACAACAGGAAGAGTGCGCATGGAGCATGTTTCATACGGGCAGGCTGTTGCATTGAGCGCAGCCACCCTAAGACGGATCTGGTCGATTGACCAGCTCAATTTCCTTGGTAACGATGGGCAGACCCACGGGAATCCTGAAAGCAAGTTGGAATACGACTCCAATAGCTTAGCCGTAATCAATACAGAAAGAATGGAAGGTCGCAGGTTCGAATCCTCTCCGGTGCGGTTCCGATCTCACTGAAATCATTGATTTGAGCGATATGACCAGCGCTCCTCGCGACTTTGAATAGCCGGGTACGAAGGTTCAGGCTTATAGCCCCAGCACTTATCATTTCGAGATAGGAAGCCGTTCCCCGGCTCTCACCGCGCCTCTCAGTCGATTGCCCGATGGCGCTAATGGGCAAACATAGCGGGACGAATAGGCGCACGAAGGAAAATAGGAGAAGTTGAAATCCAGCACCAGTGTGCCGTCTGGACGGACAACTCCGAGATCCGCTCCCTTGATGGTGTCGAGGAGATATCGGCCACCGCCATACGTCTCAGTCCCTGAGGTCGCGTCGACAAACGGCAGGAACACGCCACCGCCGTACCCCTCAATCCAGTAAAGGGTCAATTCGCCACCCAATCTGGCCTCCAGCCCGCTTGTACGGGCGAACGTATGCATCGACAGGTCACCATCCACCCCTGTTGCGACGGTTAACTGTTCCGGCGTGACTGGGACAAGCTGAACCGTCAGGCGCAACGAGGGATCATAAGGAAACGTCGTCGGTCCTTCGAACGTCTTGCGGTCGACCGATTCAATTGGCGACTGAGGATGGTCGCGAAACAGGGTCGAACGGGTGTCGCACCAAAGCCTCCAGGCAGCAACTGCGTCCGGACTAGAACGTACCTGGTAGTAGAGATTTGCGATCTTCTCGCGCCATTCCCACAGTTGTATAGTTTCGTTCAAATCAGACCCTCCCATGTCGGAGATCACGTCGCTCGTTCATCGAAACGCTCGCTCAACCATCTCGGCACAACTATTTACTTGCTGGATTTGCTCTGCCTACGTGTCGGTTTGCGACGCGCATTTGGGTGCCATGTCAACGAGGACTAGACCACAAGAAAAAATCCTCGGCAAGCCGCCATCCCGATCCATTGGCTGGCTTTGCTGAACCCCATCCGGTTTTGCCCGCTGCATGAAATCTACGAACTTAGAGCTACTTGCCGAAGCTCTGTTCTTTTGCGAACGCGTGGAAATCAAGCTCGGAGCCCGAGCGTCTGAGCCACGCGCAGGCCCGCGCAACAGCGGCGACGCGGGCAACAGATGCGCCTTCTTCAAGGCGAATGGTGACAACACCCACGATGATCTCGGGACGCGATTGATATGGACTTGCCTCGTTGGCTCTCTGGTGGCAACTGCTGCTGCGTGTAGCTCTGATTTGTGGTAGGAAGAGCACAAGGCGCGTGACGCACATCCCTCGGGTTGGCTCGATGGTTTTGTTGAATAGGGATGTGACCCCTGAAATTGAGGCGGTCCGTGCGCTTATCGACCGCCAGTTCAGGAGTGTGAGCTGGGGACCAGACGGGGTGCCCGATTGGACGGCCTTCATCGCGGACTTCGTTTCTCAGGCGCCCCTTTATGCGTCTGCGCGCCCTATACATCCGCAGTCGATTCAGCAGTTTGCTGAACGCATGAACGGTCTCGTCGGAACCTCACTGGAAAGCTTCCACGAAAGAGCCTTAGAAAGTGTGGTACACGCTTTCGGCAATGTGGCGGTCGACGTAGTGGTCTGCGAGAATATCGAGAACGCTGCCGAGACCAATCGGACTGTCGAAATGATGTTACTCGTCAAGGATAAGGGTGTTTGGCGAATAGCGGCTCAGGCTTGGGATAAGGAAAGTGCTTCCGACCCGGTAACGGGCCAGATTTTGCAAGCTGCGAGGCAAACCAACACCGCTTTCTGAATTATAGTGCCGCCGCAAGAGTATAACAGTTCCCGGTTTCATCCTCTCCGGCGCGCCATTTTCCACGGTGTCCAGCCCGGAGACATAGGTAACAGATCGTTCCTAAGACATGGGTGACAATCTCGTCCGGCGGCACGATCAATCTCCGCGTTCAAAGAGCGATGCTCCGCCGGGCGGCGGAGCATAGATCAGGCAGAAGAAATTCAGTTCTTGACCGTATCTTCCAGGAAGAAGCGGCCGAGCGGGTTCTGGTAGAAGTTCTCGATATTCTTGCGCGAGACGTTGATATAGGGGCTGTAGTAGAGGTCGACCCAGTTGACGTCGTCCTTCGCCATCTTCTGCAGATCGATATACATCTGTTCGCGTTTCTTGGGATCGAGCTCAAGGCGGGCCTTGGCGACCAGCTCCTTCACGGCCTCGTTCTTGTAGTTGGTCGAATAGTTGTTGTTGGAATCGTGGCCGAGCACGAAGGTCGTTTTTTGGTCGGGGTCGAGAATGTCGTTGGTCCAATAATTGACCGAGATGTCGTAGTCCCCGGCGACCGTCATATCCCATTCCTGGCTGGGATCGACCTTCTGCAGGTTGGCGGTGATGCCGGCCTTCTGCAATTGCTGCTGCACCAGCACGGCCGTCTGCTCGTCGACTTCGTCGCCGGCGCGGAGAAGATAGGTCAGCGTCAGGTTGGAAACGCCGGCCTCAGTCAGCATCTTCTTGGCTTTATCCGGATCGTAGGGGCGCTGCAGGTTGTCGGCATAGTGATAAAGCGCGCCCTTCGGAATGTAGGAATTGGCAACCGCTCCCTGGCCGAAGGTGACTGCATCGACGATCGCCTTCTTGTCGATCGCCATGTCGAGGGCCTGGCGAACCTCCTTTTTGCCGAGCACGCCATGCGCGTGGTTGATCAGAAGATGATCCTCACGGGTCGAAGCGTCGATATCGACATTGAGGTTGGGGTCCTTCTTCAGCTCCGCCACGCGGGAAAAGGGCACGAAGATCGCTGCATCGAGCTGGCCCGCCTGGACGTTCAGCATACGGGTATTGTCGTCCGGCACGGAGATCCATTCGACGCCATCAAGCTTCACACGGTCGGCCTGCCAGAAATAGGGGTTTTTCTTGAGGATGATACGATCGCCGCGCCGCCATTCGTTGACGACGAAGGCACCCGAGGCGATCGGCTTTTCGCCATAGGCGTCGGGGCCGAGCGATTCCATGCCCTTCTTGGAGATGACGGAGGCATTCGGTAGCGCCAGCGTCGACAGGAAGGGCGCGGAGGGATGCTTGAGCTTGATCGTCAGCGTATGCGCGTCGGTCGCGACGGCGGTATCGATCACCTTGTAGGAATCGCTCCAGAGCGAGGCCGCGTCGTCGCGGATACGCAACAGGCTGAAGGCGGCATCCTCGGCCGTCAGCGGCGAGCCGTCGGAGAATTTCGTGTCGCGGATCTTAAAGACATAGGTCAGGCCATCGTCGGATGCCGTCCAACTTTCGGCGAGACCGGGCTCCAGCTTGGTGCCGGTCTTGTCGACGCGGATCAGCACGTCGTAGACGTTCGAGAAGACCCAATTGTCGATGTTCTGCGCTGTCTTGATCGGATCGAACGTCGTCGAATCTTCGCGGCGGCCGATGGTCAGAACGCCTGCCGCCTCGGCATAGGTTGCAGTGAGAGTAAGGCCGGCGACGATGGCCGCAAGCCCGATTGATTTCCATTTGCTGGTCATAAGATCGTTCCCTTGGTTGTTATGGCATGCGTTTGAATGGCAGGATTTCGCCAACTCCCCTTTCGCTTCGAAGATCGGTGTCGGCGAAGAGCGGCTTGTCCGGATCGATGTCCGGGATGGCGGCGATGAGCGAGGCCGTGTAGGCATGTTTCGGCCGCGTGAAGACCTCCTCGGACGGGCCTTCCTCGACGATTTCGCCGCGATACATGACGACGGTGCGTTCGCAAAGATTGCGGACGATGGCGAGGTCATGGGCGATGAAGAGCAGGGTCAGGTTCATCTTCCGCGTCAGCTCGCGGAAGAGCTCGATGATCTGCGCCTGTATGGTGACGTCGAGAGCGGCGACGCATTCGTCGGCGATGATGAGCGTAGGATCGACGGCGAGTGCTCGAGCGATGCCGGCGCGCTGGCACTGGCCGCCGCTCATGCTGCGCGGCTTGCGATTGACAAATTCGCGCTCCAGGCCGACGAGGTCCAGCAGCTCGCCGACGCGGGCGGGAATATCGGCCGATACGACCTTGCCCCGCACCTTAAGCACTTCGGAAAGCATCTCGCCGATCGTCAGCCGCGGGTTGAGCGCATTGTAGGGGTCCTGGAATACCATGGCCGCCTCGCGCCGCAGCTTGACGAGGCCCGCCGTTCTCTGCTGCGCCAGGTCGATGCCGTCGAAGGTGATGTGTCCGGAGGAGAGCGGTGTCAGACCAAGAATAGCACGGGCAAGCGTGCTCTTGCCGCTGCCGGATTCGCCGACGATCCCGACCGTTTCGCCCGGCATCACCTGCAGGCTGACGCCGGAGACGGCGTTGACCGTTCTTTTACTGCTTCCCTTGAGGAAGCCGCCGCCGACATTGAAGCGGACGTGAAGATCGTCGACTTCAAGGAGGGGCATGAGGGGCGTATCGCCTCTCATGGCTTCCGCGACGGATGCTGTCTCATCGGGCATCGACGGATGGCTCTTAATCAGGTCGATCGTGTAAGGATGTCGCGGTTGCGACAGGAGCGTCCGTTTCGGACCTTCCTCCAGCAGCTTTCCGCCGCGCATCACGGCGATCCGGTCGCAGGTCTGGGCGACGATGCCGAGATCGTGGGTGATGAGGATGATGGAGAGGCCGCGCTTGTCGCGGATTTCCATCAAGAGCTTGAGAATCTGCGCCTGGATGGTGACATCGAGCGCGGTCGTCGGCTCGTCGGCGATCAGGATCTTCGGATTGCAGGAAAGCGCCACGCCGATCATGGCGCGCTGGCGCATTCCGCCGGAAAATTCGTGCGGATAGCTGTCATATTGCCTGACAGGATCGGGAAAGCCGACCTGGGCAAGGATCTCGGTTGCCGCCGCGCGGGCCTTGCGCGCATTGAGGCCCTGATGATAGCGGATGCCTTCGGCGATCTGGTCGCCGATACGCATGACGGGATCGAGATGGCTCGTCGGGTTCTGGAAGATCATGCCGATCTCCCCGCCGCGCACTTCAAGCATCTCCGCATCGCTGACCTCGGTCAACTCCCGTCCTTCGAGGCGGATCTTGCCGCTTTCGATCTTCAGCAGCGAGGAGGGCAGCAGCCGCACGAGCGAACGGCACAAGAGGCTCTTGCCGGAGCCGCTTTCGCCGACAAGGCCGAGGATTTCGCCCCTGCCGAGATCGAGCGAAACGCCATCAATCAGCGTCCGCTTGCCGTTGTCGAGATGGGCTCTGACCACGAGATTGCGGACGGAAAGGACGGGCGCGCTCATTCATGCACTCCGAGCAATTCGCCAAGCGCATCGCCCAGCATGCTGAAGCCAAAGGCGAGGCAGACAATGGAAAGGCCGGGAAAAAGCGTGATCCACCAGGCTGTGGTGATGAAGCTCTGGCCTTCGGCGACCATGACGCCCCACTCGGCGATCGGCGGTTGCACACCGAGGCCGAGATAGCTGACCGCAGCACCGCTCAAGAGCACGAGCACCGCGTCCGACATGGAAAAGACGATCGAGCCGGCTATGGCGTTCGGCAGCAGATGGCGGAACATGATGCGCGGCCGGCTGAAGCCGAGACTGACGGCGGCAACCGCATAGTCGCTGCCCTTCAGAACCAGCATCTGCGCGCGGATGAGGCGGGCATAGGAAACCCAGCCGACCAGCGCCATGGCGATGTAAAAGCTGCTCAGTCCCGGTCCGAGGATGGCAATGATCGACAGCATCAGCACCAGAAAGGGGAAAGCGAGGATGACATCGACGATGCGCATGAACAGCGCATCGACGATGCCGCGAAAGAAGCCCGCGATAGTGCCGACCGTGGTGCCGATCAGAAAGGGGAAGAACACTCCGATGACGGCGATCTGCAGGTCGATGCGCGCGCCCCAGATGACGCGCGACAGGATATCGCGACCGAAATTATCCGTCCCGAAAGGGTGCGACAACGTCGGAGCCTGCAGGCGCACATCGGCATTCTGAAAGACCGGATCGTAGGGCGCGACTATGGGGGCGCAGATCGCAAGAAATAGGAAGAACAGCAAGATGCCGCCGCCGAGCGTCAGCGTCAGGTGCTTTCCGAGGAACTTCCTCCAGCCGCTAGAAGAGTGGGCAATCGCTTCGACGCTCATAGCGTCACCCGTGGGTCGGCTGCGACGGTCACGATATCGGCTAGGAAATTGACAAGCACCGTGGCGCAGGCAAACACCATCGCGACACCCTGGACGACCATGTAGTCGCGCGAGAAGATGGCGCGCACCAATAACTGGCCCATGCCGGGTAGTGCGAAGACGCTTTCGACGACGACTGTGCCGCCGATCAGCCAACCGATGTTGACGGCAAGCAGATTGATTGATGGCACCAGCGAGTTCGGCACGACATGCCGCCAGAAGACGATGCCTTCCGGCATGCCGCGGGCACGAGCGGCGGTCGCGACATCCGATTTGAGCGACTCGATCATCGCAGCCCGCAGGCTGCGGGTCAGGACTGTCGAAAGCGACAGCGCAACGGTCAAAGACGGCAGGATGAGATGGGCGACCTTGTCGACGATCGTCGATCCATAGCCCGACACCGGCAGGACGCCAAGCTTGACACTGAACACGATGATCAACATCAGCCCCAGCCAGAATGGCGGAAAGCCGATGCCGAAGGTTGAGACAATGCGAACGATATGATCCGGCGCGCGGCCGGCATTGCGCGCGGCTATTGCGGCCATCGGTACGGCGATCAGGATAGACAGGATGACGCTCGAGAGGACTAGGGCAACCGTCGGTTCGATTCGGGTTGAAATCAGCGGCAGCACGTCGATCTTGTATAGGATCGACTTGCCCATCTCGCCGTTGCCGAGATTCTTGATGAAATAGAAATATTGCAGCCACATCGGCTGGTCGAGGCCATACTGGGCACGGATATTGGCAAGCGCCGTCGGCGTAGCGCGCGTGCCGAGGATGTTGCGCGCGGGATCGCCGGGAATCAGACGCACCAGAACGAAGGTGATGACGCTGATGCCGAAGAGAACGGGCAGGAACTGCAGCGGTCGTGTCAGAACAAATTTATAGCGATGCATGGCGGCGATCGCCCCCTTGCCGTCGTCGGGTTTCGATCACCTCATCGTGCATCAGCTTGCCCTGTGTCTCGACAGGAAATCGAGAAGTGCCGGATAATAGTCATGCGGGTTCTCGTAGAAGGGCATGTGGCTGGCATTGGCGAAGACCTTGAGTTCCGCATCTCGCAAGGCGAGCTTCATCCGGAGCGCGCACGCCGGCGTCAGTTCGTCATGCTCGCCCGTTGTGATCAGCACGGGCATGGTCAGGCGCTGAAGGTCGGGAATGCGGTTCCAGTCCTTGAGATTGCCGATATAGAGGAATTCGTTCGGCCCCTGCATCGTCTCATAGGGACCCATGTTCCAGTCGTCGAGCGAGCGGCGCACCGGCGCCGGCCATTCCGGCAGGCGACAGACATGGCGGTAGTTGAGGATGGTGACGGCAGCGAGATATTCGGGGTGATCGTAGGTGCCCTGCGCCTCGTGCTTCTGCATCATGGCGACGGTTTCCGGCCCGAGCGCCGCGCGCAGACGCTCCAGCTCGGAGATCAGGTGCGGCATGTCCGCCACGGTATCTTCAAGGATGAGCGTCTGCAGGTTTTCGGGATGGGTCAGCGCATAGTCGATCGCCAGCCAACCGCCCCAGGAATGGCCGAGCATATGCACCTTGCCGAGGCCGAGCGCTTTGCGAACCGTCTCCGTCTCCTCGACATAGCGACCGATGGTCCATAGACCCCTGTCCGTCGGTCGGTCGGAGGCACCGGTGCCGAGCTGATCGAAGGCGACGACACGATAGCCCTTGTCGATCAGGCAGGAGTGGGCTTCGCGCAGATAGTCACATGGCAGGCCCGGGCCGCCGTTCAGGCAGAAGATAGTTTCGGGCCCACTCCCGAAACTGTAGGCGACCACCTTGTAGCCATCGACTTCGATGTCGTGCCGCGCCTCGGGCGGGATTTCACGCCACATTGACAACTCCAGCGAAAGATTCTGCTTGCTCAATATTTGAGCATGGCTAAATTTTTACCTTAAACCGCGATCGGTACCAGCTATAAGAAGTGATAGGTTGGGAGGCCGGAACACAGATGGGAACCGCGCTATGCTCGACCAAATCGGAACCATCAGACGTCAGTTCACGGCGCACCAGACGCTGGACGGCCGCATCGACCATGTCTTCGAGGCCATGAAGGCGATCGGTTTCGAGGCGTTGATCTACGATTATACGCCGGTGCCTTACGATCTCGACGGCAAGATCATGATCCCTTCGCTCCTGAAGCTGCGGAATATCTCCGACGATATGTACGAATACTGGTTCGATCGCGGCTATTTCCGCATCGATCCCGTGCAGCAGGTGGCGTTACGCACCTCGGCGCCCTTCTTCTGGAACTATGATTCCAACGCCGATACGCTGATCAGGCGCTTCATGAGCGAAGATACTATTCCCGTTGCCCGCTATCTCAGCGAGCGCGACATGTCGACGGGTGTGACCGTGCCGGTGCACATGCCTCGTGGCGATTATGCGACCGTCACCGGGGTCCGGTTCGGTAGCGACAAGGAATTCGAGCGCGACGCCCTGCGCTACATCGCCGATTTCAATCTGCTCGCCCATGTCTTTCACGAGGCAGCCTATTCGCTCTTCGATGCGGCGGCACTCAGCGTCGGAAAGATCCGGCTGACGGAGCGGGAGAGGGAATGCCTGCGCCATTCCGCCGAAGGCTATTCCGCCAAGGAGATCTCACGCATTATCGATCGCTCCGTGCCGACGGTCGTCATGCACCTTAATGCCGCGGCAAAGAAGCTTGGCGCCAAGAACCGCACGCAGGCCGTCGTCCGCGCCACGCATTATCGCCTGCTGGACGAGCGGCCATCCTATAACTTGTGATAGCTGCCGCCTCCGGTTGGGTCGCGTTATGGTCTTGTCCGTCAAAGCCTAGAGATGGAGAAGCCCGTGGCCGCAGTCCCGACACAGGAAGCCTTTCTGCCCTTTCGCGAGTACCGGACATGGTATCGCATCACCGGCTCGCTCGATTCCGGCAAGCTGCCGCTCGTCGTCGCCCATGGCGGCCCGGGCTGCACCCATGATTATGTTGATAGCTTCAAAGGTATCACCGAGATCGATGGCCGCCCTGTGATCCACTACGATCAACTCGGCAACGGCAATTCCATGCGCCTGCCCGAAAAAGGTCCCGACTTCTGGACACCGGCGCTCTTCCTCGAAGAACTCGATGCGCTACTGAAGCATCTCGGCATTGAGGACCGCTATGCCTTTCTTGGCCAGTCATGGGGCGGCATGCTGGGCGCTGAACATGCCGTGCGACAGCCGAAAGGTCTGAAAGCGCTTGTGATCGCCAACTCGCCGGCCAACATGCATACCTGGGTCGCGGAGGCGAACCGCCTTCGCGAGGAACTGCCGCAGGATGTGCAGGACAGGCTGCTGAAACACGAGCAAGCCGGCACGATCACCGATCCAGAATACATCGCCGCCTCCCGCGTCTTCTACGATCGCCATGTCTGCCGTGTTGTGCCTTGGCCGCCGGAAGTCGCCCGTACCTTCGCCATCATGGACGAGGACAATACCGTCTACCGCAATATGAACGGCCCGACCGAATTTCATGTCATCGGCACGATGAAGGATTGGACGATCGAGGACCGGCTTGCCCTCATCGAAGCGCCGACCTTGCTGATTTCTGGCAGATATGACGAGGCCACGCCGCTGGTGGTCAGACCTTACGTTGACCGCATCAAGGGCTGCGAATGGGTGCTCTTTGAGAATTCAAGCCACATGCCGCATGTCGAGGAGAAGGACCTCTGCTTGAAAACCGTTTCGGAATTCTTGAATAGGCACGACTGATCGGGTCGACCTGTCGACGTCGATCGGATTATATCCGCAAACTGGTGCTTTCCGCGCGCTTTGAAGGAAAACCCGACAAGGCACGCCGCTTGAAATCCCCGCCACATGAACAGAATGGAAGAGATTGGCGACCGGGTACAACAGAATTAAAGTGATGGACGGTTCATCTCCAGGACCTTGCCAGGGTTCATTATGCCTGAAGGATCGAGACTACGTTTGATCGCAACCATGAGGTCCTGCTCGACCTCGCCCCGATATTTGAGCACCGCGCCCGCCTTGAGAGCGCCGAGCCCGTGTTCGGCTGAAACGGTCCCATCGAAGCGAAGCGCACAGCGATTGATGATGCCGTGGACCTCATCCGATCTGGCCAAAAATTCCTCCGCGGAAACGTCATCTGGCTGGATAATCCCGAAATGAATGTTTCCGTCGCCGAGGTGGCCGAAAGCAATGATGCGTGCTCCTTTTACGGCCTCAGAAATCGCCGCTGAGCAGGTCGCAAGGAAATCCGGTATGGAGGAAATCGGAACGGCTATATCGCCCTGGATCGTTGGGCCCTCCATCATATCGGCTTCGGCTAGTCCCTCGCGCAGAGCCCAGAAACTTTTGCCTTGGCTGATAGACGCCGAAACCACCGCGTCCGTGACCAGTCCGGCCTCATAGGCCTCGGCGAGCACCGCCTCCATCCTTTCCTCAAGCGAAGTCGATGCATCGCTTGAGGAAAATTCGATAAGCACCTGCCACTCGCAAATTCTCTCCAAGGGAAAGCGGCAAGCCGGAAAATGCTTGAGAACGAGCTGCAAACCGGCTCCCGGCATAAGCTCGAAAGCTGTGACCTGCCCGCCGGTTCGCTGCTTGCAAAGTGCGAGCAAATCCAGCGCTCCCTTAACCGATGGTACCGCGCACACGGCGGTGGCAACCGAAGTCGGTCTCGGAAAGAGCTTCAGCACGGCCGCCGTGATGATGCCAAGCGTGCCTTCGCTGCCAATGAACAGCTGCTTGAGATCATAGCCCATATTGTCTTTACGAAGAGCGCGCATGCCGTTCCAGATACGGCCATCGGCGAGAACCACTTCGAGACCGAGCACCAAATCTCTCGTGTTTCCATAGCGAAGGACATTGCTGCCACCGGCATTGGAGGCAAGATTGCCGCCGATCTGGCAATTGCCTTCGGAGGCAAGTCGTAGTGGGAATAGACGTTCGTTCTTCTCGGCTTCCGCCTGGATCGAAGCGAGAAGGCATCCCGCGTCAACGGCAATCGTATCGTTGATGGTATCGATAGTCCGCACCCGGTTCATGCGGGCGAGGTTGACCAGGATCTCGACGCCCCTGCCGGATGGCACCGCGCCGCCAACCAGGGAGGTATTTCCACCTTGCGGCACGATCTTCAGCCCATATTCACGGCAGATGGAGACGATAGTGGCAACCTCCTCTGTCCGCGCCGGTTTCAACAGCAAGGGCGACGTGCCGCGAATGAGCCCGGTCCAGTCGACGACATGCGGCTCAAGGAGGCCGGGATGGGTGCTCCAGCCGGAAGGTCCGACCGCCCGCTTCAGACGTCCGATCGCCTCCCTAATCCTTTCGGGTCGTATCTGTTCTCCCGACAGGTCCGCTTTCGTCGCGTCCGGCGTCATTGGAGGAAGTCCTTTCATTTGCGGCGGGCATGCTTCAAGGCCCGCATTCTGCAATCATCGGCCGGCCGCGCGTGAGCGACCGATGGAATGTGCGCTAGAGCATCCCGCTTTCAGGTGGAATCACCTTAAAGCGGATAAGATGCTCTAGGTTCAAAAGACTAGAGCGACCTTTGTGCGTTCAAATGAACGCACGGCGCTCTAGAGCTTCAAGGACGGGCTGAAGCGGATGAGGCTGAGAATCTCGAAAAGCATCTGAGCCGCCACGTGGGCGGTATTCGTGGTGGCGTCATATTGCGGAGCGACTTCCACCACGTCACCCCCGACGAAATCGATGCCCTTCAATCCGTGGAGGATTGCCAGCGCCTCTCGGCTGGTCAGCCCGCCGATTTCAGGCGTACCCGTGCCGGGGGCAAAAGCGGGATCGAGGCTGTCGACGTCGAAGGAGAGATAGGTTGGGCCGTCTCCTACGATCGCACGCGCTTTGTCGACGATGGCATCGATGCCCATGCGGGCAATATCTTCGGCATGGATGACGGTCATGCCGGCTTCATAGGAGAACTCCCACAGATATTCCGCAGCACCGCGAATACCGATCTGAATGGTGCGCGTGGGATCGAGAACCCCATCCAGCACCGCATTCCTAAACGGTCCTCCGTGATGGAACTTGGTCAGGTCGTAGGCTCCTCCGGTATCGCAATGGGCGTCGATATGGATCAGCCCGACCGGGCGCTTCTCGCCCACGGCCTTGAGGATGGGATGTGTAATCGAATGGTCTCCGCCGACGGCAAGCGGTACGACCCCGGCGCTGACGATCTGTCGGAAGTGGCGCTCGATATCCTCGTGACTGAGTTCCAGCCGATATCGGCTGCGAAACGGCACATCGCCGATATCGGCGACCTTCGCTTCAAAGAGGGGAGCGCATTTCAGGACGTGATTGTAAGGCCCGACCCGTTCGATCGCCCGCAACGCCCGCGGCCCGAAACGCGAACCGGGGCGATTGGTGACGCCGAGATCCATCGGAACCCCGATCAAGGCGACGTCGAGATCGCCAAAGTCCGGATTTTCGGCGTCAATCGGCCGATAGGGAGCATCGAGCAGGGTCGGCACGCCGCTAAAGGGCGCAGCACGCGTGCCGCTTGCCGAAAAGATCTTGTCGGCTACGGCACGGAATTCCGGATCGTGGATGTTGCCTCCATGTCCTTCCGAAAATTTTTCACGCAATTGCTGCAGTTTTTCGTGGTCGAATGCCATGTTGGATACTCCCGCTTCTTAAGCTGAAAGAGTTTTGCGCTCTGTTTCCAGTGCTTCAAAGTGATTTGTGATCTGCGCGCCGGTCGCGATCCAGACGTCGCCTTTCGACTGCACGTGGCGCAGGAAGTCGCGCAGTATGTGCCAGCGCATCGGTCGGCCGGACACCTGCGGATGCAGGACAAGCGTTGTCACTCCGCCCCATGCATGGGTTGTCTCGAATTCCTCGATCCAGAGAGGAAGCACTGCGTCCCGCCCGAAAAGCGGACGCGGACTCGTTCGGCTTGACATGCCGAAGTTCCAATCATCAAAGGCGAAGTTGACGGGGATTTCGACCAAGCCCGGCATATCGCCCGCGGATCGATGCCGGTAAGGCAGAATATCGTCGCGGAACGAACTCGAATAGCGGATGCCGGATTTGGAAAGATAGTCCAGCAATTCCGGAAAATTTTCGCCGGAGGGTGCGCGATAACCGACGGGCCGGATGCCGAATGTCTTCTGCAATGCCTCGAAACCGCGATCGATTTCCTCGAATGTCTCATCGAGTTTTTCCCGATCCGGCATCTTGTGCAGATAACCGTGATGGCCGATCTCGTGTCCGGCTTTGAGGATGCCTTCGCAGACTTTAGGATGCGCAAGGGCTGTCCATCCGGGCGTGAAGAAGGTTGCGTTCAGTGACAGTTCCTCCATCAGCTCAAGGATCTTGGCAATCCCGACACGTGCGTCATAGCCGCCGTGGGAGGTGGTGACCATACGGTCGACATTGGAGGGGTTATTGCCGATCCATGCGGTTTCCGCGTCGACGTCAAAGCCGATGAATAGGGCGCTTCGCGCACCGTTCGGCCAGATCATCGGCGGGGTTTTCTCAGCCGGATTGAGAGGGCGCGGGGTCAGGTCGTGGGTCATGGCAATATCCTCAGCAAAAGACCGGGCGGTTGTCCGCATTGCCTGCCAGCAGGGCTTCGAGCCGGCGGCAGTCTTCCAAATTCTCCAGATCGGCGAGCATGGTCCAAAGCCGATCAGCTTGCTCCAGTTCCAGAGTCATGGTCGTGAGCTCCTGAAACTTGGCAGAGACTGCGGCCGGCCGCATCGGCCGTTCAGCCGAGCCGGTGGCCCGCGGCACCATGCGCGAGGCGCTGGAGCCATCCGTGAAGATCAGCGTCACGACCGGTTCGTCGAGCGGTTGCATACCATCATCCACGATGAGGCGCATTCCGTCCATAATGTCGTGCAAACGCGGATCTGCCCGCCGTTCCGCCGAATAAGCCTGCAGCCCGGCGGTGCCGAAAATGCAACGCGCAGCAAGAGCGTAAGGCAGGCTCATCTGGGTCGGCGCCATCGCATCACTTTCCTTAGCGCCGCACATGCCCATCAACATGGGGCTCAATTGCACCTCGATCGTCGCTATCTCGGTGGCGTCACGGTCCGTTTCCTGAAGGAGGTCGTCCAGCGCATCCACGGCAGAATGGGCGCCACGGCAGGATGCGTAGGGTTTCAGGACAGCGCGCTTCACTTTCCAGCTTTCACCGAGCGCGTCGCTAAGCTTTTCCACCTCGCAAGCCGATTTGTTGAAGGAGCGGAAGAAGCCACCCCATACGTCGTCGAAGACCTTGGACGGTCCTGCAAAGCCTTCCGCGGCCAGCCGCGCGGCAAGCAGGCCTCCTTCGGCGGCACGGCCGGCGTGGATCTTCTTGGCTTGCGAACCGTCGTGGATGAAAGCCCACAGGCCGGACGAAAAGCTGGTCGCAAGCGTGATCGCATCACGTGTGGAAGAGGCATCGAGGCCGGAGATATTGGCGACGGCAGCCGCGGCTGCAAGGGTGCCGCAGGTTCCCGTCGAGTGCCATCCGAGGCTGTTGTGGCTGTCATATCCGCCGGTTGCCTCCAGAATCCGCCGCCCGACATCATATCCGGCCACCACGGCCACGATCAGGTCCTTGCCTGTTATCGTGAGCGATTCTTCCGCCATGGCAGCAAGGATTGCGGGCATGACGACGGCGCCGGAGTGATCACATCCCCCGGCATCGTCCAGTTCAAAGGCATGCGCCGCCACGCCGTTGATCAGCGCGGCGTCGCGGGCAGATACCCGCTCAGCGGTACCCCAGATTCTCGCGTTTCCCTGCGTCCGGCCAAGACGTCTTGCGATCCGGAATTCGTTCGAACGCCCGCCGGCGAGGGCGGCGGCAAATGTATCGGCGATATGGATTTTGGTCTTTTCGACAACATCAGCGGGAAGGGCTTCAAACCGGAGTGCCGAAATGAAGGATGCCAGTCGGTCGATCGGGGCGTCACCGAGAACGCGGGACATGATTGTCTGCTCTTTCATATCTGGGAATGATCGTCCCGAACGAGGCTGCCTTCATCAGAGCCGCCTTCACTGGGATGTGCTTTGCAGCCCCGGCGCTTCCACCCCGAGGCCACAGACGACTGGTGCTACTTTACGGCTTCGCCGTTGACGTAAATGCCGTCCAGCATCGCGCCTTCGAGGCCGTATTTGGCGAAGATCGTCTTATATTCGCCAGACGCCATCATCGCTTTCAAAGCCGCGGCATAGGCGTCGTGCAGCTCCTTGTCCTTCTTGGCAAAGCCGATGCCCTGATAGACGGCAGTGAAGGGTTCGCCAACGACTGCGTAGGTGTTCTTCTCCAGGGAAAGCAGGTAGGGGAGCGTTTCCGAACCCTGCACCGCACCATCGACGCGACCTTGCTTCAATTGGACACGGGCGTCAGCCGAGCCTTCCGTTCCGACAACTTTGATGGCGGGCAGGCCGGCGGCTTCGCAATGCGCAGCGCTCCACTTCGCCGTTTCGTCCGGGAACGAGGTGCGCCGGCTCATGCCAATCGTCTTGCCGCAGAAGTCGGTCGGGGTCTTGAATTCATCCTTGCGGGCAAAGGACGTGTAGAACTGCGCGCCCGATTTCATATAGTCCACGAAATCGAGCGTGTCTCGACGGGTGGGCAGGTCGCTCATGCCGCTATGGATGAGGTCGACGCGGCCAGTGGTCAGAGACGAGATCATCTGTTCGAAGCCGATATCGGACCATTCCACCGTGGTGCCGAGCTGTTTTGCAAGCGCGAGGCCAAGATCGATATCGAGGCCCATCAGTTTGTTGGTGGCCGGATCCTTGTATTCCATCGGCGGATAGTTCGCCTGGTTGGCGACGACAACCTTGCCGGCGGATTTGATTCTTTCCGGAAGGCCTTCGGCGTTGGCCGTGGTTGCGGCCGTGCATAGGGCTGCGAGCATGACGAGATGCGTGTTCATGTGGTTCCCCATTATTGACTCTGATTCAAAGCCGGAGGGCTTCTTGTTCCGCCAGCTTCATTCTCTCAACTGTGAACGGCTTTGATGAACTCCGCCGTTCTGGCGCTTTTCGGAGTGTTGAGAACCTCCGATGCCAAGCCTGTTTCGACGACTTTCCCTGCTTCCATGAAGGTGACGGTGTTAGCCACGTTGCGAGCAAAGCCCAATTCGTGGGTGACGACGATCATGGTCATTCCGGACGCCGCAAGATCCTTCATGACGTCGAGAACTTCGGAGACGAGTTCGGGGTCGAGCGCCGATGTGGGCTCGTCGAAGAGAATGAGATCCGGCTGCATGCCCATAGCGCGAGCAATGGCGACGCGCTGTTGCTGGCCGCCGGAAAGTTCCGACGGATAATGGTTCGCCTTCTCGGCAAGACCGACACGTTCCAGAAGGACGGAGGCTCGTTCATGGGCCTGCTCAACGGATTGTCCGAGGACATGCACCGGTCCCTCGATGATGTTCTCGATCGCGGTCTTATGCGGAAAGAGATTGAAGCGTTGGAAGACCATGCCGATGCGGCGGCGCTGACGGGAGATTTCCGCATCGCTGATTTGGTGCAGATTGTTGCCTTCGCGGCGGTAGCCGATCAGCTCGTCATTGACCCAGATGGCGCCGCCATCCATCCGCTCCAAAAGGTTGATACATCTCAGAAACGTGCTTTTGCCGGAGCCGGAGGGGCCGATGATACAGCTGACTTCGCCACGCACGACCTCCATGCTGACCTTGTCGAGGGCGCAGAAATCGCCGTAGTTCTTCGTGACGTCGACGGCCTTGACGAGAATATCCTGTTTCATGGTCGACCTCACATGGACGCTTTGATCGATTTCGAACCGCGTCCGAAATAACGCTCGATATAGTGCTGGCCGACTGAGAGGACGGAGACCACGGCGAGGTACCAGAAGCTGGCAACGAGCAGCAGCTCGAGAACGCGGGTATTGGCAAAGTAGATGATCTGGGCGTTGTGCAGGATCTCGGCATACTGGATAACGCTTGCAAGCGATGTCAGCTTCACCATGCCGATCACCTCGTTACCGATCGGTGGAACCATGACGCGCATGGCCTGCGGCAGCACGATGCGACGCAGCATCTTCATCTGCGTCATGCCGATGGTCCGGGCGGCCTCGTATTGGCCGCTATCGACGGAGAGCAGCCCGCTTCGGACGACCTCGGAGGTGTAGGCGCCCTGGGAAATGCCGAGGCCAAGCATGGCGGCGACGAAGGGCGTCATCACGTCAACGGTCCGGAATTCAATAAGGCCGTGGATGCCCATGGTCGGAAAGATCAGCGCCAGATTGAACCACAGCATCAGCTGCAGCAGCGCCGGCGCGCCGCGAAAGATCCAGACATAGCCGATGGCGATGCAGGAGAGCACCGGATTGCCGGAAATGCGCATGATGGCGATGAGGACGCCGAGCACGATGCCGACTGCCATGGCGGCTACGGTCATCAGCAGCGTATTCGTGAGACCGTCGAGAATGGCCGGCGCGAACAAGAACTCGCGGACATAGCTCCACTCTATCTGTCCGACACTGAAAGCACGCACCAGCCCTGCGAGCAGGACGAGTACGATGGCTGCCGCGACCATGCGGCCGATATGTCGCTTCGGCACCAAGTGCAGATGGGCGATCTCATATTTATCATCGCTGGGAGACTGGCTGGCGCTTGCGGCTGTCATCGATTTCGAAGCTCCTGAGGGTCGCTCTCTCCGTAGGTGGCACCGGCTGCTTTGATCGGCGCGCCGGCAAATGCGCGGCAGGCGTCGATTGCCGTTTCGAAGCGGGCAATCTGTTCGCGCACGCGAACCGGCGCGGTGGCGCCGTAGCCGGTGCGGCTGGCAAGTGCCTTGTCGAGCGTGATGGCGGCAAGCACGTCCTTCTTCAGCCGCTGATCGATCTTCGGCAGATCATCTTCGGTAAGCCCGGCAAGATCGTAACCGCGTTCCTCGCAATAGCGGACGACTGCGCCGGTGATCTCGTGCGCCTCCGCGAATGGCACGTTCTCGCCGACCAGCCAGTCGGCGACTTCCGTTGCCAGCGTGAAGCCCTTGGGAGCTTCTTCGCGCAGCTTCCCAATATCGAATTCCAGCGTTGCGATCATGCCGGCAAAGGCGGGCAGAACCAATTGGAGAATGTCGATCGTTTCGAACAGCACGCGCTTGTCTTCAGCCAAGTCGCGATTGTAGGCGAGCGGCATGGCCTTCATGGTGGCCAGGAAGCCTGTGATATTGCCGATGAGAGTGCCGGACATGCCGCGCGTCAACTCGGCAATATCCGGGTTCTTCTTCTGCGGCATGATGGAGGAGCCGGTGGAATAGGAATCGTGCAGTCGCACCCAACTGAACTGCTTTGAGCTCCAGATGCAGATTTCCTCCGCCAGCCGCGACAGATCGACCGCGACCAGCGAGCAGATAAACAAAAACTCGGCGACATGGTCGCGGGCGGCCACGGCATCGATGGAGTTCTCGCAGGCTGCCGAATAGCCGAGCTCGATGGCGGACAGGTCGGGACGGCACGCGATGCCGGAACCGGCAAGGGCCGCCGCGCCGAGCGGCGAGCGGTCGAAGCGGCGATCCCAATCCTCGAGGCGTTGCAGGTCGCGCAACAAGGACTGGGCGTGCGCCATCAGGTGGTGACCGAGGACGATCGGCTGGGCCGGCTGCAGATGGGTGAAGCCCGGCATGACAGTCTCGGCATGATGCGAAGCCTGATCCATCAATGCTTCCTGGACCGAGATGATCTCCCGCGAGAGCTCGCGCGCCAAGCGGCGCAGATAGAGGCGCGTGTTGTTGGCTGTTTGGTCGTTGCGGGACCGTCCGGCGCGGAGTTTCCCGCCGAGCACGCCGAGGCGTGCCATCAGCAGACGCTCGAGGAAGGTGTGGACATCCTCATCACCGGCAATCGGTTGCTGATGGCCGCTGGCAACATCCGTCTCGATGCCGTCAAGGGCAGATCGGATCGCAGTGAATTCGGCCTCGTCGAGAACGCCGGCCCGCTTCAATTCGGAAGCATGGGCGCGGGAGCCCGCGATGTCTTCCCGGAAAAGACGGAAGTAGGACAGCGGCGCGCGCGACAGATTGGCCAGGGCTTCGGACGGACCGGACTTGAAGCGTCCACCCCAGAGCTGCGTGGGCTCAGACATTGATGTCCCCTGTTTGTTTAAACTTTTGGCAATGCTCTTACGTGCTGATTTCTTCGGCAAGCGAAGTTATTTCACTACGCTATGACAAAACCGACTAGCTCGAATTTCGTCGGTGGACTATTGAAACTGATCGACGAACTGTAGCCATGATGGTCCTCATGGCTCAAATGATCGGCACTCGTGCGGAGAACTCATGGTATCGGGCCGACAGCACTTGCCTTCGATGACTGCCCTGCAGGTTCTGCTTGCGGTGGCGGAGAGGGGCTCGACGAGTGCTGCCGCGGAGAGCACATCCCTGTCGCAAAGCGCAGTCAGCAAGCAGTTGCTTGCATTGGAAGACCTGATCGGCAGTCCGGTCTTTACTCGAACGCCGCGCGGCATGATCCCCACGGAGATCGGTCTGATTTACATCGAACACGCGCGCACCGCGCTGAAGGCGATGGAAGATGCTGCATTGCGCGTCGCGCGTCTCAAACCCGGCCCCGGTGTCCTGCGCCTGCAGGTGCTTCCGATTTTCGGCGATCGCTGGCTGCTGCCGCGTTTCGTGCAGTTTGCTGAACAGCATCCGGAGATAGATGTGCAGTTCACCACCTTCGTGTCACCCACGCAATCGGAAACGGCGGACGGCATATTCCGTTTTCTCATTACGCCGAACAAAGGAGAGACTGCGCAGTATCTGTTCGGGCACGAGGTCCTGATCGTCAGTGCGCCATCCTATTGGGAGAAAAACGGGATTCCGGGCACAATCGATGAACTGGCCGATGGCGTCATGCTGGAACATCCGCAGACGCCGCTGCATTGGCAGCATTTCGTCGAAAGTCATGGAAAGCCCGATGTCACCGTACATCACATCACGCGGTTCGGCTATTACACCATGGTGATCCGCGCGGCCCTTGCCGGGCAGGGAATGGCGTTGATACCGCGCGGGCTCATTCTCGATGAGTTGGAGACAGGCAGACTGATCAACCCCAACGGCTTCGGATATCGAAGCGAATATGGATACTGGTTTGCCAAGCCTGAAGACATCTCTCCAGGCGCCTCGATGCGGACTTTCGAAGCGTGGCTGATGGGGCAAGCCGAGAGCACGCGCGACTGAAACAGATGTTGTCAGCGCATCAGTTTTTCGAGCGCCTTTCCGTCGAGACGATAGAACAGCTTATCGGGTTTGCGCGCGCCGCCGAGCCCGTCGTAGAAATCGAGAAGCTTTGCGTTTTCAGGGTCTGCGGTCCAGTCGATCCGGGCAAGTCCCCGCTCTCGTGCCAGCTCCGCGAGCGAGCGCATCAACTCCCGGCCTAACCCGCGACTGCGCTGCGCGACGCTCACGAAGAGTTCCTTCAGAAAGATGCCCGGTTTCAGGCCGGGTCCGGGATAGATGCCGGAGAAGGCGGCGAAGCCCAGGATGGCGCCGCTCTCCTCCACGACCAGGATCTCGGCGCCCGGAGGCATTGCCTTGAGCCCGGCAATGATTTCGGCTCGCGAGGGACAGGGCACCTGATAATGCGCCTGCATTTCTTCCATGAGGGCCGCAAGTGCCGGCAGCGCTGGATCGTTTGTCAGCAGAAGGCGGATTTGCGTGGCCACGATTCGCTCCAAGCTAGATTTCGGCCGCCGGACAGACCGCACGAGCGGACGGCCTCATTATGAATGAGCTTTAGAAGCCTGTTGCCGCTGCCGTCAATATCTCCGATGCGGCCGGGACAATCACCCGGCGGTTCGCTGAAAAAGTCTATCTCTCTAAAGTCTTCGGCCTTGAGCCGATCTTTTCTTGGTGTCAATCGAGCGAAGGATGAGGGACCACGCTGGGAGGAGCAATATGATCTAACAAAAGCAGTTGAGATTGCTGTCGATATCGGTGTAGCAATCGGTCTCCAAGGAACCCATCGTCATGCCATCCGCAATTCCCAATCCTTTCGTGACGCGGCTTTCGCCGCCGCCTATTCCCTCGGTCTTTGCGTGGGCGCGCGACTATGCCGGCGCTTACGGGCCGCTGATCGACCTGTCGCAGGCCGTTCCCGGCTATCCTGCCCATCCCGAAATGTTGCGGCTCCTTGGCGAGGCCGCGGCATCGCAGGCCATGACGGGCTATGGGTCGATCGAGGGAGAAATGGTACTGCGCGAAGCCTATGCGCGGCATGTGAGCGGCATCTACGGTGCGTCGATCCAGGCCGCCAATGTTCACATCACCTCCGGCTGCAATCAGGCCTTCATGTGTGCGGCCATCGCCCTTGCCGGTGCCGGCGACACGATCGCACTCACAAATCCCTTCTATTTCAATCATGAGACGACATTGTCCATGCTCGGCATCAAGCGCATGCTGGTCGAGTGTGATGCGGCCAGCGGCTTCCTGCCGGATGTTGCGTCGGCCGAGCAGGCGCTTGCTGCCGGAGCGCGGGCGCTTGCTGTCGTGACGCCGAACAATCCGACCGGGGCCGTTTATCCGCCGTCATTGCTGCATGATCTTTTTGCGCTGTGCCGGAGATATGGCGCTTGGCTTGTGTTGGACGAGACCTATCGCGACTTTCTTCCGGGCGATTACGGCCGGCCGCATGCGCTTCTGTCCGAGCCCGGCTGGGAGGAGACGCTCGTTCTGCTTTACAGTTTCTCGAAGTCGTTCTGTATTCCCGGTCACAGGCTGGGGGCGGTGACGGCGGGGCCCAAGCTTTTGGGCGAGATCGCCAAGATCATGGACAATATGCAGATTTGCGCCCCGCGCTCCGCCCAGGTGGCGGTAGCTGCCGCCTTGCCGGTGCTTGCAGATTGGCGGGCAGGCAATCGGCTCGAGATCGCCCGCCGAGCGGAGGCGCTGAAAGCCGTTCTATCTGATCTGCCTGGTTGGGACATCGCCGCGATCGGTGCCTATTTCGCGTTCGTGCGCCACCCCTTCGCCCACCAATCTTCTGCCGAGGTGGCCGAGAGGCTGGCAAAGCAGGCGGGTATCGTCAGTATCCCCGGAAGCTATTTCGGCGTGGGACAGGAACGCTATCTGCGGCTTGCCTTCGCCAATGCCGATGCGGCATCCATTGGGCTCCTGTCCAATCGCCTTCGGTGAAACAAAGCTAGTTGGTATGAACGAGATCAGCCGCAGCGCCGAGCCTTCGATAGCCACCGTCCCAGTATAAGAGCGGACTGGTATGGGGTCGCACGTCGATGGCGCAGACCCGGCCGATCAGGATCACATGGGAGTGATGGTGTATCGCTTTCTCCAGCTCGCAATCCAACACCGTCAAAGCGTTTTCCAGCGCTGCTGCCCCGGTTTTCAGGTGATACCAGTCGGCATCGCGGTAGCGCTCGGCGCCGCGGCGCCCGCCAAGGCCGGCAAAGGACCGTGCGATATGCTGCTGGTCCTCGGCCAATACGTTGACGCAAAAGCAACGATGGCGTTCGAGAATCGACCATGAGGAGGATGCTCGGTTCAGGCTGACGATAACCGAGGGAACGTCTGCCGAAAGCGACGAGACGGATGTCGCGGTGAAACCGGTACGCTCCTCGCCTTCGCCAACGGTGATGACGCTGACCGCGCCCGCAAGATGACGCATGGAAAGCTTGAAACTGTCCTGATCGATCGAGGATCCGTTTATCATCGGAGCAACTCCTTCTTCATGCGGTAACGGGACCTTTCGCAAAGCGATTTATGGGCCTGGAAAGGCCGAGGTTCTCGCGTAGTGTCCGTCCTTCGTATTCCTCGCGGAAGAGACCGCGGCGCCGCAATTCCGGCAGGACAAGCTTGACGAAGTCGTCGAGGCTGGAGGGCAAGGTCGGGAACATCAGGATGAAGCCGTCGGCTGCGCGCGTCTCGAACCATTCCTCCATGAAGTCGGCAATTTGCGTCGGTGTGCCGGTAATGCCGTTGCCGGTATGCTTTTCCGCATAATGGCGGACAAGCTCACCGACCGTGCGTCCGCTTTTGACGAAATCGACGAGCTCGTCGAATAAAGCGCGCGAGCCCTTGGGTGCAGAGGGGAGCCTGTCCATGGGGAAGGGCTGATCCAGCGGTACGCCGCGCAGATCGGCCTCGAGAAATTCCGACAGCATCAGCCGGCCGACATCCGGATGCATCCGGTCGATGAGATAGTTGACCTTGGCTTCCGCTTCGGCCTGCGTCTCCCCGACATTGATGACCACGCCGGGCATGATTTTCAGATCTTGCGGGTCGCGCCCATAGGCGGGCATACGGCCTTTGACATTGGCATAGAAGTCGCGATTGCGGTCGATGTTGGAGGCGAGGCTGAAGACGATCTCCGCAGTGCGCGCCGCCATATCCATGCCAGGTTCCGATCCGCCGGCTTGCGCGATCACCGGCCGGCCCTGCGGCGAACGCGCGATGTTGAGCGGCCCGCGCACCTGGAAGTGCTTCCCCTTGTGGTTCAGCGTGTGATGCTTCGTCCTGTCATAGTAGACGCCACTCTCCCGGTCGAGAAGTAGGGCATCCTCCTCGAAACTGTCCCACAGGCCGAACACGATATCGACGAATTCATTGCCGCGCTCATAGCGAAGCGCATGCGGATCCAGCCCTTCGCGGTTGAAGTTGTAGCCGGTCTCGTCGTGATCGGAGGTCACGACGTTCCAGCAGGCGCGGCCGCCGCTCAAGTGGTCGATCGACGCGAAGAGGCGAGCAACGTTGTAGGGCTCGTAGTAGCTTGTCGAGACGGTGGCGACGAGGCCGAGATTGCTGGTGGTGACGGACAGTGCCGCTAGCAGCGACAACGGCTCGAAGCGGTTCATCTTGGTCGGCATGCGGGCAAGCGCATCCGGGTCGCCGACGGCTGCGGCGGGCGAATCCGCCATGAACATGAAATCGAATTTGGCTTCTTCGGATCGCTTGGCGACGCTGAGAAGATGACTGAAATCATTGGCGCCGTTGACGTCGCTGGCCGGATGAAGCCAGGAGGCTGGATGAAAGCCGAAGGTGTAGACAAAAGTGCCCAGCTTCATTTTGTCGGTGCGCGCCATGCCGTTCTCCTGCTCGCCAAGCCCAAGGTCTGCGCAGATTATCGTCCTGCGATTTTTTTCATCAATATCGCAGCGCTGTCTTCCGTTTTAGTTTTTCTAAAAGTCTATGCCGAGGTCGACGGTGCGGATATGCGCCCCTGTTGACGGGAGATCGAAACAAGCCACTCGCGAAATGCGGGACCGAAGGGCTTTTGCAATGCTGCCCTGTCCCAGGCGAGGAAATAGCTCTCTTGCAACGGAATGCGGATATCGATGGGAATGACGAGCGTCTGTGCTTCCAGTTCATCCGCGATCATCGACATCTGCGCGAGAACGATGCCGCGCTTGTTGACGGCCGCATCGATGGCACTGCTCGACAGGGTGAAGGAAAGACCGGCGCTGCTCTCTTCAAGTGCTGCGCCCGTCTTGGCGGCGAATTCGCGCCAGCTCGGATAGGGCGTGAAATGCCGCTCCCATTCGACATGCAGGAGTGGATATTCGAGAAGCCGCGCGGCGGAGGGAGCCTTGCCCTTGATCAGTGCCGGCGAGCAGGCCGGGACGACCCAATCGCGGAACAGCTCCGTATAGTGTTCATGCTGCAGCACATCCGATCCGTAGCTGATGCGGAAATCGATATCGTCAAAGCCCATGCGCGGTTCCTTGTCGCGGCCGACGATCCTGACATACGCGTTCGGATGTAGGGCTTGCCAGTCGAAGATCCGGCGCCCGATCCACTTGTTGACGACGGAAGACAAGGCACTCAGGACGAGGGCGCTATCGTTGCGCGCCCGTTCCAGTATCTGCTCCGCAAGCGCGAATTGCTCGAAGCCCTTCGATATTTCCTGATGATAGAGCCGCCCCCATTGGGTGAGCTCCACGGTGCGGCCGTTGCGCTCCAGCAAGGTGACGCCGAGAAAGCTCTCGATCTTGCGGATCTGCTGACTGATCGCGCCGGGGGAAACATTCAGCTCCAGGGCCGCGGCGCTCACGCTGCCACAACGGCCCACAGCTTCAAAGACCTGCAAGCCCTTGAGCGGAACTGTCCTGATAGCCTGTTTCTCGGTCAAAAGGCGCTTCTCCGTGGCAGTTGATCCGTGATGCTTCTCTCTGTCGGGTGAAAGTCGCCGGCAAACTGGAAACGGTCGCCGGGATGGATGATCTCGACATAGGTGACCGTGCGGCTCATCTGCCATGTCTGGCGGATGAGCGTCAGGCAGGCCTCGCCGCGCTCGGTCTCAAGCAGGCGTGCCGTGGCGGCATCGGCCGAAACGGCGCGAATGACGTGCCTTGCCTTCGACCAGGGCACCATGTCCAGCAGCCATTTGCCGGGCGGAACCGAAGCAAAGTTTTCGGTTCTGGCAGACGGCACCATGGCGAGCATGATGATGCGCCGTTCCAGCGCATTGGGCTTGCCGTCCACCGCATGCAGGCAGTGAAGCCGCAGGATTTCCGCCCCCATTGGTTCGCTGAGCTGTGCCGCGGTTGCGGCATCCAGCGTCTCGATCTTTCGCATCAGTATCCTGTAGCTGTGGTCATGCCCCGCCAGCTCGGCCTCCGTGGAAATGTCCTGAATATCCATCACCGTGCGGTCGATCTGTCGCGAGGCGACGAAGGAACCAACCTTCCGGCGGCGTATGATCATGCCGCGTCCCGCCAAGGCCGAAAGCGCCTTGTTTACGGTCATCCGGGAACATTGATACTCTTGTACGAGCTCGTGTTCGAAGGGGATGCGATAACCGGGCGGCCAAGCACCGCTCACGATCCTGGCTTCGAGGTCTTCGAAAATTCTCCGATGAATTGAGACCAACACTCACCTCGATCCAATGATGACATTCAATTTCCGCGAAAGCCGCTTTTACTGGGTCCACTGCCGCTATGCGGCACAAATCTTGCGTTCATCGAGTTTAATGTTTGACAGTGTAGGCCAGCCTGTATCTATTTGTATAGACAAAAGCGGGTCATAGAAATCCGCTCTGTGGGACAATGCTTGGGGAACCTGGACCTTCCATCGGAAGGACAAAAAACTGGAGAGAAATATGAAAAAGAATTCGCTTCTGAAGGGGCTGGTCGGCGCCGTATTTTTGTTTGGCGCGACGATTTCTGCCCATGCGGCCGATACGCTTGCCGCCGTGAAGGCCGCCGGCACCCTGAAGGTCGGCACCGAGACGGCTTTCGCGCCGTTCGATTTTATCGATGCTGGGGAACATGTCGGCTTGAACGTCGATCTTTTTAACGAGATCGGCAAGGAACTCGGCGTGAAAATCGAATGGGTCACGCTGCCCTGGGATGGTGTCTTCCCGGCGCTCGAAGCCGGCAAGTTCGACGTCGTCGCAGGCCCGGCGACGATCACCAAGAAGCGCATGGAGCGCTATCGCTTCACACCGCCGCTTGCCGAGGCGACCATCGCCATCCTGAAAAAGGCCGGCGACAAGACGATCAACAAGCCTGAGGATATCGCCGGCAAGAAGATCGGCGTTGGCAAGGCGACCGCGCAGCTCGATCAGCTCAAGGAGTTTTCCGAAACCTTGCCGACCAAGGTCGACATTCGCGAATATCCGGCCTTTACGGAGTCCTATGCGGACCTCGCGGCCGGCCGCATCGCCGGCGTTGCCAACTCGCTTCCGAATATTGCTTTCGTCGCCAAGCAGCGCGAAGGCACGTTCGAAGTCGTTCTGCCGCCCTTCGGCAAGAAATCCTATTTCGGCTTTATCGGCCTGAAGGATGCCGATCATGCGCCGCTGATGGACGCAATCGATGCCGCCATGCTGAAGATCAAGGCTGACGGCCGTATGGCGACGCTGCAGAAGAAGTGGTTCGGCGCGAGCTTCGATACGCCGGATTCCGTCAAGGACCCGGCATTCTGATTGGTGACCGGAAATCGGCCGTGCCTGCGGTAGCGCCGGGGCATGGCCGAGGAATGCGAGCGGAACCCTCCTGACCGCCAAGCGGGCGAAATCTGAATCATGTCCATCAAGCTCTTCGAGTTGCTTCTGCAGGCATCGATCTACACGGTGACGATCAGTGTCGTGTCGATCCTCATCGGCTTTGCGATTGCGATCCTTCTTTCTGGAATGCTGCTATCGGGGCGTAGCCTTTTCGTGCGACCTGCTCAGATTTTCATCAGCTTCTTCCGCGGCGTGCCGCTGCTGGTGCAATTGCTGCTGATCTACAATCTGCTTCCAGTCATCGGCATCAATGTGCCGAGCGTCGTGGCCGCGATCATCGGCCTGTCGCTTTGCACAGCGGCCTACCAGGCCGAGAATCTGCGCGGCGGCTTTGCCAGCGTGCCTCTAGGCCTGGTGGAGTCGGCTGAAATGGTCGGTCTGACGCCGCGCCAGGTCTTCCGCCGCATCAAGGTTCCGATCGCCCTGCGCCTCACGTTTCCAGCTCTCGTCAACGAGGCGATCCTGATCCTCAAGGCGTCATCACTGGTCTCGGTCGTCGGCATCGTCGAATTGACGCGCATGGCGCAGGACCTGGCAGGCAGCACCTTCCTGCCGCTGCAGATTTTCGCATCTGCAGGCCTCATCTATCTGATGATCAACTGGTTGGTCGCGCTTGCCGGTGGCATGATCGAAAACAGATTGCCCGGGGTGCCGCGATGACCTTCGACATCAATGTCATCATCGGACAGTGGCCAGCCATCGTCAGCGGTGCGGGCGTGACGATCATGATCTGGATCCTGGGCACCATCGCTGCGGCCATCATTGGTTTCCTAATGGCGGTCGCCAGGCAATATGGCGGCATGCTTGTTGATAAGGCGCTGGGTGCCATTGTGGCCGTGCTGCGCGGCACGCCGTTTCTCATCCAGATCTTCCTGGTCTATTACGGCGGTCCCTTCGTCGGCCTTGATCTCGATCCATTGCCAGCCGGGTTGATCGGTATTTCGGTCTACGGCGCGGCCTATTTCAGCGAGATCTTCCGTTCGGGCTTTCAGGCCGTGCCGAAGGGCCATATCGAGGCCGGCGAATGCGTCGGCTTGACGCGGAGGCAGATCGTCTGGCGCATTCTGTTGCCGGAAATGACGATGCTGGTGCTGCCACCATCCGTGAACATGGTGGTCATCCTGATGAAGGAGACGGCGGTCTTATCCATCATCACCGTGCCGGAGTTGACGGCAACGCTGAGCGCTATCGGATCGCAGCAATATGCCTTCGTCGAAGCATTGTCCGTGCTGGCGCTCTTCTATTGGGTGCTCGTCGAACTCACCGGTTGGCTTGGCAATCTTGCCGAAACGAAACTTTCCAGATTCAGGTTTTTCAACGCATGAGCGTCCCCGCGATCGCAGTCAAAAATCTCGTCAAGTCTTTCGGAGAGACCACGGTCCTTCATGGCATCGATCTTGCCATCGAGCCCGGGCAGGTTTCCTGCCTCATCGGCCCATCGGGTTCCGGCAAGAGCACGCTTTTGCGCTGCATGGCTTCTCTCGAGGAGGCAACGCGCGGGACGATCTCCATCAACGGTGAAGTGCTTGGCTTCACCGAGGATTCTCAAGGACGGCGAGAGCGCATTTCGGCCGCCGCGAACCGTGCGATCCGCGCCCAGATCGGCATGGTATTCCAGCAGTTCAATCTCTGGCCGCACATGACGGCGCTCGGCAATGTCAGCGAGGCGCTGAAGATGGTTCACAAGATGAGCCGGAAGGAAGCCGAGGATGCGGCGATGGCGCAACTCGTTAAGGTCGGGCTGGAAGCCCGAGCAGGGCACTATCCCTCGCAGCTATCTGGCGGACAACAGCAGCGCGTGGCAATCGCCCGCGCGTTAGCGCTCAGGCCGAAGATCATGCTGTTCGATGAGCCGACCTCATCACTCGATCCGGAGCTGACGGGCGAAGTCCTGAACGTCATGCGCGATCTGGCGGCCGAGGGCATGACCATGGTTGTTGTCTCACATGAGATAGGTTTCGCCGCAACCGTCGGCCAGCAGATCATCTTCCTCGACCACGGCAAGGTGCAGTTCACCGGGCCGCCGCAGGAGGTCTTCAAGAAGCCGAGGAACTCGCGTCTTGAGCAATTCCTCGATACCTATCTCGACCGTGGTGCCTCGATGCTGCTTTAACTTATCGGGTATCCCCGTGGGCATTAGCCCAAACAGCTCGCCAATTCATCGTCGTGAATTTCATCTTGTCGATGCGATGGCAACATCCTTTTGTCCGCGACCGCGTAAAGAAGCCAAATAATTTACAGGTCGGTGGTTCGAGACCCTTCAAGACCATTACTCAAGCCGCTAACTCCGCGCAAAATGTTGTCGCGTTGCTTCATTCGCGATGGGAATCAGAACTTACCGGCGATGAGAAGCCTACGGGTGGCGGTAGTCAGCCGCCTACCACCCTTCGGCGTCACCACGACCGTCTCGCTGAAGCCAAGCCGGGCGGCAGTCGCATAGACATGGAAAACCATACCTTCTTCCAGCTGCCAACCCGCATTTGGCAGGAACACGCGGGAGAAATCGCTTGTGCGTGGCGTGCGTGTGTAAAGACCGAGGGTATAGGCGGTGACGTTGTCGTAGTTTGGTCTCAATCCCGAAGATTTGAGGCCTTCGCGGACGATTGCATCCACCTCACGGGCCGCGATACCGGGCCTCATGGCTTCGATCTGCTCGTCTTGTACGGAAACAACGCGCGCGGCGATCTCATGAAGCTTTGGAGTTGCGTCGCCGATGGCGATGGGCCGCATCAGCCGGGCGCCATAGCCACCAACGCGTGGGATAAGCTCCACATGCAGAATGTCACCGGCACCCAGCAGCTCGCCTTTGAAGGCGCCATGCAGAAACTCATGGTTGCCGCTAGCTTTGACGATCGGGCCGGTCTCGCCAGTATCGGCGCCCTCAAGCAGGAAGGTTGCGGCTGCGGTCGCTGCGGCAGCGCGCGTCGAAGAGCCGACGCGGACGTTTTGCAAAATTGCCCGCATGGCCTTGTCGGCAATCGCGGCTGCCTCTGCAAGAGCGGCAATTTCACGCGCCGACTTTATCCATCGCAAGCGGTCGCTGATACCTGGCAGAGCGACAAGGTGGGCCTTCGGCAAATGCGCTTGAAGCCTTGCCGCTGTGTCGGCACTGAAGCTATATGCGGCAACATCCACACCGATGCGAGCACCGGCAAAGCCTCTGTTGCGGATACTGTCCGCGATTACCCTGTGCGGATCGTCGGTATCGGCAAAGCCGATGACATCGGTGATCCAGGTCTTCTCCCGGCAGGGCGCCTCGTCGAGTTCGCGAAGAATGAACCACGGCTGCCCATGGCGTGGCAGCAGGGCGGCGCGGTACATGGTTTCGGAAACGGTATAGCCCGTCAGCCATGCCAGCAGCTCGCCGCTGTCGATCAAAAGGAGATCGACAGCGGCGGCGTCCATTGCTGCATGTGCCTTGGCAATCCGCCAGTCATATTCGTCACGAGGAAACATGTGGCTTCAGGCGATCTCGCAGATGTCGAGAATGGTGAGCATGTAGACGCGGATCATGTCGAGGTAATCGACGATATCGACACGCTCGTCCGGCATGGTGTTGTAGCGCCCACCTGGACCGCAGACGATGCCTTCCATGCCAAGCTCGTGATAGAGGTGGCCGGCATCCGTTCCGTAAAAGCGGGTCGGGGTGATGGCGCCGGTTGGCTGCTTCTCGCCGCGCACGGCCTCATAGGCCGCATTGATCGATGTGACGATGCGCGAGGTGGGCGATACTTCGAAAGGTGGCATCAGCGGACGCCCCTCGATCATCTCGGGAACCAGCTTGGCCTTGAGCCCCGGAAAGCGCTTTTCGAGTTCGACGAGTTCGGTGGTGAGATCGGCGAGAACGCCTTCCTGTGTCTGGCCGGGTGCGTAGCGCGCCGAGCCCCGGATGCGGACGAAATCGGAGACCTGCGGCGGCCGCCATTCCTCAAGGTCGCGCCCGAGCGCGCCATGCACGACGCCGACATGGCCGCGATTTATGGAGCGATGCACTTCGCTTTTCGCGCCGCTGAACGTCATGGCATTGATGCGCGGGATGATGTCGCAGGCGGCGGCGATGGCATCGACGGATTGTTCGCGCTTGGAAAGATGGCGGGTATCGCCGGTAAGCTCGATGACGAAGCTCAGCGCCGCCGCGTGCATTGTCACGGCCGCGAGATCGCTCGGCTCGCTGTTGATGAAATAGTCGGCTCTGACGCCGCTGCGGATCGCCGCGAGCGTGCCGACGCCGCCCTGCAATTCACCCACCACATAGGTCAGGATGATATCGCCCTTGAGCTTCACGCCGGCATCCAGCAGCGTCTTGACGGCGCAGAAATAGGCCGCGTCGCCCGCCTTCATGTTGGACACGCCGATGCCATAAATGAACTTGTCGTCGACGATGCCGCCCCAGGGGTCAACCGTCCAGCCTTCGGTCACCGGATTGGTATCGAGATGGCCGTTGAACAGCAGGCTCTTGCCGCCGCCCGATCCCTTCAGGCGCCCGATGGCATTGAAGCGCTGACCGTCCTCGAAAGGCTGCAACTCAGACTGGAGGCCGAGCGCTTCCATTTCGCGCCCCATGATGCGGGCAAGCTCGCGCTCGCCGTCGGTCTGGGAATGGCTCTTCTGGCGTACCATGTTCGACAGGAAGTCGAGGCAGCTCTTCTCGTCGATTTTGCCGACGAGCGATTTCGGGTCCATTGTATGCTCCTTGATCTGCAATTCTAAATGGATGTGCCCGCGAGCGCGGGAACTGCCGCGATGAGCTGACGGGTATAGTCGGCGCGGGCAGGGCTGACGATTTCGTCTGACGGTACGACCTCGACAAGGTCGCCGCGGTACATCACGGCGATGCGATGAGCGATCTGGCGGAGGAGGTTGAGGTCATGGGTGATGAAGAGAAAGGCCGTGTCGTGCTTGCGGTGCAGTTCCAGCAGCAGCTGCACGATTGAGGCCTGCACTGAAACGTCCAGCGCCGAAGTGATCTCGTCGCAGATGACGAGCTTCGGTTTCGACGCGAAGGCGCGGGCGATGGCGACGCGCTGCTTCTCCCCGCCCGAAAGCTGGTGCGGATAGCGATCGGCATGGCTGCGCGGCAGGCGAACCTGTTCCAGCAGATCGCGGATCTGCTGGAACAGGGAACCGCCTTCGCCCGTGCCATAGAGTTTCAATGGTCGCGCCAGGATTTCATGGATCTTCTGCCGCGGATTGAGCGAGGCGTCGGGATGCTGGAAGATCAGCTGGACATCCTTGCGATAGGACCTGTTCATATCGGCAAGCCCGGTGATCGTCCGTCCGGCGAAGGTCATCCTTCCCTCGAAAGGATTGAGTCCGGTCATCGCCTTGGCGAGCGTCGATTTGCCTGAACCGGATTCCCCGACGATGCCGAGGATTTCGCCCGGCTGCACATTAAGGCTGATGGCGCGATTGCCGGTGAAACGCTTGACGGCGCGGCCCGTCAGCGCCGAGAGAAACGGCTTGCGGCCATAATGCACGCTGACATTCTCGACCTCCATCAGCGGTTTGCTCTCATAGGACGGGCGCGTCTCGATCAGCCGATTGGCCGGCCGAGGTACAGCGGCAAGCAGCTCTCTCGTGTAATCCTGGCGTGGCGCCTTGAAGATATCATCGATGGCGCCCTGCTCGACGATCTCGCCGCGCCGCATGACCGCCACGCGCCTAGCCGTGCGGGAGAGCAGCGCCAGATCGTGCGAGATATAAAGCGAGGCGACGCCAGTCTCGGCTTGAAGATCGAGAAACAGGTCGAGGATCTGCCGTGAGGTGATCACGTCCAGTGCCGTCGTCGGTTCGTCGAAGATGATGCATTGCGGATTACAGGCAAAGGCCGTCGCGATGACGACGCGCTGTTTCTCGCCGCCCGAAGCCTCATGCGGCATGCGCTGCATCATCTGCGCCGGGCTCTTCAGGCCGACGCGGGCAAGCATCGCCTCGCCCTCGCTCCATGCCTGCTTCTTCGTAAGTCCGCGATGACGGCTCAGCGCCTCCGTCAGCTGCGTGCCGAGCGAAAGGGTGGGGTTGAGCGAGGTGCCGGGGTCCTGGAAGACCATGCTGATGTGTTTGCCGCGCATGCGGCCGATTTCGGCCCGTGATTTTGCCGCGAGATCTTCGCCCCGCAGCCGGATGGCGCCGCCGACTTCGCGGGCATTGTCCGGCAGGTAGCGCATGATCGACCAGGCAAGCGACGTCTTTCCGGAGCCGGATTCGCCGACAAGGCCGAGAATTTCCCCGGCGCCGATCTCCAGATCGATATTCTTCAATGCATGGAAGACGCCGTTCGTCGTGAGATAGTCGAGCGAATAATTGCGGATCTGAAGAACGCTGTTTTGTACGGGTTCGCTCATCTCATCCTCCTGTGCGCGGGTTGAGAGCATCGCGCAGACCGTCGCCGAGCAGGTTGAAGCCGACGGCGACGATCGCGATTGCAAGGCTTGGCCAGATCAGGATGCCGGCGCTGATATGCATGTACTGGCGTGCTTCCGAGATCATCAGTCCCCATTCCGTCGCCGGTGGCTGGGCGCCCAGCCCGAGAAAGCTCAGCGTCGCAAACAGCATCACCGCGAAGGAAATGCGGATAGTCGTCTCAACGATGATCGGGGCGACGACGTTGGGCAGCATTTCGCGCAGGATGATGTAGAACGAGCTTTCGCCGCGGGCGATGGCGGCATTGACATAGTCCTGCTTGCGGATGGAAAGGGCGACGCTACGGGTAATGCGCGCCATGCCGGGCGCAAAGGCGACGGCGACGGCCACCAGCGCATTGACGCTGCCGGAGCCGAGCAGATTGACGATCAAGAGCGCAAACAGAAGGTTCGGGATCGACATGATGGCATCGATCGTTCGCATGATCATCTCATCGGCGCGACCTCCCAGATAGGCCGACACCGTACCGATGAGGGCGCCGGCAAGGGTTCCGGCCAGCGTGGCGACGACCGCCGTGATCACCGTCGCACGGGCGCCGATCAGAAGCCGGCTCAAAATATCGCGGCCATATTGATCCGTTCCGAGCAGGAAGGTCATGCTCGGCCCCTTGTAGCGGGCAAGGATCGACATGGCTTCGGGATCGCGGGGGGCGAGCCACGGCCCGAATGCGACGACGATGAACACCAGAATGATGAGGATCAGGCCAGCGGCGCCTTGCGGCGTGCGCAACAGCCGCTTGAGAAGCTCAACCATATTGGATCCTCTTGTCGAGCCAGGCATAGAGAAGGTCGGCTGCGAAATTGACGATGGAGTAGGTTGCCGCCATGAGCAGCACGCCGGCCTGGATAGAGGGCAGGTCGCGTGTCTGGATGGCGACGATCAACTGCCGGCCGATACCGGGAATGGCGAAGATCTCTTCGACGACGATGATGCCGCCGAGCAGATAGCCGACATCCAGCGCAACGACGGTGATGGTCGGCAACAGCGCGTTGCGCAAGGCGTGGCCGAACAGGATCCTCGAAGCGGAAAGGCCCTTCAGCCGCGCCGCGCGGATATAGTCGGTGTGCAGGACATCGACGAGTTCAGAGCGCACCATGCGCGAGACGTGCGCAATCAGGATGATGGAGATGACGCAGACGGGCAGCGCCAGATGCGCGATGCCATCGAGGAAATTTTCGGTGAGTGGCACGTAGCCGGTCGCGGGCAGCCATTTCAGCCAGTCGGAGACGACCAGTACCGCAACCGTCGCCGTCACGAATTCAGGCAGGGAAACGCCCGCGTAGGACACAAGGCTGACGAGCATATCGGTCAGGCGGCCGCGCCGCATCGCGGCGATGACACCGAGCGGAATGGCGAGCACCAGCATCAGGCCGATCGACAGGCAGGCAAGCAGCAGGGACCGTCCCAGCGCTTCGAACATGACGGGACCGATGGGCTGGCCGGTGCGCAGCGACTGGCCGAAATCGCCATGCAGGAGCCCGCCTAGCCAATGCAGATATTGCAGCCAGACCGGGTCGTTGAGGCCCATCTGCTGGCGCAGGGCGTCCAGCGCCTGGGAGGTGGCGTTTTCGCCCAGCATCATCACCGCGGCATCGGCCGGCAGGATCTGGGTAATGGCGAAGACAACGAGCGACACAACGAAGAGCGTGTAGACGATCATCAATAGTCGCTTGATCAGATAGTGCGGTGACAAGGGCTTGTTCCCTGGCGTTCCTGTGGCCGGCTGCGGATCGCGCGACCGGCCTTTGGGCTGCGTTGCGCGTTCAAGGGCGACGCGCAACGCCTATGTCGGCTTCGAGCCTGGGCGAGATCAACTCCGCTTCGGTGCCTTGTCGGTCAAGGCGGTGAAATCGAGACGGAAGACAGATGCGCGCGGATGGACTTCGAAGCCCGAGACCCAGTCGCGCTTGGCCGCTAGGACATCGAAGAAGACCGGGATGATCGAGGGGACTTCCTCGTTCATCAGCTTTTGCGCCTCCGCATAGAGCGCCGACCGCTTGGTCTCATCGGTGATCCCGCGTGCTTCGTTGACGACCTTGTCGAAGGCCGTGTTGTTCCAGCGCGTTTCGTTCCAGGCTGCGTCGGACGTGTAGAGAAGCTTGAAGATGGCGTCGGCCGTCGGCTGCATGTTGTAGAAGCCGACATAGAAGCTGCCCTTCTTCCAGACCTGATCGAGATAGGTGGCGTGCGGCATGGTCTGGACGTTGATCCTGATGCCGGCTTCCTTGGCCATTTCACGCAGCGCCACGGCAAGCTGTGTCCGCTGGCTCGGCTTGTCGGAAGCGATCAGAGTGGCTTCGAACCCGTCGGGATAGCCCGCTTCGGTGAGCAGCTTCTTCGCCTCCTCGATATTGGCCTGGCGCAGCGGCAGGTCCGTGTAGAAGTGATAGGAGGAATTCAGCGGCGTGTCGTTCCCCGGTGTTCCGAAGCCTTCGGTCACGAAATCGACCATGGCCTGACGGTCGACGGTCAGCGCCAGGGCGCGCCGGACGCGGGGGTCGTTGAACGGCTTGGTATCGCAGCCGAAATTGATGTTGCAGAACTGGCCCGACGGAATGCGCAATGCGTTGACGCCCTGAGCGTCCTTCATGCGCAGGTATTCGGTGGGCTGGACGGTGGAGACAATGTCGACGTCACCGGCCAGAAGGGCAGAGGTTTGTGCCGAGATATCCGGGAAAACCTGGATTTCCACGCGGTCGAGATAAGGGCGCTTCGGATCGTAATAGTCCGGATTGCGTTCGAAGACGATTAGGCGGTCGGGCTCATAGGATACGAGCTTGAAGGGGCCGGTGCCGTTTGCCGTCGTCGACAGCTTCTTGAAGTCGCCGGTCGCGATCGAGGCGGGGATAATGCGGGCCACCGTATAAGCCATGGCGACCGGGAAGTCGGCATAGGGGCCGGAGAGCTTGAAGACGGCGGTCAGGGAGTCGGCAGCCGTGACATCGGCGATCGGACCGACGTTGTTGCGCGCCGGAGACGCATTGTTCGGATTGAGGATCGCCTTGAAGGTCTCGACGACATCCGTCGCGGTGAAAGGCGAGCCGTCATGAAATTTCACGCCGCTGCGAAGCTTGAACGTCCATTCGGTCAGTGCATCGTTGGCGCTCCAGGATTCGGCAAGGTCCGGCTCGATTGTCATGTCGACCTTCAGCCGCGTCAAATTGCTATAGAGCAGTTCTGTGACCATGTATTCTGGATTGACGCGGGTCAGAAGCGGATGGATTACGCTCGCCGCCTGATCGACGGAGATCCGCAATATCCCGCCCTTTGCCGGCGCGGCAGTCTGAGCAAGGCCGAAAGATGGCGCTGTCAGGAGCGCTGCCGTTCCGGCCAGAAAATGACGTCGGTTCAACTTCAGCATCTGGTGTTCCCCTTATTTTGACGCGGAATTGTCTGGAATGAGATCGGCGGAAAAATCATGCGCGAGATAAGCAAGAATGCTTTTCGCCAGGGCGATGATATCCGTCGTTGTCGTGTGTTCTTCCGGGCTGTGGATGCAGCTTTCGGGGCGTCCGAGCCCGCCGAGCAATATCTCCTGCATCACGCCTGCCTGTTGTACGTAACCGAAATCCGAGCAGCTCGCGGCACCCCATTTGCTGAAGTCAGAAGGCTGGTAGCCGAAGCCGAGGCTCAATGCCCTCTGCCAGCGCGGCCAATGGGGACCATCGGGGTCCGTCGTCGGGATCAGATGGCCGACGAGATCGATGTCGAACTCAAGGCCGGGCGTTTGCGCCACGCATACGCGCACCAGATCCTCGAGTGTGGCGCGCGCCGCATCATAGCTTTCCTCGGGAGCGTAACGGCGGCTGATGAGGATCTTGACCTCGGCCGCGACCTGCCCGCCCGACGTGCCGCCATTGACTGCGGATATGGACAGCTGCGGCCGTAGCGGGCCGCTCGCATGCGGCGGCGGCTGCAGTTTAGACTCGAAAGCGGCGATCTTCGGCTTCAGCGCATGAAGCGCATTGAGGAGGGGAAGGGCGCCCTCGATGGCATTGACGCCCGAGCCGGAGCGGTTGCCTTCGCCGGCATGAACGGCGTGCCCTCTAAGGCTGATCTGCAGGTTAAAGACACCGAAACAGCCGGCCCATATGCGCGGTGCGGCCGAGCCATTGAAATTGACGATATGTCCCTTCAGCATGCCTTGTTCGGCGAGATAGCGGATTCCGGGGTAAAGTCCGCCTTCCTCGTCCGTGCACAAGAGCAGCATCGGATCATACGCAAGCTCGACGCCATGGTCGCGGGCGGCGGAAAGCGCAAGCAGGGTTGCGGCGATCGTTCCCTTCATGTCGGCGGCGCCTAGTCCGAAAAGCTGGTCTCCTTCTTGCGTCAGGCAAAGCGGGTCGCGCTGCCAGCCGGGTGACACGGGAACGGTATCCACATGGTAGTAAAGGCCACAGATCGGTTTGTTCGCTGCTCGCTCGGCGACAAGATTGACGCGCTCTCCGCAAGCCGGGCCATTGGCGACACGCCACAGCGCGTCCGGCACGGTCACGCGTCTGGTTTGAAAGCCGAGAGGCGTCAGCAGGTCTTCCATCAGATCAGCGAAAGCGAGATAGCCCAGACCCGGCGGAAAAGACGTGTCAATGGCGATCATCCGCGCCAGATCGGCGACTGCGATCTCGACATTGCGCTCGATGGCGCCCATGGCGTTTGCCAACGGTACTGAGCGGAGTGATAAGTCTTGATCGGCCATGTTGAGTTCCGCAAAAGGACGCACAGAATAAGAAAGACTCTGCTTTCTCATTCATATAAACTATATAGTAATGATGCTGCCACGCTTTCCATGAGTCAACTCCAAATAAGAGGCAATTAATTGCGTGAAATGCCCAATTTTTCAGCAGATACGTCCCGTGCGACGGATTTTTCCGCGCCTCTCTATGAGGTCGTGAAGCGGCAGGTTACGGAAGCGATCATGATGGGCAAATGGCCCGCTGGGACTGTGTTGCCGAGCGAGATCGCATTGTCGCAAATGTTTGGCGTTGCAGTTGGTACGATCAGGCGCGCTCTTATGGATTTGACCAATGAGGGCCTGCTCAGTCGCCGTCGCAAAACCGGCACAGTTGTCACCGGGCGCACGCCCCAGCACAGCCTGCGCTTCTTTTTCCATTATTTCCGGCTGCACGGGTTGGACGGATCGCTGCAGAATTCTACTTCTGAAGTTCTTTCATTGGAGCGGCGTCAGGCAAGTGAGGAAGAATGCGCGGGCCTGCGGCTAGAAAGCCCGGCGGAAATCATCGCCGTCCATCGTCTGCGCAGCGTCGGTGGCAAGCCTGTCATGCACGAAGTCATGGCCCTGCCGGCGCATCTATTGCCCGGTTTCCCGGAAGAGAAGGGGGATGTGCCGGCGCTGCTTTATCTTTATCTGCTCGATCGCTACAGCATTCGTATTTCGGCTGTGCGCGAGCAGATCGCGGCCGACATGGCGACGGAGGAGGACGGCCGCTTGCTGCAATTGAATCTGCCCGGTGCCGTGCTGACGATCGATGAAGTCGCCTATGATCAGTCTGCGGTTCCGGTACTAGTTGCAAAACATCGTGCAACCACCAGAAGCCATCGATATGTGCACGAGGTCCAGTAGCGGTCTGGACTCAGCGCAAGTGGAAACCACCCTTGCTAACCAGCGGCTTTCTCAAGCTCGTGATGATGGCACAAATCCTCGGACAATAGTTATTATATTCCGAGCTTTTGTATCAATGTCTGGTTCCGCGACTCAACGCCAAATCGCCCGGACCGTGCTCATCGAGCGCGGCGTAGCACGTCTGGCGGAGCTTCGGAATGCTGGTGGCGCGCCTCGCTTGCGGTCTCTACCAACTTCCCGATGCCGAGCTCGATGCCAACCATAGTCTGGCAGAGATCGCCAAGCGCGTTCCGAAAGCCGTTGTCTGCCTTGCTTCAGCTCTCGCATTCCACGGCCTCACCGATCAGGCTGCCCTCCATGTCGACGGACTGCAACTCTATTGTTCCGTCGAGCATTCCAAGCCAGATGGATGCCGCAACAAAATGCGGCTCTCAAGTGGACACCTGCCTTTTAACGGATAGTATGAGCAACCGCCATCAATCCTCAGGCACTTGTGATCGCAGGACAATGTGTGAGCCGGTCGCCCAGGAATACGAGGGACTCTATGCCCGTTTCGAGATCGACGGAAATGTCGCTAAATCGTGATCTTCGCCCCATCCTGCTGAAATGGGCAAAAAAATTCGTCGAATCGGAGGCTGCGGCAGATCGCGTTGTGCGGCGGACCATCAACGTTATCTGTGATAATCCCGAGCTCTTGGATGGGGCTCATATGAACGAAGCACTTTTCGCTCTCTTGCGCCGATACGCCTTCGACGAGAATGATTTGAGAACAAGCCGGCAATCCGAAAGCGCGAAGTCAGCCGTCATCGATATGACCGACGAAGAAGTTCAAATGGAAAAATAGTTTCCATAATAAGCTCTTCTGTCGGTCGACTTGCCCGTCTGGACGACTGGGCGGTTCGTATTCCATCAGAGCAAAGCGTTCTCGGCAATCATATGTAAAAATGCATCGGCCACCCTCCGCACGTTTCGACACCGGCCGCGCCATGACTGAAAAGCGAGATGCGGAAGGTTGTGCCTTCGATTTTTGCGGCCATTGCTCATAAAAACCGCTTTCTTGCGTTTCTGAGACAGCGATGGCGAGACCACGATCGCGATTATAGGCCGTTCACCGGGCTCCGGTTAGCACGATCGATCACTCTCGCGGGATGCCTCGCCGCAAACCCCGGGAGGATTGCGTTAAATCACGACTATCAATCGCAAGGGTTCTGGCGATCAGGCCGTCGAGAATGATCTGCATTGTCCGTAGGAGGAGCTTTCTCATCTCGTTTCTCCGTCATTCAAGCCGTGGCAGCCGCGGTGCGAATAAAATTTCGCCAGCCGCCAAACGCGGTGATGTCTTTGGCTCCCGTTGTGGCGTGGCTCTCGCAGAGAAAGCCAGAAACCACCGTGCCGTCGTCGAGGGTAACCTTGCCGATGCCGAGCGGTGCTGGGATTTTCTGGACGAAACAGCCGAAGGCTTCGGGTGACACTGCCCAGACCTCGACCTCTATACCGCCGCCTGTAAAGCCGGGTTCGCGCACCAGCCCCGGCTTGGGCGGGACGGTTCCCGGCAGCGCGAAGAGACGGTAGTCGCCGGCCGTCCGGCAGGTCTTCAGCCGATAGCCACCGGCGGAGGTGAGCTCGTGGTTGAGCGGCATGCCGCTCAAATGTGCCCCGACGACGACGATCGGCACAGAGCCGTCATTTGCCGGCGGCACGCGGCTTGCCTCGGGGATTGTTGCTGCGCGATCCCTGCCCATCCCTGCGCTCAAGCTCCGGTGCATGGCGTCGGCGAAGGGGGCCAGCGCCTCGTCGGTGAAGGCCGGGCCGATCAGGGTCACGCCGGCCGGCAGGTGGCCGGTGGCGTCGAAGCCGGCCGGAATGGCGATCGCCGCGCAATCGAGCAGATTGACGAAGTTGGTGTATCGGCCGAAATGCCCATTCTTGACGATCGGGTCTGCCATCATCTCCTCAACCGTGTAGGTGGTCGGCGAGGTCGGCAGCATCAAGATATCCGCCTTCTCCCATTCCCGCCTGGTCTTCTGGCGCAGCGCTTCGAGCTTGTATCTGCCCTCGAATGCGGCAACGGCGTCGTAGGTTTTCGCACCTTCGATGATGGTGCGCACCGTCGGGTCGAAATCGGCGGCATTGCTGGCGAGAAAATCTTTCACCGCCGCCAGCCGCTCGGCGACCCAGGGTCCGTTATAGAGCAGCTCGGCCGCCTGCCGGAAGGGGGCGTAATCGAAGGGAACGATGGTCGCGCCGAGGGTGCGCGCCCTCTCGATCGCAGCGTCATAAAGGGTCTCCACATCTCTGTTGCCGAAGAATTCCCGCTCCGCCCCGTCGAGCACGCCGATCCGCAGGCCGGAGACGGGCAGGCTGGCGGATGCAGCCTTGCGCGAGAAGGGGTCGGCGGCGTCATAGCCCTCCACTACCTTGCGGATCGCAACTCCGTCGCCGACCGTCGCGGCAAAAATAGTGACGACATCGACGCTGCGGCAGGCCGGCACCACGCCGACATTCGGCAGCAGCCCCGGCGTCGGCTTGATGCCGACGAGATTGTTGAAGGCCGCCGGCACACGACCGGAACCAGCCGTGTCGGTGCCGAGCGCGAAACTGGCAAGGCCTGAGGCGACGGCAACCGCCGAACCGGAGCTCGAGCCGCCGGACACATAATCTCTGTCGAAGACCGAGCGCGGCGCTCCATGCGGCGAGCGCGTGCCGTTGAGGCCGGTCGCGAACTGGTCGAGATTGGTCTTGCCGATCACCAGCGCGCCGGCGGCCTGGAGCCGCGCAACCACCGTCGCATCCTCGTCAGGATGATAGGCGAAGGCTGGGCAGGCGGCCGTGGTCGGAAGACCCGCCACATCGATATTGTCCTTGACCGCGAAGGGAATGCCCCAGAGCGGCAGGCTGTTCGGTTTCGGCGCGCGGGCCAGCAGCACCTTGGCGGCGGCGCGCAGGTCATCGTCCAGGGTCGGCGTGATGAAGATCGCCGGATCGTCGGACGCCTTGCGGCGGCGGATCACCTCCTCGACGAGATCAACGGGCGATAATCCGGCTGCATAGGCGGAGTTGAGCGAAGCGAGATCGAGAATGATGGGGAGCATCAGATTTCCTCCAGCACGACGAGGATATCGCCGGCTTTGACGTTGCGGCCGGGACCTGCGCGCAGATCGCGGACGCGGCCCGCGGCATGAGCGGTGACGTTGATTTCCATTTTCATGGATTCGATGATGGCGAGCGTCTCGCCGGCGACGACCGGCTGGCCCTCCTCGACGAGGACCTTCCAGACGTTGCCGGGCACGGCACTTTCGACGCCGAAGCAGCCTGTGGGAATATCGCCGCTGAGCCCGGGACCGCTGCCCTCGTCGACGGAGAAACTGTCGAGGCCGAGATCTTTCCAGCGCTGCCGTTCGGCCTCGAAGGCCGATTGCTGGCGAGCTTTGAAAGCGCCGATCGCCTGCGCATTGGCGGCAAGCTCCGCCTCATAGGCCGCATAGGAGAATTCGCTCTCCTCGATGCGGATCGGATAGCCGCCATGCGGGAAAGCGGCGCGCGCTTCGGTCAGTTCCTCATGACTCACCGGGAAGAAGCGGATCTGGTCGAAGAAGTCGAGCAGCCATGGCTTTTCTTTGGAAAAGACCTTCGTCTGGCGCCAGGTGTTCCAGACCTGGATCGTCCGGCCGAAGAGCTGATAGCCGCCGGGGCCTTCCATGCCGTAGATGCACATATAGGCGCCGCCGATGCCGACGGCGTTTTCCGGCGTCCAAGTCCGGGCGGGATTGTACTTCGTCGTGACAAGCCGATGGCGCGGGTCCATCGGCGTGGCGACCGGCGCGCCGAGATAGACGTCGCCAAGCCCTAGCACGAGATAGCTGGCATCAAAGACGATGTCGCGCACCGCCTGTTCGTCGGCGAGGCCATTAATGCGGCGGATGAACTCGATATTCGACGGGCACCAGGGCGCATTCGGGCGGACGAGCTCCTGATATTTGCGCATCGCAAGTTCGGCATCGGGATCGTTCCAGGAGAGCGGCAGATGCACGATCCGGCTTGGGACCTTCACCGCTTGCGCCGGGGGCAGGGAGGCCTCTATCTCGGTCAGGAGGCCGAGAAGGCGCGTGCGGGCAAGGCCGGTTCCGTCATAGTGGATCTGCAGCGACCGTATGCCGGGCGTAAGGTCGATGAGCCCCGGAAGCTTCGCCTCCTTGATCGCCTGCATCAGAAGATGCACGCGCAGGCGCAGCGCGATGTCGAGCTGCATCGGCCCATATTCGACCAGCAGATTGTCGTCTCCTTGGCGGCGATAGACCACAGGAACCGGTCCCACCTCACTGCTTCCGATGATCGAGGCGCCGGCGTCAACGCCGATGCGCTTCACGACCGGTCCGGCGATCGGGTCCTCGGCGCGCTTCACCGCATGGAAGCGGATCTTGTCGCCCGGTTTGAACTGGCCCATCTTCCACTGCTCGTCGCGCGCGATCACCGCCGGGCAAACGAAGCCGCCGAGGCTCGGGCCATCTGGACCGAGAATGATCGGCATGTCGCCGGTAAAGTCGATTGCGCCGACCGCATAGGCATTGTCGTGCAGGTTGGAAGGATGAAGCCCGGCTTCGCCGCCGTCCGTGCGCGCCCATTTCGGCGCGGGGCCGATCAGGCGCACGCCGGTGCGGGCGCTGTTGAAATGAACTTCATATTCGGTTGAAAACAGCGTTTCGATATCCTCCTCCAGGAAGAAGTCGGGAGCGCCGTGCGGGCCGTAGAGCACGCCGACTTCCCAGCTGCGCGTGAGTTCGGCCGGTTCATTGGCCGGCTTCGGTGCAGGCTGCGAAGCGCGGGCGAGCCGCAGCACATGGCCGGCGCGAAGTGTTCCAGTCGCATGGCCTCCAAACTGGCCGAGACCAAAGGTCGCGCGCGAACCAAGCACCTCCGGGGCCGCGAAACCGCCGGCAACGGCGAGATAGGCACGCTGGCCGGCATCCGCGATCGCACCGATCGAAAGCGTCTGACCCGCCTTGACGAGGATTGCCGCATCATGTTGAGCCGGCATGCCGTTCAGCGTCATCGGCATTTGCGCGCCGGCCAGCGCGACCGTGACATCTGAGAAGAATTTCAGCACCGGCCCGGAGACGGTCAGCTCCAGCGCCGCCGTCTCGTCGGCATTTCCGACCAGCCGGTTGGCATGGCGAAAGGATCGCTCGTCCATCGGCCCGCTTGGCGGCACGCCGACATGCCAGAGACCCAGCCGCCCCGGTAGCTCCTGCAGGCTCGACTGGGCGCCCGGCGAAACCACCTCGACCACATCGGGCAAGAAGATAAAATCCTTGAGCGCTGTCGTCGCCACATGGCCGCTCGCCAGAAGATCGGAGGCCGCGATCGATTTCAGATAATCGAGATTGGTCTCGATACCGGAAATCGTGCTGTCTTCGAGCGCCTTGCCGAGCGCTTTAATCGCGCTTGCGCGATCCTCGGCCGTCACGATCACCTTGGCGAGCATGGGATCATAATAGGAGCTGACCTCCGTGCCCGTTTCTATCCAGCCGTCGACGCGTATCTTGTCCGGAAAGATGACCTCGGTCAGCAGCCCGGCGCTCGGCCTGAACCCGGCATGCGGCATCTCGGCATAGATGCGCGCTTCGATCGCCGCACCCTTGGGAACGAGATTTTCCTTTCCGGTCAGCACGTCTTCGTCGGCCGCTTGACGGATCATCCATTCGACGAGATCGATGCCGAAGACCGCTTCTGTCACGGGATGCTCGACCTGCAGGCGGGTGTTGACCTCGAGGAAATAGAATTCCTCGCGTGCCGGGTCGTAGATGAATTCGACCGTTCCCGCCGATCGGTAGCGGACGGACATACCGAGCGCGACGGCCGCCGCATGCAGGCGGATCCGAACCGCATCGGACAATCCCGGCGCCGGGGTCTCCTCGATCACCTTCTGGTTCCGGCGCTGCAAGGAACAGTCGCGCTCGCCGAGCGCGATCACCCAGCCATCGCCGTCGCCGAAAATTTGCACCTCGACATGGCGGGCCTTGGCGACGAAACGCTCCAGGTAGACACGCGCGTCGCCGAAGCTTGCGCGCGCGGTGCGCTGGACGCTCTCGAAGGCAGCACTCAGGCTTTCCGGGTCATGGCAAAGCTGCATGCCGATGCCACCGCCGCCGGCGGTCGATTTCAGCATCACCGGATAGCCGATCTCGGTGGCAGCCTTCAGTGCTTCATCACTCGTTTCCAAGAGGCCGCTGCCGGGCAGCAGCGGCACGCCGCTTTCACGCGCCAGTTCGCGGGCCCTATGCTTCAGCCCGAAGGCGGCGATGTTGTCGGGCGTCGGTCCGATGAAGGCGATACCTTCTCTGGCCAGCCGTTCGGCAAAGCCGATATTTTCCGAAAGGAAGCCATAGCCCGGATGCACGGCCTCGGCGCCGGTCGCCTTGCAGGCGGCTATAACGGCGTCGATGTCGAGATAGCTTTCGGATGCCGGCGCCGGGCCGAGCCTTATTGCCTCGTCGGCCATCCGCACCGCCTTGGAAAAGCGGTCGGCATCGGAATAGACGGCAACGGAAGCAATCGCCATGCGCCGCAATGTCTTGATAATCCGGACGGCGATTTCGCCCCGGTTTGCGATCAGAACCTTGTTGAACATGTCAGGCCTCGCTGTCCCAGACCAGCACACGGATCGGTGTCGGATCGAAACCGTTGCAGGGATTGTTGATCTGCGGGCAATTGGAGATGACGAGCAGCACGTCCATTTCCGCTCTCAATTCGACATAATCGCCCGGGGCGGAGATCCCGTCGACGATCGTCATCTCGCCGCCGGGCTCGATCGGCACGTTCATGAAGAAATTGATGTTGGGAACGACATCGCGCTTGCTCATGCCGTGCTTGGAGACTTCCAGAACGAAATTGTCGCGGCAGGCATGGAGATATTTTGTGCCGTGGCCGAAGCGCACCGTGTTGCTTTCGCAGGAGCAGGCGCCGGCCGACGTGTCGTGACGACCGCAACTGTCGGCCGTCATGGTCAGCATGACCCGGCCTTCATTCGAGATAATCTTCGTATTCGTGGAGATATAGGCGGCACCCTGTTCGCGCATCGTATCCTGGTTGGAATAGCGCTCGGAGAAATCTGCGGCATTGTAGAACAGCGTGTCGATCGCCTGCTGGCCGTAACTATCCTCGATGCGCAACGTCTGGCCTTTTCGCACCACCGTCGAGAACGGAGCTTCCGCGGCAATGAAGTGATCCTGCACGACGTTTTCGAGCGTGCGGCCCAGCGCTGTCTGGATGAAATCGGTCATGGTTTCGCTCCTCCTCAGATCGCCGCCAGCGTGTTGTTTTCAAAGCCGCGCATGGCCTCGGCGGTCGCGGTCCGGCAAAGGTCGTCGGCCGATGGCCCCACTGCTGCGATGCGGGTGACAGTCACCGGGTTCGGCTGGTAGCTGGGATCGGGATTAAGCGGATGCGGGCAGTTGGAAAAGCCGACGATCAGGTCCATCTCGGCGCGCAGCTCGACATAATCGCCGTCGCGCAAAAGGTCCGGCTTCCATAGGAACGCGCCGTCCTCATCGACACGGACGGGGGCGAAGAGCGCCAGCACCGAGGGAATATCCCGCTTGTCGAGCCCGGCCTTGGTAGCGAGCAGGACGAGGTTGTCACGGGTGTTGCGTTTGCCTTCCACGTATTTGGCCAGGTTTGAGGCGGCGGTTGAGCTGCCCATCAGGCAGTCATGTGCGCCAGAGGAATCCTCGGTGACGGAAAACATTACTCGGCCCATGTCGGAGAAGATCACCCGGCCTTTGCCGAGCGCCGTCGTCCACTGCATCTTCACGGTATCGGGCAAGTTCAGCCGCTCGCTGGTGTCGGCGGCGCTCCAGGCGACGAGGGAGATCGTCGAGAAGCCATGATCGAGGCTGATGCGCAACGTTTCGTTCTTCCCGAGATGGGTCGACCAGTACCAGCCGCCGGGGATTACCTCGCGGTGGACGACCTTGTCATAGGCGATTTCGGGCGCAGGTAAGGGACTTGCCCCAGGCAGGGCCTTTGGCGCGAATTCCAGGCCCTTTCTTTGATGCTCTTCGTAGCGCGCGCGGTTGGCGGCTATTTCTTCCGGCGGACGTCTGACATGTGTCATGGCTTGATTTCTCCCGACGAAGCCAGGTCGTCCCGGCGATGCCCCAGGGAAGTGACCGGGCCGTCCCGGTCGGAGCTGAAGATCGATGGCGTGCCAGCGATGCGCGGCGGCCAGATGGAAATGTCCTTGGTGATGGTCGCGCCGTAGCGTTCCTTCTCTTCCGGCCGGTCGCGGCGACGCTCGAAGGCGACGACGCGGGTGGCGAGCGTGAAGGCTTCGCGCATGTCGTGGGTGACCATGACGACGGTCATCTGCGTTTCATGCCACAGCCGCTTCATCAGCGTGTGGATCTCGGCACGGATGCCGGGGTCGAGCGCGCCGAAGGGCTCGTCGAGCAGCAGCACCTTGGGGCGCATGATGAGCGCCTGGGCGAGCGCCAGTCGCTGCTGCATGCCGCCGGAAAGCTGGGCCGGATATTTGTCCTCGGCGCCGGCAAGGCCGACTTCGGCGATGAGCTGGCGCGCCTCCTCGATCGCATCGCGGCGCGCCGCACCGAAGAGTTTGGCCTTGTAGCGCGAGGCGGCGAGTTCCTTGCCGAGCAGCACGTTGCCGAGCGCGGTCAGATGCGGAAAGACAGAATAGCGCTGGAAGACCACGCCGCGGTCCGCGCCCGGCTCGGCGGGCAGCGCCGCGCCATCGAGAGAGATCGTGCCTTTGGTGGGCTGTTCCTGTCCCAAAAGCATGCGCAGGAAGGTCGACTTGCCGCAGCCGGACGGGCCGACGAGTGCGACAAAGGCGCGGGAGGCGACCGTCAGGGAGACGTCTTCGAGCACGATCTGGTCGCCGTATTCTTTCCAGACCTTTTCTATTTTGAGATCGCTCATGCCTGCTTCTCCAGTTCGGACCAGGGGAAGACGGCGATGCGGAGACGATCGAGAAGATAGTTCATGAGCACGGCAAGCAGCGTGATCCAGACGACATAGGGAAAGATCACATCCATCGACAGATATCGGCGGACGAGGAAAATGCGGTAGCCGAGGCCTGAATCGGACGAGATCGCTTCCGCCGCGATCAGGAACAGCCAGGCCGGCCCGAGCTGCAATCGAAGGCAGGTGATCAGCCGCGGCAGGATCTGCGGCAGCACCACGCGAAGCGCGATCTGCCAGGAGGAACCGCCGAGCGTCTCGGCCTTGACGATCTGCTCGCGCGGCAATTCCAGCGCCTTCAGCGCCAGGTCGCGGATCATTGTCGGCGCAACGCCGATCACGATGAGAGCAATCTTCGAGGTCTCGCCGAGACCCATGACGATGAAGAGGATCGGCAACAGCGCCAGCGGCGGCACCATCGAGACAACGGCGACGAAGGGAGAGAGCAGCGCCCGCAGATAAGGCAGCATGCCGATCAGCATGCCAATCAGCAGCGCTGTCATCGTGGAGATGCCGAGGCCGGCAAAAAGCCGGATCAGGCTTGCCCAGCTATCCGACCAGAGCAGATATTCTCCCGTGCGCGGATCGGCGATGAAGGCCATGCGATTGATGGCGTCGGCAAAGCCGGCAAGGCTGGGCAGCAGCTTGTCATTGGCGTTTTCGGCAAGTCGCGCCGCCGAACCGGCGCCATAGGCGACGATCAGCAGAGCAAAAGGCAAGAGCGTCAGGGCAAGCTGCGCGCCGGGGCTGGGCCTGGTATTGATCCAACGCATGGGGACCTCCGCGGATGAAGGGAACGGGCGGCGCTCCAGCGCCGCCGGTGAAGGTCTCGCTCAGAGCGCGGCGTCGGCGGCTGCCTTCATGTAGGTTTCCGTGAAGCGCAGCTTGACGTTCGCGCTGTCACCGAGAACCTTGCCGTCGGGCATTTCGATGCCGATGACATCGGCGGACGGCGCGCCATTGCCGAGCAGGCCTTTCTGGAACAGGAAGCTGCGCACCAGATCCATCGTCTTCGGCAGGGTCGGCGAGGTGGTGAAGGCAACCGCATCGGCGGGCTTGTCGAAGAGCTTGGTTGCGGCGAGCTGCGCCTCGAAGCCCTTCAGGTCCGTGCCCGAGGCTGCCCCCATCGCCTCGCGGGCGGCCTTGCCTTCGGGCGTATCGGCTTTCATCAGTGCCGCTGTTTCATACCAGATGCCGGCCAGCGCCTTGCCGAAATTCGGGTTGTCCTTCAGCACATTGCTGTTGGCGACCATCAGGTCGATGATCTCGCCCGGCACCTGCGAACTGTCGAAGACCTTCTTGGCTGAGGGGTCCTCGAGAACGGTCGAGACCAGCGGATTCCAGGTGACGACGGCTGAGACGTCGGGCGTCTTGTAGGCCGCGACCATGTCGGCGTCGGAAGTGTTGACCACCTTCACGTCGCGTTCGGTGAGCTTGATGCTGTCGAGCGCGCGGGCAAGCAAGTAGTGCGAAACGGAATATTCGACGAGATTGACGTTCTGGCCCTTGATGTCGGCAAGGTTCGCCTTGTCCTTGAGAATGACGGCGTCATTGCCGTTCGAAAAGTCACCGACGATGACGGCCGTCGTGTCGACGCCGCCGGCGGCGGGGATCGAAAGGCCGTCCATGTTGGTGAGCGTCACGGCATCGAAGGCGCCGGCCGTGTACTGGTTCATCGACTCGACGTAGTCGTTGAACTGGGTGACTTCGATGTTGATGCCGTATTTGTCGGCCCATTTCTTGACGATGCCGTGATCTGCGGCGTAGCCCCAGGGCATCCAGCCGACATAGATGGACCAGGCGACCTTGAAACTGGTTTTCGGCGCGGCGCTTGCAGCGGAGCCAAGCCCTAAAGCCAGCGATACCGAAAGGGCCGTTACGGAAAGGATCTTCGAAAAAGTCTGCATAGAAATTCCCCTTTTGCTTTTTTCAAAAAGGGATCGGCATAGACCATCGCGCCGCCAATCCCTTGGCTTACGAGGTCTCCCGGGCTTTTATCCCGCCGTGCATACGGTGGGGATTTCTCCCCCACCGACGGCAGCTCTCGGACCAGCACGCTTATCCAAGCGCCGGAACCCTAGCCACCAACTCGGATTTTAATACGCAAGGCGCGTGCCAGTTTTGTAAGTCGTTGATTTTGTTTGTAGAAGGCAAAACCCCGTTGATGAAAAATTCAGCAATTCAAAAATATGCCCGAAAAATGTACGATTTTGCGCGGCGCGCCGGGCTTTCATTAGGCGACAGGTGGCGGTGACAGTTCTCGGAACAGGCCTGTGGAATCGCATCTCGTGAATGGTGGAAAGCTCCTGATCGAGCTTGTTTACTCAGGCAGTCATGGTCCGTGGGAGCATGCGAGATGCCAATGGGGAAGCAGTCGTAGAAAGAACCGCCGACAATTGGCGCATGGTTCTGCCTATTGGCGGTCTGGCGTCGTAAAATTGCTTAGCTCTCATACTGCTTATATGGGAATTTACTTACTCCAAGGCGAACGCCATTCTTTTCGTCAATAGCGATCTAAAGGAGGGTGTCACGATGCCTGTTAATGGGGAGCTTTTCGAAACGGCGGCCGGGAAACATGCGGGCTCTTTTGGTATTATCCCTTTAGACCATCCATCCGCCGTCGCGACGAGACACAAATCCGAAAACGTAATGCGTTTAAAGGCTGATGGCAGATCAGCCGATGATATCGCAAGAGAAGCTGGCGTCAGTCGATCGACGGTGATTAGAATTTTGCGCTATGTTGAAAGAGCTGCTGCCAGCTAACACCGTCTCGATTGAGACAGCGCGCCGCCATTTATTGCTGTGTTTGGCCTGCCGATCAATCATGCGATCGGCGGGAGCGTGACTTGGCATGCCTTTGTAAGTCGCTTTGGCTTTGATGTTGCCGTTTGCCGGAGGCCATTTGGTTTAAGCTCTTGCTATTGCCGGTGAGCCAACCTTTTGCCCCTTCAAGACCGCGGGGCGGAACGTTTTCAATGGGGCATGACCAAGCTTTTTCCATGGGCAACCTACTCCTATGCTGAACCGATTTCGGAATATTCCGGTACTTCCTGGAGGCGGGCTATCCCCAGGAAAGCCATCCTGATGCGGATCGTCTCGTCGAGATCGGCGCCGGATTGGGTCCAGCCGGGACCGCAATCGATCTGCCTTGTCCTGTCAGGGTGGCTGCAGCGACCGATTGAGCAACGACAGTAACTGCCGTTTGGCGGTTTCGAATGATACCGACGCCCGGTCACGTCTCCTTGGCAGGTCGATCCTGATTTCCTCGAGAACACGGCCTGGCCACGGCCGCATGACGACGATCCGGTCCGCCAGCACCAGCGCCTCTTCGATATCATGCGTCACCAGCACGAGCGTCGGACGCGTTTCCGACCAGATGTCGAGGAGGTGATCCTGCAGATCGGCGCGCGTGAAGGCATCGAGCGCCGAAAAAGGTTCATCCAGCAGCAGCACCGCCGGCCGGGTGACGAGCGCGCGAGCGATTGCTACCCGCTGGGCCTGGCCTCCTGACAACTCCTTCGGCCACCGTCCACCGAATTTTCCGAGGCCGACCTTTTCCAGCGCCGCCTCTACCCGCTGCCTACGATCATCGCCTTCGAGTTCGGCAAGGCCGAAGCCGACATTGTTGGCAACGCTCAGCCAGGGAAGCAGGCGGGGCTCCTGAAAGATCAGATTGATCAACGGATGCGGCTTGGTGACCGGCTCGCCGTTGAGCTCGACTGCTCCATGCGTGGGCGGTTCCAAGCCGCTGATCAGCCGCAGCAGCGTGCTCTTGCCACAGCCCGACCCGCCGATCACGGCAACGATCTCGCCCGGAGCGAGGCCGAGCGAAAAGCCATCTAGCGCGCGCACGCCGTTTGCATAGGTCTTTCCCAGGTTTCGCAGCGTCAGCATCGGCTCATCCCTCGCGCCTATAACTGTCCTGCCAGGTCAGGAAAGGGGTCGTTGCCGCGAGCAGCAGGCTGTCCGTCAACTTGCCGATGACGGCGAAGGTGATGATGGCGGCCATGATCTGGTCCGGCTTGCCAAGCTGCTGGCCGTCCACAAGAAGATAACCGAGTCCTTCCGAAGCGCCCATGAATTCCGCCGCCACGACGAACATCCAGCCAAGACCGAGACCGGACCGCAACGCGGTCACATAGGCCGGCAAGACTGCGGGCAGCATGACCCGTCGCACCAGCGCGAAGCCGGACAGGCGGAAGATGCGCCCGACCTCGACGATCTTGCGATCGACCGACAGGATGGCGCTGGACACGCCGAGATAGACCGGAAAGAAGACGCCGACCGCGATCAGAGCCACTTTCGAAGCCTCGAAAATCCCGAACCAGAGAATAAAGAGCGGCACCCAGGCGATCGACGGGATCGAACGCAACGCCTGCAGAGAGGGATCGACCAGCCGTCGTGCGAGCCCGAAATATCCGGTCACGGCCCCGGCAACCGTCGCGGTGCCGGCGCCGAGGACAAACCCGAGCAGGACCCGCAAGCTGGTGATGGCGATATGATTGGGCAACTCGCCGGATTCCCAGAGCGACCAAAGTGTCGCCGCAACCTTGGATGGCGGCGGCATGAGACGGCCGGAAAACCAGCCCGCCGCAACGGCGATTTCCCAGAACAGCAGTCCGAGTGCCGGCAGCAAGATGGCCACGACAGCCTTGCCAGCCACTCCATAAAAGGTCGACGCCGCGACCGAGCGCGGCGTTCCCGTTTCCGTCTTGATGCCGGTCTCGGCCAAGTCCGTCATGGCGATGATACGTGCTTTCTTACTGCGTTTTGCTAACCGCAAAACGATCGTCGATCAGCTCGTTGGTGACTTTCCGGATATCAATGTCGGCAGGCAGGACGCCGGCGCTTTGCAGCGCAAGGCCTGCTTTGGAAATCGTGTCGCGCTGCTGCTCGCCGATAGTGGGTTGGGAGATGTCCGTGCGCTCCAGCTGCTTGGCGATGACATCGTCCGGCAACTTGGCCGCGTCCACCAGGGCCGCCTTCAGCGCCGCGGGATTGGCGATCGCATCGGCGCGCGCCTTCTCGTAGGTAGCGATGACGCGCTTGACGATGTCGGGATGCTCGGTCACGAACGTCTCGGTGGTGTTGAGCACGCCCCATGTATTGTTTTCAGGCTTGCGGTAGAAGAGCTTCGCCTTGTCTTCCACTTCCGCCGCCGCCATCAGCGGATCGAGCCCGGCCCAGGCGTCGACATCGCCGCGCAGAAGCGCCAGCTTGCCGTCGGCATGCTGCAACAGAACCAGTTTCACATCCGACTGTTTCAGTCCGGCGTCCGCCAGTGCGCGGACGAGAAAGATATGCGGATCGGTGCCGCGCGTGACCGCGATCGTCTTGCCCTTCAGATCCTGGACGGTGGAAATAGGGCTGTCGGCGCGGGTGACCAGAGCCGTCCATTCAGGCCGCGAATAAACGTAGATCGACTTGACCGGATTGCCGTTGACCCGAGCGATCAGCGCCGCCGCGCCCGCCGTCGAGCCGAAATCGATCGAGCCGGCATTCAGAAATTCCAGTGCCTTGTTCGAGCCGGTGGACTGGACCCAGCGAATGCCGATCTTATCCTTGGCGAATTCCTTTTCCAGGAGACCTTCCTTCTTCAGAAGAAGGCCGACCGGATTATAGGTCGCCCAGTCGATCCGGATCTCCGAAAGATCGGCCGCCTGGGCCGATGCCAATCCTACCCCAAAGGCGACGGCGACACCTATCATCGCCGAACGAAACAAGCCCATAACGATCCCCAGCTCTTTGGCATTGCCAATTGACATATGAGGATAGCCTACGGATCGGGTGGTGACGCGTGAAAGCTATAACGTCTATTTCTATGGAATTTGTAGAAATAGTTTTCTCAGTGCGTATCGATCCGCAGACAATGGCCGCGTCACTGTCGTTACGCCAGAATGCATCTGTCGCTGCAAATGGCTGAAGGAGTCATCCTTTGCTTGAGGTGGCCGATCGGCATATGGAAACGCTCAGCTAACCCGCTCGGGCAGAAACGATTGGTTCTGCCTTTCAAACAGAAATAGCGGGGCAATTCTCAAGGAGATATCGCTCCTGCTCTCGCAACAAATTTTGAGATTGTTATTGCCTGAAAAGGTAACGCTCCCAAACCAACGTGCAAATGACGCAAACCGACTTTTCGTCGCCAATGGTGGTTATGCGCAACATGCGGCCTAATCGGACCTATCGTTTGGATATTTCCTGGTAATTCGAATACTTAGAAACCTATAGATATTCATTGGACCGGAGCAACAGTTCCAATCCCTTCAAGAGCAAAGAAGCCTCATTGGCGAGGCCGTGGGCTGGCAGTGTTCATTTCTCGACAATGGCCGCATTCTGCCGCGATCCCTGGCCCATCCGTCTAGCTTTACGCGGGGTCACGACGGGTAGTTTCGCGGCAACCTGATTTCTACCAACGTTCCGTTAGCCCGGCCGTGACGAGGGTTTCTGGCCCACCCACTGTACATGGCGCGAAAGGACAGCTGTGGCGACCTCCAGGTTTCCGCCACGCAACGCCGCAAGGATCGCGCGATGATCGCGGTCGGTGGGTGCCTCCCATTCGGTTCGCCAGCCGGAAAACAGGAAGCGCGCGCTGACGGCGTGCAGGTCATCGATTGTTTTCAGCAAGCGGGGCATGTTGCAGGGAGACAGAATGATGCGATGGAATGTCCGGTTCGCCTCCTCCCACGCCTGCACGTCAACCGCGCGCTCGCCGGCGTGGGTGGCCTCTTCGGCCTGGTCTAGAATGGCCGTGGTCATATGAGGCGCGGCGTTGCGGAGCGCCAACACCTCGAGGGCGGCACGCATTTCAGCGACTTCACGAACTTCTTCGAGGCTAAAGCCGGCCACACGCACGCCCTTGCGCGGCTGGCTGATCACCAGTCCCTGGGATTCAAGGCGACGGAAGGCCTCGCGCACCGGCACATGGCTGGTGCCAAACTCCTCGGCAATGTGGTCCTGCCTAAGCTTGGCGCCGGCGTCGATCTCCCCTGAAATAATACGATCCGCAAGTGTCCGGCTTATCCGCACGGCGATAGGATCATCTTTTGCAACGCTCATTGAATTATCATCGGTTTGAGAATGGGTGCGCATCGACTCAACGCCCTAAGCTTAACTGCCTCTGCATTGATTCTCCATATTCTTCATAGAATTGTAGCTGTTCGATCGCACTAGCTTAGATTGTCATGACGACAGCCCCGCCCGCCAACCCCGCACCGGCTGCGGCCATGAGAAGGCGCTCTCCGGATTTGAACGGCTTGAGGCGGTTTTCGACGGAAAGAGACAGCGGAATGGTCGCGGCCGACGAATTGCCAAATTCCGCGATCGTGCTGACAAGCTTGCTTTCCTCCAATTCAAGATTGTGGCGAACCGCGTCGCAAAGACGGAGGTTCGCCTGATGCGGAACGAAGCGGTCAATGGCGGAGACCGTTACGGTTGCCTCGTCCATCGCCTGACGCGAGGTGCGTGTCATCAGATCGACAGCGCGCGAGAAGACCTCGCGCCCATCTCGCATCGTCATCAGTACCTGCTCTGCCGCGGTTTCGGGAGAGAAAGGTCTATTGCTGCCGCCGGATGGGATGGCAATCAGATCGTAGCCACTCCCATCGGAAGCCAGCACGGCTGCCTTGAGGCCGCTTTGACCATCGCCGCACGGTGCAAGCACGACCGCGCCTGCGCCGTCTGCAAAGAGAACGGCGCTGGCACGCTCGGCGGGGTTGATGCGGCGGCTGAGAATATTGGCGGCAACGACGAGCACGGATCGGCCATGCGCACGCACGAAACCGTCCGCCAGCGTCAGTGCATAGAGGAAGCCCGAGCAAGCTCCGGCAAGATCGATGGCTCCGGAATTTCGCAAGCCGAGCTTGTGCGCCAGAAGCGGTGCCGAGGGCGGCAGGAGATGATCCGGCGTCGAGGTGGCAAGCAATGTCATGGCGATCTCGCCTGGTGCAATCCCGGCATCCTCAAGGGCCATTTTCCCGGCCTCGGCCGCAAGGCCGCTCAACGTATCCCCCTCGGTTGCCCAATGGCGGGACCGGATGCCGGTGCGCCTTTCGATCCAGCCCGCCTCGATGCCGAGCCGGCCTTCGATTTCCGCATTATGGACGATGCGGGATGGAACGGCATGACCGAAACCGGCGAGACGGGAGGAGAGGGGTGTCAAGATGGAGTCTCCTCCAGAACGAGTGAGGCAACTTCGTCGATCGCGTCATAGGCGGCGGCGATGTCCCCGGCGCTCGTGCAATAGGGTGGCATCAGGTAGATGACATTTCCGAGTGGGCGCACAAGCAGCCCGCGTTCGCGAAACAGCTTGCGCATGCGCGGTCCCGCTTCAGCGAGGTAGCCGCCGGAGGGCACGGCAAGATCGAGGGCGGCGATCGTCCCGCATTGCCTGACGTTTACAAACCTCGCATCGCCCTCGAAGCGCCGGAGATGCTGGGTGTGCCGCGCTGCAAGTTCGGCAATCCGGCTCTCCACCGGTTCGTCCTGCCAAATTTGCAGATTGGCGACGGCCGCCGCGCAGGCCATTGCATTGGCGGTATAGGAGCTCGAATGGAAAAAGGTCGTGCGCCGGTCGCGAGACAGATGGGCCTCGAAAATCTCTGCCGTGCAAAGGGTTGCCGCCAGCGGCAAGGCGCCCCCGGTCAGGCCTTTCGAGGTGCAGAGAATATCGGGCACCACGCCCGCCTGTTCGCAGGCAAAGCGCGTTCCGGTGCGACCCCAGCCGGTCATCACCTCATCGGCGATAAACAGGCAGCCGTATCGACCGGCGATTTCCTTGAGAGCGGAAAGCACCGTGCTGCCGTAGAACTTCATGCCGCCGGCGCCAAGCACCAGCGGTTCGATTAGAATGGCGGCGACCTTTCCTGAACGGCAAATGGCTTCGAATACATCGAGTGTCTTCTGCTCCCGACCGGTTTCGGGGAAGGGAAGGCGGTCGACGCCGAAGAGCAGCGGCTCGAAGGGCGCGTTGAACACGCCACGCGCGCCCACGGACATGGCGCCGATCGTGTCGCCATGATAGCCGTGATCCATCACGACGATGCGGTCACGAGCGACACCGCGATTGTGGAAGGTGCCGAGCGCCATCTTGATCGCCACCTCGACCGCCGTCGATCCGCTATCCGAATAGAAGACGTGTTTCAGTCCGGAGGGCGCAAAGGCGAGCAGGCGTTCAGCGAGGACTTCTGCGGGTTCATGGGTAAATTCGGCGAAGATGATCTGGTCGTAGGCCTCCGTTGCCCCGCGGATTGCCGCCATGATGCCGGGATGGCGGTGGCCATGGGTGATTACCCACCATGACGAGATTGCGTCGAGGATGCGATTGCCATCCTCGTCGAACAGATATGCGCCTTCGGTCGCAACGATGCGCTTCATCGGCGGTTCGAGGGCATGCTGTGTGAAGGGGTGCCAAACGGGTGAGAGCGTCACGCGCGTGCCTCCGTCAGGGAAGCCGCGTCGAAGTTTTCGCGGAAGGCGCAGCGTAGGGTTTCACTCGTCAGGCTTTCCAGCAGGGGCAACCGCCCCAATACCTTCACTCGCCCTATAGCGGCGATGGTCGCCTGGGTGTCGGCATTTTCAGCGCCGATGAAGGCGACGCCGCAGATGGGAATGTCGCGACGGCGCAGCGCCTCGATGGACAGCAGCGTGTGATTGATGGTGCCGAGCGACGTTCGGGCACAGAGAACGACGGGAATCCGCCATCGTGCGAAGACATCGGCAAAGACCATGCTTTTCGTAAGCGGAACCATCAGGCCGCCGGCTCCTTCGATGACCAGCGGCCCGGCGCAGGCTGGCGGTTCAAGCCGGGTCGGGTCAATTTCCACGCCATCGAGATGTGCCGAAAGATGCGGCGAGAGCGGAGCGGAAAGGCGATAGGCTTCAGGCAGGATATGCTCAGCCGGCAGCCCGCTCAGTCGGGCGACAGCTTCGCCGTCTGTCTCATCTTCCAATCCGGATTGCACGGGTTTCCAGTATCGGGCGTTAAGCGCGCCCGCCAGCGCCGCGGCAAATACGGTTTTGCCGATGCCGGTATCCGTGCCTGACACCACGAAACGGGCGGTCATCTCCTGTGTTCCTCCATGGCGGCGGCAAGGCAATCCAGCATGCGAGCGATCTGTTCTGAATCGACGTTGAGTGTGATGGACAGCCGTAGGCGTGCGGTGCCTTCCGGCACGGTCGGTGGGCGGATCGCGCGGATATCGAAGCCTTGTGCCTGAAGAGCCTCGGCAATTCGGACCGCACAGGCATTATTGCCGATGACAACCGGCTGGATCTGCGATCCGCTCGGCTCCAGGCCGAACCGGCTCTTCAATTCGTCACCGAGAAAGGCGACCAGACGTTCCAGGGCCTCGCGGCGCTCAGGCTCGTCATCCACCATGCGCAAGGCCTCGCGCACGCCCGCCGCCATAAGAGGAGAAGGTGCGGTGGAATAGATGAAGGCGCGGGCACGGTTGACCAGATAATCGGCGAGCACACGGGGGGCCGCAAGCAAAGCTCCCGACACGCCCAGCGCCTTGCCGCAAGTATGTAGGGCAAGGACGTTTTCGCGGCCTTCCAACCCCGCGGCCAAGCCTCTCCCCCCTGTGCCGAAAACGCCGGTGGCATGGGCTTCGTCAATCACCAGAAAGCCGTCGTGACGGTCGGCAATGTCGACGAGGGCGGCAAGCGGCGCTCTATCGCCGTCCATGGAATAGAGGCTCTCGACCGCAATCCAGGGGCGGCCTCTGCCGCCATTCCCGCGCCAGTTTCCGATCGCCTCCTCGAACGCGTTCAGGTCGTTGTGGCCGACGCTGACGGCCACTGCCTTGCTGGCTGCAATGCCCTCATGCGCGCTGGCATGGATGAGCGCGTCGGAGACGATCAGATCGTCTCGCCGTGGCAAGGTCGAGAAAAGCGCGGAATTGGCGGCATAGCCGCTACCGAAATAGAGCACGCGTTCCGCGCCGAAAAATTGAGCGGCTTCCGCCTCCAGCGCCTCATGTTCGGGATGGTTGCCGCGCAGCAGGCGCGAGCCGCCCGCCCCTGCCGGAACGCCGCTTTCCATCGCCGCCATGATCGCCGCCTTGATGCGCGGCGCGCCCGCAAGAGCGAGAAAATCGTTGGAGGTAAAGTCTACACCACGCTGCGGCACAAGGCTGCGCAGCCGCGCTTTGCGCCGCAAGCCCTCAAGCGTCGCGGCATAATCCGAAAGTACCGCCGTCACACCGCCGGCTCCAGCGGCATGGGAGAAAGACCGAGGCGGCGGAAGAGCGTTGTATCATGATCCTCACCGGGATTGTCTGCCGTCAGCAGCGTGTCGCCGACGAAGATGGAGTTGGCGCCCGCGAAGAAACAGAGTGCCTGCATCTCGTCGCTCATCTCGGTGCGTCCGGCCGACAAGCGCAGATGCGAGGTCGGCATCAGGATGCGCGCCAGCGCGATCGTGCGGACGAAATCGATCGGATCGACAGATGCCGCCTCCGCCAGCTTCGAGCCGGGGATGGGGATGAGCTGGTTGATCGGCACGCTTTCCGGGGGTACGGGCAAGTTCGCCAGCGTCAACAGCATCGAGATCCGGTCATCGACCGTCTCACCCATGCCGAGGATTCCGCCGGCGCACACCTTGATGCCGGCCATGCGCACGGTCTCCAGCGTATCGAGCCGGTCTTCGAATCTGCGCGTGGTGATGATTTCGGAATAGAAGCGCTCGGACGTGTCGATATTGTGGTTGTAGTAGTCGAGGCCAGCTTGCGCGAACGCGTCCGCCTGTGTCTCGGTCAGCATGCCGAGCGTCATGCAGGTTTCCATGCCGAGCGCCTTTACACCCTCGACCATGGCGACCAGCGTGTCCATATCGCGGTCTTTCGGGCTGCGCCATGCCGCGCCCATGCAATAGCGCGTCGCACCTGCATCCTTGGCCTTGCGCGCCTCTGTCAGAACGCGTTCGACTTCCATAAGCTTCGAGGCTTTCAGGCCGGTCGGATAATGTGCGGACTGGCTGCAGTAGCCGCAATCCTCTGCGCATCCGCCTGTCTTGATCGACAGAAGCCGGCTCATCTGCACGGCGTTCGGATCGAAATGTGCGCGATGCACGGTCTGGGCCTGGAAGAGCAGATCATTGAATGGCAAATTATAGATAGTTTTTGCTTCAAATATTGAAATTGGCGGCTGTTTATATTCATCTTTGGCGAGAAATGGGTGGGATGCATTCAATTTCTTCACGATGATAAAGCTCCATGATGGAATTATAGATAAATTTGCATCTTGGTGATAATTTGGCAAGGGTAAATTCCGAATTGCAAATTGCGTCTTCCGGACGATGAAAGCCCAACGTTTTGCTGCTTGTCTTCGGGCATGTGGCGAAATGCATTTGCATCAAACGTACGTCGGATGACTGGAAAAGTGGTCTTCCAAACAGGCGGATAAGAACAGGGCGTCGCGCGCCGTGATGCCTATGCCGAGAGGCACTCTGCAAAGCTAGATCGCGACACCCCGCTACGCCAGCGAGCTCGGCAACGCTGCGACGCCGGAACGGCTCGTCACGAATAGCCTCGAGTGCGCGGCTTATCGGCGCGTCGGTCAATGCGCTGAGCCAGCCCGTGTCCTGGGGGTACCGCGCGGACTCACATGTGCATGACGTGCGCGGTTTCGTCTGAAAGCTTATGTCGCAATTCATCTTGACTTACTAATAAGTGCAACTATGGTGTTGATGCGAGTTCGATTGCACGCCTGCCGGGTACAAATTCCTACAGTTTGAGTGCTTCCAAGGGAGACATATGTGAGTGGCCTTCGTCGCCTGCATATGTAGGTTCGATACCTCGTCTTCGTGCATTCCAATCGACTGAGTTGCTCAAAGTCTCTTCACTTTATTGGCGAGGGGTGCGCGATGAACGATACGACTTTCCAAAACATTCATACGAGTTCATCCATCAAGCGGCGCTGTTTCCTGCAAGGTGCGGCAGGCTTGATCGCGGTTACCGTCCTTGGGCCGCCAATGAGGGCCAACGCGAACCAGTCATCCGCGAGCCAGTCATCAGGCAATTCGACAAGCGTGCAGGCACCCGTCCCCGGCGTGGCGACTGAGCGGATCGACGGCCGCGCGAAGGTGACTGGCCAGAAGGTGTTTGCCCGAGACTTCAGTTCCACGGATATGGGGTGGGGTGGGGATCAGTGGTACGCGCTCTATCTGCCGGCTCTGACGACCGAGCACAAATTCCTGAATGTGGATTTGAGTTACCTGCCTGATGACGCAAAGCCAAAACGGGTCGTGCTCGGCAATCACCTGAAATCGGCAGTCCGGGCTGCTCCGTTGGCCCGATATCGCGATCTTGAAGTCGAGGCGAACGCGATCGAACAACACGAAAAGGGGTTCGTGGAACTGTTCAAAACGCCGCTTGCGGCGTCTGCCCAGGCCTTTGCCTCAAAGGGATCCTCGTCGGTAGAATTCGATATCATTGTTAAGCCCGGCAATGTTCCGAATTACCTCGGGCAGGCTGTCGCTTTGCTCATGTTCGACAAGCGGGAGACTTATCGGGCGGCAAAACGCTACATGCAATTCAACGACGCCAGCTTTCAGGTGTATGCGTTGGATGATGCTTCCTCACAGGGCATGGGCGCGCCGTGGTCGCCTCAAACAACCTATGTAAAATACTTCGAGAATAGCGAAGCCTTCAGCTACGCCACAGCCGATCCGACAACCTATCAGCAGAACGTTCCCTCTTATCGCGACAAGATCAACCAATATCTGGCACAGAATCCGGATCTGATCCGCCAGCCGTTTAGCGTTGACACGCAAGCCATGGATCCGATGTTTATGGAGCCGGAAAGTGGGCTTGCCTATTATGACAGCAAGTCTCAAAGCCTGTCTCTGGTCCTCGGGACACAGTCGCCGGACGGCGATGTCTCAAGCGCGGCATCCATGTTCAGCGGCGCTGACTCGCCCATTGTCGTCAAGGAGGTCGTACTCCACAGTTGCTACCCTGGCGGTGGTTTTGGCGGCCGGGACAGCTCGCCCTTTTCCCAACTGCTGGCTTTAACCGCCGCATTTTCCGATGGAGCTCCCGTTAAGCTCGCCCATGATCGGTTCGAACAGTTTCGCTACGGCTTGAAGCGCCCCGGCGCTGCGATCAAAGGCGAGTTGGTTGCCGGACCCGACATGAAGTTGCGCTTGGTCGAAGCGACAATGAATTTCAACGGAGGAGGACTGCGCAACCTCTCCCCTTACGTTGCTAATCTCGCGGCGCTCTGCGTAGGTGGATCTTATGAACTGCCGATGGCAAATGTTTTCGCACAGTCGAAGCACACTCAGGATATTACCGGCGGGTCTCAGCGCGGATTTGGTGGACCGGAGGCCTTTCTCGCGATCGAGACGGCACTCGACGATATCGCGGCATCCAAAGGCTGGGATCCGATCGCGCTGCGGCGCGCTAATATCACTGACACTGGAGGCCGAACCGTCGTCGGCGGTCCGATCGATCAGGAATTGCGTCTCGGAGAAATACTCGATCAAGCGGAGGCTCATGCCCTCTGGGCAGATCGGAAGAAAATCAAGGCCGATTATGCGGCTCGCGGGTTGACTTACGGCACCGGTATAGCGCTGTCCATGCAGGCTTACGGAACTTCCGGCGACGGAATGGTCGCAGCCGTCCTGATCGATCCCGACGGCAAGTTGACGGTCCAGTCCGATGCCGTCGACATGGGAAATGGTTCGGCAACTACATTGGGCGTGGTCATCGGGCCAATTCTCGGCGCGAATGCGTCTGCTGTTGATATGGGCGGCTATCTGCTGTTCGGTCAAACCGGATTGACCACTGGCGGCAATGGAAGTGATTGGAATAATCCCCGCTGGACGGCCAAGGGCGTTGGCTCCTCTTCCGCCTGTCTCACGGGTCTCCATCAGGTTCATACCGTACAACAGACGGCGCTTGCCTTGATGCAGGCCAGTATTCTGCCGGCAGCTGCAGCAATCTGGGAGCTGCAGGACCTTAGTCTCGACGATGTCAAATGGACCGATGGGCGGTTGGTTTTCGTCAATGGTGGGACCGAGCCGATAACGTGGGCTGATCTTGCAAAAGTGATCTACAGCAAAGGACTGCCGAAAGGAGCGCTCGGCCATGCGTTCATTCAGGGAAGTTGGGTCGAGGCTGACTTTGCAGGGCCGGACGGCAACATGCATTTGCAGCTCGACGGCTTGTCCTTCTATTTGCCAAACGCCAAGGATCCGACGTTTGTCGGTCGAACGAACACGAAGCCGCCGCCCGCGATAGCCCAACGCTACTCGCGTTATGTCTGGGCACCCTGCGCAAACGTCATCGGGCTGACGGTGGACAAGGGCAATGGCTCGGTAAAGATCGAAAATGTTCTTTCCATCCTCAACGCCGGCAGATTGCTTGTGCCGCAGCTTGTTTCCGGACAAAGCCAAGGGGGGATCGCGATGGCGATCGGCTATGCCTTGATGGAAGACATGCCGAACGGCATGGCGGGACCCGCTGACGGAACCTGGAACCTGAACCGCTATCATGTGCCCCGTTGGAGCGACGTGCCGTTGAACACCGCCTATCAACCAGGCAAGCGTGCGCAGGAGCTGGTGACATTGCCGGAAAGCGCAGGTGACCGTGGGGCAGGCCGCGGTATTGCCGAGGCAGTGATGTGCTCCGTTGCGCCAGCGATTTCCAATGCTCTGCACGATGCATTGGGCCGTCGCTACACATCCCTGCCGATTACGCCGGCGAAAATCCTGGAGGGACTGCGAGCATGACGATTTCCTTCAAAGTCAACGGCATCGCTCACGAGGTGGATTCTGCTCGCGCGGACGATCGGCTGATCGACTTCCTTCACGATGATCTCGGTCTAACCGGAACCAAATTCTGTTGCGGGATCGGAATCTGTCGTGCCTGCACAGTCGCCTCCATCCGCTCGCCCAACGAAACGGCCGCACCGGTCATCAGCTGCTCCACCGCACTGGCGATGGTCGATGGCACGGAGATCACCACGATCGAAGGCGTCACGCCAAGCGAAGGATTGCTTCCAATCCAGGAAGCCTTTCTGCAGGAGTTCTCGTTTCAATGCGGCTACTGCGCTCCTGGCTTTGTCATAGCATCCCAAATCTTTCTGGATGGGCTGCGGCAGTTGGGCAGTCTGCCAAGCGATCTCGACGCGGCGATCGAACAGGCCGTCGGTTCCCATATCTGTCGCTGCACCGGCTATGTCCGCTACTACGATGCCATCCGCAAGACAGCCGAAGCGATGTTCGCAAAGGAAGGATCGCACAATGGCTAGCCACCCTTTCAATCGCCAATGTCTAGCCCTTCTATTGCTGGTGTCAGCCGGGCAGTTGCTGGCAGGCCATGCGCGGGCCGATCAGATCGATGCGGGTTCGACCAGGGAACTTTATGGTGCGGAATGCCGCAAGCAGGTGGGCGACATTCCTGAATTCTCCTGCAGCGATGGGGTCCCGGTGCCGATTACCGTCGATGGGAAGAGCGTACCGGCAACGAAGAACATGACGTGCGATCGGCCCGCCTTGCTTCCAAACGGCGCGGAGTCTGACGGGCAATGCGTACCGAACTCCCGCATCTTGTCCCTATCGACGAAGACCATGCAGATCGCCGTCATGTGTCGGCAAAAGATCATCCGGCCGGCGGACAAAATGGAGTTCGATGAAATCGATATTGTGGCTCACAACCCGAAGACGGGTGCGACTTGCTGGTTCCAGGCGGAAGGAAAACCCAACCAGCCTGTGAGCGGTGAGAAGGTACCGTCCCCGACATCCCAACCTTCGAACGAATTTTGGAACACACCGGAGACCACGCTCAGTAACGGCTGTGGAACCTGTCACGACAACGACCCCTTCATGTTCTCGCCGTTTGTGGGCCAGGTCTGGAACCACATGCCCGTGAACCCCTTCGGCCCATATTATCACGTGGATCTTCCTTCGCCTCATCGCATCGGTTTCAGCAGTTGGCCGACCCAAGCACTCAATCCGACCGACAATACGTGCCTCGGCTGTCACCGAATCGGTATCGCGGAGACGTGCCGACAGCTGACGGACGAGATGACTGGGCGTTTTCCCGAGGGGGCGGATGATTGGGCGCGCCGTTTCCCGGGCTCACATGCAATGCCGCCGGATATCGGCATCACGCAGACCAGTTGGAATGCGATCTATAAGTCCTCTGTGGATCAGATCAGATCGTGCTGTCAGAAGCCTGACCAGAAGGCATGTCACGTAACCGCAATTCCTGCCTATCCGCCACCGAACTAAAAGATTGTTCCGGTCCGGCGTAAGAGTGACGAGATCGTCCAGCCAATGGCCTTATGTTGATTCCTGCGATTGATTGAGGACTCGCCACACTTTTGCGGCAACGATCTGACGGAAGTCAAGGTCATATCGGCGACGTGAGCTGACGGAACAGACCATCTAAATCCGCTTTGATCGGTGGAGCTGCCGCACTCACTCTGCTATGACACAGGCAGCTATCCACCCCGATGGGATCTCAAGAGCGCGGCAAGAAATGGAAGACCCGGCGGTGGCTCATGGAATGATCGAGGCACAGCCCACACTCCTCCATCGCCCAATCATAAAGCCCGGTCGAGAATGGAACATCATCCTTAAATTGTTCCACGAAATCACGAAATCAAATCGGGGTTTAATAAGAATCCCCTTGCCAAACGGCTGGGGACAATCAATACTTTAGAATGATCGCATACATTGCAATTTTCCAGGGCAAGATATTCATCTCGGCGCATTGAGCGGCTGACGGATATCGTATGAAGAGATTTGCCCTCGTGCGACCGGACCTGATCATGGATGGCCCTGCCGTACAGCATGACATGACCACATTCAGCATGACGTGAAATCGGCGATGAAGGGCATCATTGCCAATCAATAATTCGCAAAGCAGGCAATTTCCACACGGGGGATCGATGGTGGGCGGTCTGGCGATATCCAATTTCACACGCTATGCAAGCACACTACGGACAGTCGCCTTGGCCGCAGCCATGCTCGCGGTTCCCCTTCAGGCGGCGCAGTCGCAACCGAGCGATTATCCCGCAGCGTCCCTCACGCCGCGATCGCAGCCGGGATGGGATGCAACGCCGAACGGCATCGATCCGTCGGCGCCTGCCGATGAGCCGCAGGGTGGCGCGACAGAAGCCGGCACGCCGGTGAACAAGCGTGGCGAAGAATGCTTTGCGACCGAACAGCGCGATCTCTTCAGCGATGTCGATATGGTCGCCGGCGCTGACGGCAAGCTGCGTCCGTTCGACTATCAAGCCAATGGCGTCATCACGCCCGATGCACGCAGCGCGATCAAGGGAAAGAACACCTGGATCCTTTGGGGAGAAGGCAATGACGTGTTCTGGAACTGGATACAGCAGCACGGCTACGGGCTCACCGATTTTCTCGTGCTGACGGATTCGAGAAATCGCGACGCAAGATTTGCAAAGTTCGGCCTCATCAATCAACCGGGGATGAAGGCGCAAACCGACAGAACCAAGCGGCTCCTCGGTCTCTATATCGACCAGCCCGATGGCGACCTGGTCAAACTGAAACAACCGGGAACCGATATCGATCCGAAGACACAGGCGCTGGTGGCGCGTCCCGTATCACGAACGGAATGCGAAGCCTTCGAGCCGTGGGATCGCGATCAGTACCGCAAGGTATTGGCCGAGCTTCCCGACGACGGGCTCGATCCGAACGTATATGGCTATCCGAGCGGTATCGTCGGCCTGCGGTTCATGCCGAATCCGGATTTCTTCGCCAAGACCAACAGCGCGCGGAAGGCCCGGCAATACTGGAAATCACGCGTCGAAGATGCGCCGGGCGATCCGTATTATACGGATACCTCGGTCAATGCCGATCCGACGCTGGTTCGCCCCTTCCGCGTCAGCATGTCCTGTGGCTTCTGTCATATCTCCCCACATCCGCTCAATCCGCCGGCCGATGTCGAAAGGCCGCAATGGTCCAACCTGTCCACGACAGTCGGGGATCAATACTGGAATCCGGTGTCGACCTTTGCCAACCTGAAGAAGCCGAATAGTTTTCTCTATCAGTTCCTCGTCAGTCAGCAGCCCGGCACGATCGATACCTCGCTCGTCAGCACCGATCACATCAACAACCCCAATACGATCACTGCAATCTTCGACGTGCCGGCGCGGCTTGATCGCGCCCAAAAGAACCCACCTGAAAATCAGAATGCGGCTAATCTGCTCATTCCGCAGATCGAAGACCCACAACCTGGCGCCAATCCCAGGCACACGCCGCGCGTCCTCCTGGACGGCTCCGATAGCGTCGGCATCTTCGGCGCCCTATCGCGCGTCTATCTGAACATCGGTGCCTATTCCGAGGAATGGAAACGGGTCCAGAACACGATCGTCGGCTTTACCGCTCAACGCCCCTTTGCAGTGGCGACCGCGCTGAAGAACTCGGTCTATTGGCGGGTAGCCGACAAATATCGCATTCCCTATCTCGCCGCCTTCTTCACCTATCGCAGCAAACAGGACGGTGAAAGCGTCACTCGCCCGATGCATCTTGCCGATACGCCCGACGGCAAGCCGATTATCGAGGCCGAGCACAATGATGCCGCCAATGGCCGCAAGGTGTTCGTCGAAAACTGCGCCGTCTGTCATTCGAGCAAGCAGCCCGCCGGTTTCACGCTGCAGTTCTCGCGCGACTGGTCCAAGAAGGACATACCCAGTTTCGACAGCTCGGCGACCCTGACCCTACCGATGGATTTCGCCGATTGGCAGGATTTCATCAAGAGCAAGGACTATGGCGAATACGTCAAGCAAATCGGCACTCTCGCCGGGGAGCCTGCGGGTCAGCAGGATGTTTTTTTGAAGGACAATTATCTCTCGACCGATATTCGGGTGCCGATAACGCTCGTCGGCACGAATTCGGCTCGCGCCGTCGGCACCAATGCGATGCGCGGCCAGGTCTGGGACAATTTCTCCTCGGAAACCTATAAATCGCTTGCGGCCGTTGGCGAGGTCCACTTCTTCAACCCGTTCTCAGGCAAGCCGGTCGACCGCTGGGGCAACAATGACACCTACGCCCCTCCCGCGAGAGGACCCGGATACTACCGGCCGGCTTCGCTCATAAGCCTGTGGGCGACCGCTCCCTTCCTGCACAACAACACGCTGGGCGAATATACGGGCGACCCGTCCGTCAAAGGTCGACTGAAGGCTTTCGACGATGGCATCGACAAGGTTCTCTGGAGCGCGAAACGCCAGACGAGCGGCGTTCGCCACCTTGGCGATCTGCGCGGCAAGATGGCGCTTGCCGATGGAGACAGCGGCTTCATCTACCGGACGACGCAGCCGACATGGATCGACTTTCCCTCCCGCTTCATCCGGCCGCTCATCAGCGGCGTGATCGGCCCCTTCTGGATATCTTTCCTGACGACCTATGTGTGGGTCGGGCTCGCGGCCGTGGCCCTGGTTCTGGCGTTTTTCGGGCGTCCGAGGCATGCGGGTTTCGTCTTCGCGCTGATTGCCATATTGGTGGCGGTAGCACTGCGCGCGAGCCGCATCGACACGATCTATCCGATACTGTGGCTCGTGCCGGCCGTATCGGCCGCAATCGCCGCGCTCCTGTGGTTTGTCACGCGGCGCCTTTGGATCGCAAGAGCGATCTTCGTCGCGCTTGCGCTGATCAGCCTGTTTGCGAGCGAGCAAGCGACCGCGTTTGTCAGCGGTGGAAAGGGCGATCTACGGATCGGTCCGATCCCGACCGGCACGCCCGTCAGTCTCCTTATGAATATAAACCCTGAGGCTTCGACGGGCGATCTACTGCAAGCGGTCTTCGGCTTGTCTCGCGGCATTCTGCGCATCCGTAAGGATTCCCTTGCCGACGGACCCGCGTGGGACGCCTTCAGGACAGAGGCCGCCGCGCCTTTGATGCGGGTCAGCAAATGCCCGGACTTCGTGGTCGATCGTGGGCACTGGTTCGCCGACGCATTGCCGGATGAAAACAAGCAGCAGCTCAAGGCGTTCCTGAAAACACTCTGATGTCCTTAAAAGCGGAGACCGATCCAGACCATGGCAACGGAATCGCAGCAAGCCGCAAGAGATACAATCGTCGCCGCAGCAAGCGACGCCACGGCCACACCGTTCGACTACATCATTATCGGATCCGGAGCGGGCGGCGGCCCATTGGCCGCGCGCCTGGCGCTCAGCGGCCGGCGCGTATTGGTGATCGAAGCCGGCACCGATTCCGCCATCGACGACAGCGGCAAGCCGAGAGAAGTCTACGAGGTTCCCGCCTATAACGGCGCGGCGACGGAAGACGAGGCGACGAGCTGGGATTTTTCGGTCCGCCACTATGCCAGCGATGCCAAGCAGCGGGCCGATAGCAAATACGATCCGGCCATGGATCCCTCGCAGCATGGTGAGACCGGCAAGGGCGGCATCTTCTATCCGCGTGCCGCCGCGCTCGGCGGCTGTACTTCACATCATGCCATGATCATCATTCGTCCCAACGATTCCGACTGGGACGACATTGCGCGGCTGACCGGCGACGATAGCTGGCGCTCTGAAAACATGCAGGGTTATTTTCCGAAGATCGAGCAGTGTCTGTACTACAAGGTCTACAAGGGCTTTCTCGGCAACATTCTGGGCGGTCTTCTAAGCCTGGTGCAGGCACTCGCCTCCTTCGTCAATCCGCGTCGCCACCTCGATCCGAACGGCCACGGCTTCAGGGGCTGGCAACCCACGAGCTTCATCGATCCCCTGGTGATTGCCGGCGTCGCCCGCCGCGATCGCACGTTCCTCTGTCTCATCTTCAATGTCATATGGTCCGCGCTTGCGGGCAAAGGCGAACGATCGATCTTCAGGCGTGCGCTCGCGCATTTGCAGATCATCCAATTCCTCGACCCCAACGTGCGGGCGGCCGACATTGACAGTCGCGCCCGCCTCTCGCTGATTTCAATCGGAACCAATGGCAAGACGCGCTATGGCTTGCGCGAATGGCTGCTTGATGTCGCTTCCAGATATCCGGATCGGCTCATCCTGAAAACCGGAGCCCATGCGACGCGCCTCATTTTTGAAAAAGACGCAAGCAGTGCGACCCCGCGTGCTATTGGCGTCGAGGTGGTGCTCGGCAAATATCTCTATCGGGCGAGCAAGCGCAACAACGAGGCGGCAGCCGGCGAAACCGTACAATATTTCGCCAACCGGGAAGTCATCGTCTGCGGAGGATCATTCAATACCCCGCAACTCCTGATGCTGAGCGGCATCGGCGATGCGAGGAGGCTCAAAGCGCTCGACATCACTGGACCGTGCGACAAAGGCGGGGCCGCGGTTGCCCCGGTGATCAATCTGCCGGGTGTCGGATCGAACCTTCAGGATCGCTACGAGGTGAGCGTCGTTTCCGAAATGCGCAGGGAATTTGCGACGCTGAAGGGAGCGACCTTTCGGCCCGGCGATGCCAAGGATCCGCTGCGGGCTCAATGGCTGGCCGACAAGACGGGACTTTACGGCACCAATGGCGGCGCCCTTGCCATGATGATGTCGTCGTCGGTCAACAAGAGCAGAGATGACCCCGATTTTTTCGTCTTCGGCGTTCCGGTCGCCTTCCGTGGCTACTACTGGAATTGGTCCAGGGAGCTCCTGCGGCCTACCAAGGGCGCACCGCGGGACCAGCGCAATCTTTGGACATGGGTGATCTTGAAGGCCTATACCAACAACAATGGCGGCACGGTCAGCCTTCGCACGCGCAATGCCTTCGACGTGCCCGACATCAATTTCCATTCCTTTTCCGAAGGACCTTCCGGATATCGCTTAGACCTCGATGCGGTCAGCGAGACCGTGGGGCGTGTGCGCGAGATCAACGGCAAGATTACCGGCATGAAGGCAGAGATCCAGCCGGGCAGGGGGGTGGCGGATAGTCCATCGGCGCTTAGGCAATGGGTGCAAGACGAGGCCTGGGGACATCACGCCTGCGGCACCTGCCGGATGGGTTCGGACCGTTGGCAACCGAGCGTCAAGGCCCTGCGTGACAAGGGCGCGGTGCTCGACAGCAGCTTTCGGGTTCATGGTGTTCGCAACCTGCGCGTTGTCGACGCGTCGGTGTTTCCGCGAATTCCGGGCTATTTTCTCGTCACGCCGGTATTCATGATCGCTGAGAAGGCCGCCGACGTGATTGTGGCGGACTCTTCGGCCTATCCCAGCGAAATGGAGCAGCGTGAAGCTGCCGCAATCCATCGGCGCCGCGGCCAGCTCGATGAGACAAGAGATCGAAACGTGCTGGCGCCGACCTCGCTCCCGAAAGACACCATCGGCTTGGCTCTGTCCGGTGGCGGTATCCGCAGCGCCACCTATGCGCTTGGCGTTCTGCAGGCGCTGGCTGCCGCGAAAATCCTGCGACGCGTCGATTTCATGTCCTCGGCATCGGGCGGCGGTTATATCGGCGGTTTCCTCGGGCGGCTCTATACGCGGATGACTGACGATACTCCCGACAAGGTCGATCGCATCGAGGCGACGCTGACCGATCCCAATTCCTCGGAAATCTGGTGGCTGCGCCGCCATGCCGACTATCTCATCGGTGGCGGCCGTTCCGACGTTGAAACGGACCTTGCGATCATCGCCAGAAACCTGGCGGCGGTGCTCTTCTGCGTCGGCGTGCTGCTGCTCGGCGGTCTTGGCGCGCTCAGATGGATATCGGAAGTGGCGGCGCCGGTCGTCGCAGCCAGCGGCTGGCGCATCGCCGGCGTCCCCGTCTCGCCCTGGTGGCTGGCGTCGGCGGCAGTGCTGCTTCTCGCCGTACTGCCGATATCCATCGGCTACTGGCTAACCCCCAATGAAGGCTCGAGACGACCCTATTCGCGATTCGGCGTCCTCGGCTGGGCGGTACTTCTCGGCTGCGCGATCACAGCGATCGACGTTGGCACTCTTAGCGGCATAGCCCTCATCGCGACGGCTGTCCTGATGCTGGCTTGGTTCTGGCAAGAAGGCGTGCGCTGGAATGTTCTGCCTGGCGGCGGCTTTGCCACGCTCTACCGCAACAGGTTGTCGCGCGCGCTCGGCAGCGCTCTCTTGATATTCGTTGCAACGGTGGGCTTCGTATTCATCGACAGCATTGCCCGCAGCCTTGCGGCGAAGGACTACAGTCCGATCATGGCGGGATCGATGCTGGCCGCCTCGCCGCTGCTTCTCTTGCTGCGCAAGATCGTCATCGGCCTCATTCCGCGCGATGATGCCCAACTGGGGGGGAAGACCGGCAGCAAGCTTCTGATCGGGGTTCTGGCGTTTTCCTTTGCGGCCTTGTTGTTTCTTGGGGCGGATATCCTGGCGCATAGTGCCTTCAAGCCGGGGCTTTCGACCGGCATATGGATGACGCTTGCGGCGCTTGCCGTTTCCGTTGCGGCCGGACGGGCGATCAATTTCCTCAATCTGTCGTCCCTGCAGCAGTCGCTGACGCAGAAGCTGACACGCACCTTTCTCGGCGCATCGAACGGCTGGCGTGTCCACCCGACTGGCACGGATGCGCCGGTTCCGATCCAGGTGTCCGACGACAATGACGACCTGTCACTTGATGATTACCACCCGGAGGACAATGGCGGGCCGCTGCATCTCATCAATGTCTGTATCAATCAGACGGTCGATCACATCTCGGGCCGACAGCTCCGTCAGAACAAGGGCCTGCCCATGTGCCTCGGTCCGGGCGGCATCAGCGTCGGCCAGCAATACCATGCCGTCTGGGAGGCCCGCGGCGATCGTCTCGCAGCCAACAAGGCCATTGTCCGGGCACTGCCCGTGGCGCCGGATCCGCACAAGTTCCATGTGCTTGGCCAATGGTCTGCCGATACGGCGACCGTCGAGCAGCTGACGCTCGGGCGCTGGCTGGCGATCTCGGCTGCCGCAGTCTCGACCGGCGCCGGGCGCAGCAGCAGCCTGTCGATGTCGCTCCTGCTCGGATTGCTCAATGTGCGCCTCGGATACTGGTGGAATAGCGGCATCAATGCCGGCGGGCGTCCCGGGCGATATCCTCCCAATCTGTGGCAAAGAATAAAGTCGCTGCCATCAACCATCCTCGCCGTCCAGGCCATGCTGCTCAACGAATGGCGCGCCTATTTCGAAGGTCCGTCCGCCAGACGCTGGTACCTCAGCGACGGCGGACATTTTGATACGACAGGCCTTTATGAGCTCATCAGGCGACGGCTGCCGTTCATCATCGCCGTCGATGCATCTGAAGACGCGCAGTATGAGATGGGTGAGCTCGCCATTCTGATGCGGCAGGTGCGCCTCGACTTTGATGCCGAGCTTGTCTGGCTCGATCCCGGTGCTGGCGCATCTGTGGCAAATCCCTGGCAAGGCTTGGACGATGCCGCCGCGCCGACGGTCATCCCTGCCTGGATCAAAAGCCTTGTTGCCCATCCGGAAAGGCTTGGCAGCCTCGATCAGCTCAAGAGAAATGGCCCGGCCTGTGGGGCGCTGGCATGCATCCGCTATCGCGACGAGCCTGACAGGAACACCTGGGTCCTGCTGATCAAGGCCAATCTGGCGCCGGCAATCCCTGCCGATGTCCAGAACTACGCCGCGACGCATCCAAGCTTTCCCAACCAGGGGACCATCGACCAGTTCTTCGACGACGATCAATGGGAAAGTTACCGATCGCTCGGCCAAAGCGCCGGCAGGGCGATCTTCGAGGCTTGAGGCCGCGGCGTTTTGAGTCGGCCTGCAATTTGTGGAGTTTTAGTCTCACCGCACAGGGGGAAATGGGAAATGAGCCAGCTTCTGGAACCAAGCGTAGATGACATCAAGCTTAGGCGCCGAAAGATTTTTGCCTTCCTCTATGGAAGCTTCATCTACATCATCGGCGTCTGGGGTATCCTGCTTTACACTGTCGGCTTCGTTGGCAACTACTTCGGACCGATTATCAACAGCAGGTTCGGGAATGTCTTTCCCTGGAAATCGATCGACATGGGAACGGTCGAGCCTTTCTGGACCGCGTTGGCGATCAACGTCGGCCTATTGTTCATTCTCGGTTTGCAGCATTCGGGAATGGCCAGGCCCACGTTCAAGAACTGGTGGACGAAAATCGTCCCGAAACATCTGGAAAGATCCACTTACATCGTCGTCGCAATCGCCGCCCTCGCATTGCTGCAATGGCAATGGCGGCCGATACCGAACGTTATCTGGAATGTTGAGGACCCCTTCTGGCGACCCGCTCTGGCGTGGATTTCGTTTGGCGGTTGGTTGACGGTCCTCTATGCGACGATCCTCGTCGGCCATTGGAAGGTTTTTGGAGTCGACCAGGTGATCGATTTCCTCGAAGACCGACCCTATACCAAGGCACCTCAGACGACGCCGGAATACTACAAGGTTGGTTGGCCAATCACCATCAAGGGGCTCTGGTATTATTCCCGTCACCCCGATTTCCTCGGCTTCATCGTCGCCTTCTGGGTGACGCCCGCCATGACCGTCGGACATCTCGTGTTCGCCATCGGCCTCACGATCTACATCATGATCGGGATCTATTTCCTGGAGCGCAATCTCATCAAGCTGTGGGGGCCAGACTACGCTGAGTATGTGAAGACTCGTTCTAAGATCATACCGTGGTTTGTCCGGCAGCGCCCGATATCGCTGTCGCAAAGCAAAACTGACTGACCGTCACCCGAGGGTTTCGATGCTGAAGCACGAAGCGGGCTCCATTTTTGTGACCCGATTTTGGCAGCGGTAGCCAAGCAAAAATCGGTGTTGCTATGTGACCACCACTGAAATTTCAATGGCTTATAATATGGATCGCAACCCTAACCGCATGCCGGTTCACGGGAATAGATGATCTGTCACTCGACGGCTTTCGAGCGTGTCCAGTTGGACGCCTCTCAGCAGGTCCAAGGGCACCGTAACGTTAACCGAGCATCGATCAAAATATGGGATCTGGTGGGATGACCAGATTTACCCGTGATCCTCTTTATCGTCGCCACCGATTTCCGGCGGAGGTGATTGCCCATGCTGTTTGGCTCTATTTCCGGTTTCCGCTCAGCCTGCGGATGGTCGAGGATATGCTGGCAGCTCGTGGCGTCATCGTCTCTCACCAGACCGTGTGATTGTGGGCTGAGAAATTCGGCAGACACTTTGCCAACGATATTCGGAAGCGATCGGCCGGCAGGCTCGGTGACAAATGGCACCTTGATGAGGTCGGCATCACCATCGGTGGGAAGAAACACTGGCTTTGGCGCGCCGTTGATCAGGACGGCTTAGTTCTCGACGTGTTGGTGCAAAGCCGTCGCAATGCCAAGGCGGCCAAGCGCTTGATGCGAAAGCTTCTGAAAGGGCAAGGCCACACGCCGCGTGTGATGATCACCGACAAGCTCCGGTCTTATGGCGCAGCGAAGCGGGAGATCATGCCAGGTGTCGAGCATCGCTCGCACAAGGGCCTGAACAATCGGGCGGAGAATTCTCATCAACCCGTCCGACGACAGGAGAGGATCATGAAGCGCTTCAAGTCAGCGCGACAGCTTCAGCGTTTCGTTTCCATCCACGACTCGATTGCCAACCTCTTTCACGTTCCCCGCCACGATATTCCATCCGCTCACCATTGCGAACTGCGAGCAGCAGCCTTGGATACTTGGTGCCAAATCACACGTCTTCACACCGCATGACCAAAGCCTCACTCCCAGATCTTGTTTTCAGAGCGTTAAGTTTACAGTGCCCAACACAATATACCGTCAGTAAAGACAACCAGCGCGAAAGAAATCGTAGAAGCGTTTAGCACCGCACGGCTTAGAGAGTTTCCGCAGGATCAACGCTTCCTCGACGCGCCACTGTCTCAATTCGAACAGACCATCTAGCCAAAGCGTCTCAGAGTGGGATTGACACGTGCTGCCTGACTCCGAATGCTGCCAAGCGCGCGCTTTCCAACAACCGAAAGGGCGGCGTTCTGAATATTCTGGCCATTGGCAACGCCCTTGACGAAAGCAAGGGCATCGGCCGCATATGGCGATGGCGGCAAAACGCGGCCGGCGGCAACGAAAGCCGCGTCCTGCAGCTTCTTGCCTTGCGCGAGAGCCAAGGCTCCGTCAAACGCAGCCTTTGCCGCGGGGCCGCCGGGCAGGCGCTCGCGTGCTGCGGCCAGCAGTGATTGTTCAATGTTCTTGCCGCCAGCGAGGTTGAGCGCGACGTCGAAGGCGGCCTGGGCGATGGCCCCTCCGGGAACAGCGCTGCGCGCCGCGGCTAATACTACCTGCGTTATAGGCTTGCCGGCGGCAAGTGCGTTGGCAGCACCAAGAGCGGCCGCAACGCCGGTGCCGATGCCTGGCACGAAGGGGGCAACCATCTCGGCGAGTCTAAGCTGATCGCGTGCCGCATTGATCTGGCCCTTGACCGCTGCAGTCAGGGCACGGTCGAGGCGCTGACCCTTCGCCAGCCTCACACCGGCGTCAAGCGCAATGGCTGCCGGGCCGGCCGTGAGCCGGACCGCATTGGCGCCCATGCGGGCGATATCGCCGACCACGGGGATGCGGCCGACAGTTTTGGCTACGCCGCTGGCGACGTTGGATACCTTCTTGACCACTTTGCCGACGCTGCGCACCAGGCCGCCAAGGAAGTACTCCATCTGCGGATCATATTCGAAAGGGTCGAACGAGGGCATCCGTCCGTTTTCCCATTCGCCTTCAGATTCGAGTTCCGCTGCAAGGGCCGGCGCATAGAGCTCCGCCGCCGCCGCAAGGGCGCCGAGCGCTTCGCGGTGGCCGCCCTGTCCACCGAATTCCTCAATCGCGTGGCGGGCGGCCTCGCCTGCTAGCCGTACGAAACGGCGGCTTTCGGCCAATGCGCGGCGGCGGCGGTCGGTCTCGCCGAATTCCATGTCGAACTCGCTGTCCGGGCTGCCACTCAGCAGGCGGCGGCGGGCAATATTCTTGAGAAGTCCGCCCATCGCCGCACCGAGCCGCGGGCTGAGCATCCCGCCGGAGCCGGCGGCGGCATGAGCGAGCGTGGCGCCGAGGAGATGATCAAACGCATCCTCCGATCCGCTGCGCGAAAGGCGAATGCCGAGTTCGAACACCTCCGCTTCACTCAGCGCCTCGTCGATCACACGGATCCGCGGGTGGCGCAAGGAGTGGCTTCCATAGGACGGCTCTAATGCGATCGTCATCTCAGTTTCTCCGTGGTTGGATGCGTTGCGGGCCGCAATCCCTCGTGCAAGCCCAGTGCCAACCGAAGGGGCTGAACCGCATGACGGTGAAAGAAGGGGGCGTAGGATCAGCCGCTCTCCTGAAATCAGTCATAAAAATCAGTTCCTTCGGCTGATGCCCCTGCGATGAACGAAGACTCACCTGTCGTCGTTGTAGATCCGCTCCTCTCCTCTTCTTGGCCGAAAATACTTTCGCGAAATTCCGCTGATTTTCACCGGTAGCGAAAGCGGTTTCGGTGTGGTCGGAAATCGGAATCAAGAAAATCAAGTAGTTAGATCTGGCACGGAGATTGCGAAGCTCTCCTTGCAATCGCAGGCGTCGCGCCGGCGAGATCGAGTTTCAAAACTGGAGAGCATGACGATGAACGGTTTCGAGAAGGAAGCATTCGAAAGGGATGCATTCGAGTTGAGCCCGCAGAACGAAGCTTTCGAGAGCGAGCAGTTCGAATGGGGCGGTGAGGCGGAGGCTGAGGCTGAGTGGGGCCATGAAGCAGAGGCGGAATGGGGAAACGAGGCGGAAAACGAATGGGAGGCTGAGGGAGAGCGCGAGTCGGAAGCCGAGTGGGGGGCCGAATACGAGTGGGAAGCCGAATCCGAGGCTCTCGGCGAAGCCGAGGTGATGGAACTCGCAGGCGAACTGCTCGAAGTCACCAATGAGGCCGAGCTCGATCTCTTTCTCGGTAATCTCATTAGGAATGCCGGCCACGCCATCGGCCAGGTGGTGAAGTCGCCGGTCGGCCAGGCCATCGGGGGCTTTCTGAAGAGCGCGGCAAAAAAAGCGCTTCCGCTTGCTGGCGGGGCGCTCGGCGGTCTTGTCGGCGGACCGCTTGGCGCGCAGATCGGCAGCGGCCTTGCTTCGGCGGCCGGCAACGCGCTCGGCCTGGAGGCCGAGATGGAGGATGAGGATCGCGAATTCGAGGGCGCCAAGAACTTCGTGCGAATGGCCGGCGACGCGGTGAACAAAGTGCTCACCTCGCCCCTGAGCGGCGATCCCGCTGCGGCCGCCAAGGCCGCTGTCACCGAAGCCGCAGGCAGGTTTGCCCCGGGTCTGCTGCCCGGCGGCGCCCGTCATCATCGTCCGCTTAGCGGGCGTTGGCATCGCCAAGGCCAGAACATCGTCATCGTCGGTATCTGAGGTCCCGAAGCATTCAAAAAAGGAGGCTGTGATGGTCACGCCGCGAAATCCTCGTGATGGCAATTTCCGTGCCCGCCGCAGGGCAAGGTTGTCGGGTGGCGGGAGCGTGCTCTGCGATGAGTGTGGCGAGCCCCTGGGGCAGTGTCACTGCGGGTCGCCGGCCTCCAGCCAACCAGGCGGAAACCTATGGAGAAATTCAATGCATGACTTGGACCGCGTGCGCCTCGAGCTCGGCTCGCAGGAACGGCAGCTTGAAGCCGAACAGTTCGAATTCGGCGAGATGGAGACGTTGAGCGGCGAAGCCGAGGGGGTCTTCACCGAGATGGAGAATATGGAACTCGCCAGCGAATTGCTCGAGATCGGCAGCGAGGCCGAGCTCGAATATTTCCTCGGCGGGCTGATCAAGAAGGCCGGCCACGCACTGGGCGGTTTCATCAAGTCGAGTGACGGCCAGGCGCTGGTCAGCATGCTCAAGGGCGCGGCGCGTAAGCTTCTGCCTCAGGCCGGCGCGGCCCTGGGCGGTGCACTCGGTGGTCCCGAGGGCTCGCGCCTCGGCAGTCAGGCCGCGTCGCTTGCGGGCCGCGCTTTCGGGCTGGAACTGGAGGGATTGAGCAATGAGGACCGTGAATTCGAGGTGGCGCGGCGCTTCGTCGACCTTTCAGGCGAGGCGGTCAAGAACCTCGTGCAAGCATCGCCGGGGCGGGTTAACGGCAGCGGCGTCACCGCAGCCCTTGCGGCCGCAGTCCAGGCCAAGGCACCAGGTCTCGTCCCAGCAATGGGCGGCGCGCCGGTCCGCAGGCCTGCGAGAAGCGGCAAGTGGGTCCGGCACGGCCACACGATCATTCTCGTTGGAGTGTGAGAGCCATGTCCGCCGCTCCACTTGCGCATTGGATGCTGGAACAAGAGGCGAGAGCCCTGCTCACGCGCCTGGCCCGGCTCAAGCCCTTCGTGCTCAACCAGCCGATGGTGCCGGCGGCAAGCTTCCTGCCCACTGCGCAGCTCGCAATCGAACGCTTCCTCGCCAAGGGGCGCAGCGAGCTGAAGCGCCGCATTCGCCAATTCATCGCCTGGGTCAATGGCCCGGGCAGGCAAGTCCCGGCGGCCGACGCACAGCAACGTTTCGTCTTTCTCAGGCTGCGCTTCAACGCAGTGCTCTCGCAGCTCGATCTGTTCGACCATGTGCTCGCGCAGCGCGGACAGAACGAGCTTGGCGTCTGGCTTTCGGGCCTCGACGCTGTGTCTTCCGACGCCTTGGCGCTGCCGGGCTATTACCAGGCGCCGCCGGTGATCTGCTATCTCGATCGCGGCGTGGGGGCAGCCATCAGGCGGGCACGCACGCGCCTTCCTGGTGGCGGTGAGAACCCGGTCTCGATCATCCGCATTCCGCGTGAGCGCATGATCAGCAGCGGCATCTCCTCCTCGCTGATCCACGAGGTCGGGCATCAGGGTGCCGAACTTCTCGGCCTCGTCGCCTCGCTCAGGCCGGCGATACGCGAAAGGCGCTCGAAATCCCACGATCCGCTGGTCTGGAACCTGTGGGAGCGCTGGATCTCCGAGGTGATCTCGGATTTCTGGTCGATCGCCCGCCTCGGCGTTGTCTCGACACTGGGCCTGATCGGCGTGGTCGGGCTGCCGCGGCCCTTCGTGTTCCGGCTGAATGTCGACGATCCGCACCCGATGCCCTGGATACGGGTCAAGCTGAGCTGTGCGATCGGCGACGCGCTCAACCCCCACCCGCAATGGCAGCGCGTGGCTCGTGTCTGGGAAAGCTACTATCCGCTCGACAGGCTCTCGGCCTCCCAGCGAGAACTGATCGTACGGCTGGAGCAAAGCCTACCTGCTTTCGCCGCACTCCTTGCCGGTCACCGGCCGCCTTCGCTCAAAGGACGTTCGCTCGCCGAGGCGCTGGAGGCGCGAGACCGCCGTCCCGAACGGCTCGGCGCTCTGTTCGAGGCGTGGCGGCGTGAGCCGGCCCAGATGTACCGGGCACCGCCCTCGCTCGTCTTCGCGGTGATCGGCCAGGCCAAGGCGGACGGACATCTCGGCCCGGAGGACGAGAGCGAGCTCCTGGCGCGGCTGCTGACCCATTGGGCCATCGGCAGCACATTGAATGTCGTCCCGGTCTGGACAGCCTTGCCCGGCCGACAACTACAACCCATCCCTGCAATCTGACGCTGGAGTAACGAGCATGACACCCGCGGTTTCTAAAATACAGGACGAATGGACCTGCCATATCTACTATTCACCCACGAAACTCCATGAGGGTTCGGAGGTTGATGTTTACGTCTTGCTGCATCATCCGCAATTTCGGCACCACCCGGATATCGGCCAAGGAGGATTTGTAGATCTAAGCAAACATCCTGAATTTTATGGTCGTTTTGACTATGAGTACAACCTTGGCGAAGGTGATCGTCCCCTGGATGAATTGGGATTGAAAGCTTTCGAAAACCCGGATCGGTTCAGATTGCCTTCCTATCTTTCGGAAGGGCCGTATGTTCTTGCCGTCAAGATGACACTCAAGGACGACTGCGACGACCAATTCGGTGGGGTTCAGGTTCCCCGTGCCTTGAGGGGCGGCAGTAACATCGAGATCTCGGCCAGGCCTGAGACGGTGAAGGTGGCGTTGCAGCGGACGGCCTCTTCGTCGACGCTCGATCAGGCCCTCTGGGCGGCGATCCGCAATCGCACATCCGCAATGAGCTTTCCCCGCTATCAGCGTTTCATCAACACGTTGCTGGTCGACAAGGGAGGCTTCGACAAGGTGGTGCAGAAAGTGGACCATGAGCTCCGCAGTCTGGATGTCCATGTCGAAGAAAAACAGCGGCCGCTCGGCGTGTTCGGCCCGCACGCCTACGGCGTTCTCAAGCTCGCCACCCAGGCTTTTCTTACTTTGGAATGTGGTGCGACGATCCGCGAGCACGATGCTTTCGGCGAAAGGGATGATCTCTTTACCGCCGAACATGAGGAGATGCGCAACGATCAGGAAGGTATCACCGCCCGTGACCTGGAAAAGCGCCTTCGCAGCTATCTTAGGACCTCCGATGGGCAGCCCGTCGCTCTGCCTTATCTCAAGCGAATTGTACGCGCCTTTATCAGCCTGAAGAAAGATGAAGTTGCGAAGCCGGAAACGTCGCCTTTCAGCGAGGGTATTCTCGGGCATCGTTTCACTGCCCCCAGCATGCTGGAGCTGATCTGGTCCTATTGGCTGGAGGAAGGCATGCTTGTGCAGACGATCAATGCCATCGCTCTGCGCTTCCAGAACCGCCGCAGTTCGCCGCATGACCCGCTCGGCGAGCTCGAATTCGATCCGCTGCGTCCGCTCAACAATCTTCTCTGGGGCTATATCCAGGACGAGCATAACCGGCTCACGGTTTCGCGCCGCGCTTATGAATACCAGCACCACTATGGCCTTGTCCTGCAGGGTAAGGCGGTAAGCGGCATGGCGCCCGCGGATACCCGCTCGAAATTCATCGAGGCCTTCCACAACCTGCTCTATCGCACCAGCATGTTCTACCGGGAGGATCGCGACACCACCGTCATCGCCGACGCGTTCCCGCTCCTGAATGCGTTGAGAGAAGTCCATCTCATCCTGGCGGAAGGTGCGCATAACCAGTTCGGTGACCTCACCTGGACGGCGCGCGGCGAGATGCTGATCAACCAGTGGATGCTGGCACGGCCAGAGATGCGCGAGTTTCTGCGTGGCCGCTACATGGTGCCCTACCAGGAAGGATGGATGGGTGCGGTCGACTGCATGAAGAAGCTCCAGGGCTGGTCCGATACTTCGATCACCCATTTCCACGAACTGGCGGTGACGGGCGAGCGCATCCTGCTCTCCATCCGTTACGGGGACTGGGTCGACATCAATAATATCGAGGAGCAGGCCAAGAACTGGGCCCGGAGCTGCAAGCCCGAGATCCAGCGTTACCTGCATGGCTATCAGGCGGTTACAGGTGTCGATCTTGCTGCCGAGTCCACCGAGGCACAGGACGGCATGGGCAGGCTCACTCAGCCGTCCAAGCTGCTGCAGCGGCGCCTCGTGGCCCAGCGCAGTGCCTCTCTCGGCCGGCGGCACGGAGGCATGCGTGCCATCGGGACGCCTACCACCAGCGCGATGGAGGAATTGCCGCCGGTGCGGCCCGCCCAGAAATATCTCGCCGATAAGTAGAGCAGGGTCATGCCCGACTTCACTTCGGCCCTCTATCTGGGCCTGCGCCATGAACATGCCTCGCTCCGGCCATGGCGACAATTGACGACCGGGCGCCCAGCGGCGCTCGGTCCATCCCCGGAGACCGACGAACTCGAACGCGCCCTCGCTCGCTTTCTGGGCTGCGGGGCCGTCGCCGTCGGGCCTTCGACCCTTCACTTGTTCTGGGACCTGTTCGACATGTTCGCTGACGATGACATCACGGTGCATATCGATAGCGGCGCCTATGCCATCGCCCGCTGGGGCGTCGAGCGCGTTGCCGGGCGCGGCGTACCGGTACGGACGTTTTGCTCCCATGACGTCGGCGCCCTTCGAGCGTCGCTCGCTCGGCGGCCGGTGAAGCGCGTGCCGCTCGTGGTTGCCGATGGTTTGAACCCCCTTAACGGAAAGCCCGCTCCCTTGCCTGACTATCTCGGTCTGGTCCGGCAGGGCGGAGGATGGCTGATTCTCGACGATACGCAGGCATTGGGCATCCTGGGCGAATATCCCAGCCCCGCCCGCCCTTTGGGTCTCGGTGGCGCGGGCGTGCCGGCCTGGTTCGGATTGCCCGATACCCACCTCATACGCGTAGCGTCGCTCGCCAAGGGCTTTGGAGTGCCCATGGCCTTGATCGGCGGCAGCCGGCCGATCATCGAACGCTTCAAGGCGGTCAGCAAGACGCGCGTCCATTGCAGCCCGCCCTCGGAAGCGGACATCGCGGCGGCGCGCCTGGCGCTGGCGGTCAATTCACGGCGCGGTGAATCGCTTCGCAAACGCCTGCTCCACTTGGTTCGTCTATTTCGGCAGGGGTTGCGGACGATCGGCCTTACAGCCCAAGGCGGCTGCTTTCCGATCCAGACCCTGGTCCTGCCGGCGCAGGTGTCGGCCGCCGGACTGCATGCAGCGCTCGAATGGTCGGGCGTGGCCACGGTGCTTCATCGTGCGCATCGTGGCGGCGAAATGCTTATCAGCTTCCTTTTGAACGCGAGCCATACCCCGACAGACATCGAAGTGGGGCTCGATGCGCTCCGTCTGCTCGTCACAGCTCGCACACGACATGAAATCCAGCAATCAACCTTACTAATCTAGGAGTGACAGCCATGGAAAAATTGTTGCGGTTCAATCCCGAGCCTTTCGGCTCGGAACTGGAATTCGAAACTTTCGAGCATGCGTTCGAGAACGAAGCAGAAATGGAGGAGGAGTTCCGCCGCCGCGGTGGAATGACACGCTCGGCGCGCGCCGGCCGCGCAGCGACACTTTTCCCACGCTATCGCATGCCATCCCGCACGTCCCTTCGCGGATCCGCTTCGCGTCCGCCGTTCCGGACGGCACAGGGGCGTTTCGGTGATCAGGCTCCCTCATCGTTCCGCTCATTCGGAGGCAGCATGCGGCCATTCCCGACGACCGATGGACAGCAGGGCCATCCTTGGACGGGACGCTACGGCAAACGCTACTTCGGTCGCGGCCATGGCGGCTGGCGCAATCCGTGGAGCGGAGCGGCCCTCGACCCGGCAACAGCCTATGATGGCGGCATGCCCTCTGATTTCGTGAGCTGGATCCAGTCCAGCCTCAACGATCAGCTCGGCCTGCGCCTTCCTGTCGACGGCAACATGTCGGCGGCCACGCGCAGCGCCGTCCGCACCTTCCAGGAGCGGCAAGGCCTGCCCGTCACCGGCCTGGTCGGACCAGAGACGCAGGCTGCGCTTAGACAGGGTGCGGGAAGCGCCGGCGCCATGGGACCACCCGCCCCGGCGGCAGCGCCCGGCGCGGAACCAGCTCCGTCGCCGCCTGACGCACCTCCGGCGGACGCCACGGCAGGGCCTGCTGACGGCGCGGCAGCGGGCGAACTGGAATTCGACATCGAAGCCTATCATCCACTAAGGCGCCGCAGCCGACCGGCGCCGAGAAGGAGGAAACCCGCGCCTGCTCCCGGTCCAGCCCCGCTGCCGGCCGCTACAATTGCGGCCAATGCGGCAAGCATCGCCCGAAAGCAGTACTCCCTCTGGAACAAGGGCAAGCTCTCCGAGACGGAGCCCCGGGCGCTGCCCATGCTTCAGGACTACTGGAAGACCGGGCTTGGCATCAGCTACACCACCGCCCAGTTGGCCTCGCCGGCCTTCCAGAAGGCGCATTACTGGAGCGCGGCATTCATCAGCTGGGTAATGCGCAAGGCTGGCGCTGGCGGCGCCTTTAAATATGCGGCCTCCCATTCGATCTATTTTGCTGCCGCGCGCAAGAACCGCGCCGAAAACAACGCCAATCCCTTCAAGGCCTACCGCCCCACCGAGATCGCGCCGCGCGTGGGCGACCTGATCTGCAATTGGCGTGACAAGCCGGTCACCTATGACAGCGTCAAGCCTGGCGACCCCGGCCATTGCGATGTGGTTGTGGCCGTCAGGTCAGATCATCTGCTGGCGATCGGCGGCAATAAAGGCAGCAACGGCACCGTGCTGATGGTCAAAGTGCCGATTGATGCAAAGGGCCGGCTCAAAGGGGCCAAGTTCTATGGCATCATCCGCGCCGAAGACGTGGGCGGATCCATCAAGCCGCAGCCCCAACCCCAACCCCAACCTCAGCCTTCTCCAGGCCCCGTTCCCTCCGTCGTGCCGCTGCCTCACGTCGCCGTGCCCTCGGTGATCAAGACCGAGCGCGCGCCGCCACGCACAACGCTTTATGCCAGGATCGATCTTTCCATCGTCGACAAGTTCGGCATCAAGGCCGAGCCGATGACCGGCATCTTCGTTCCCAACGGCTTCGTCAGCGGCCGCAGCACGGACATCGTCCTGTGGCTACATGGACATAAGGGCGACAACAGCCGTCGGCTCGCCATCGACCGGTACTGGAATGCAGCTCGCGTCCCCTATGGCGCCTTCCGCGAAGGCGTGAACGAGAGCGGTCGCAATATCGTGCTGGTCGCCCCGACGCTGGGTGCGCGGTCGGAGGCCGGAACTCTTGTCAAGGCAGGCGGATTGGACAAGTTCCTTGCCCAAGTACTGGGAGTATTGGGGCAGGGCGTGCCGTCGGCGCTCGGCAATCTGATCCTCGCCTGTCATAGCGGTGGCGGCTCGCCGATGCGCCGCATCGCCGGCGGGAATGACAAGGCCCTGGCGAATCTGCGCGAATGCTGGGGGTTCGACTGCACATATAATAGCGGCGACGACAGTTTCTGGGCCGATTGGGCCAGAGCGCGTGCGGGCGCGCGTTGCTACATCTACTACATCAAGGGGTCGCCGACGGCCAAGCTTGCGGAATCGTTGCGGAACAAACATGTTGCCAACGCCGTCGTCCAGCCCTCCAAGGATGGTCGCCACAACTATGTACCCATCACGCATTGGAAGGAGCGTCTTCAAGGGGCTAGCTTCCTGCAGGCGCACGGTTCGTCCGGCCCGGGGCCATCGCCTCAACCGGTGCCGTCAGGCGAACCCAGCGACCTGAAATCGCTCAGCCATGCCGAGTTCATAGAGTTTGTAGGGGAAAGGGCTCGCAAGGCGATGGCCGCTACCGGAGTGCCGGCGTCCGTCACGGTAGCTCAGGCGATCGTCGAGACGGGTTGGGGTAAACATACGATCGGCTCGGCCAAAAATCTCTTCGGCATCAAGGGCAAAGGCCCGGCTGGCAGCGTAACCGTGCCGACCAAGGAATATGTCAATGGTCAATGGATCACCATCCAGGCTGCCTTCGCCAAATATAACAGCTTCGAGGAGAGCATCACCGAACATGCGCGCTTCTTCCTGCGCAACAAGCGGTATGCCAAGGCGCTCAGCGTCAAAGATGATGCGGAAGCGTTCGCACGCGAAATCCACAAGGCGGGATATGCGACGGGTCCCGACTACGCCACAATGTTGATCAAGGTCATGCGCCAGAACAACCTGCGTCGCTTCGATAGCTTGCAGTAGAAGGACGCTGCTCAAATTCCGGATAGCGGTGAGGGGCCTGCCGCTATCCGGGTTCGTTCAGAATCGACGACATTGCCCTGGCCGTTCGGCAGCTGCAACGCCGATGCTTGGTGATCGGCGTAATGCCCCTGGGAAACACTTAGTTGAGCGGCCGGACCTCGCCAATTCGGCGATCCGTGAGGTCGCGCGAATTGGCTCGCCGGATCTGCAAGGCTCGATCCGTGACGCCAAGCCGTTGCGCCGCTTTCTGCAGGCTGCCATTCTCAAGGCGCGTCGCACAGCGAATGGCGCAATCTTCGGCGGCACGCCCGATTTCCTTGAGCCCGACACCAAGCAGCACCGCCCGCTGGATCAGGGTCTCGAAATTATCATCCAGCCAATCCTGGAGTTTGGAGAAATCGGCCGGGCGCTCGTTGCGCGGGATATAGCCGATGCTGATCATGCCGTCTTCGGCACAACGATAAAGCAGGCGCGCGATGACCTGCTGCAGGTCACGAATATTGCCCGGATAGCTCCGCTCCATGAGGTAACGGCAAACGGCATCGTCGAGCACCGGCGGACGCTTTGAACCAGACATCCTGCGAATGAAGTAACGCGCGAGGGGGATAATGTCTTCGGTCCGCTCACGAAGCGGGGGGAGGCGGGTCACAAAGCCCGCAATGCGAAAATACAGATCAGCGCGGAAGGTCCCTTTCTGGACCATGTCGGCAAGATCGCGATTGGTCGCGCATATCAGCCTGAAGCGCGTGCGGTGCCAGGTGCTGCCGCCCACCCGCTTATAGCTGCGCTCCTGGACTACACGCAGGAGTTGAGCTTGCAGCGTAAGAGGAAGTTCGCCGACCTCGTCGAGAAACAGGGTACCTTCATCCGCCAAGGCGAATGCACCATGACGTTCGTTCAGCGCGCCGGTGAAGGCGCCACGCTCATGGCCGAAAAATTCACTTCCCGACAATTCGGGAACGACGGTCGAGCAATCGAGGATCACCATATCGCGCTTTTGAGGGCGAGGATCCAGCTCGTGAATAAGCCGGGCCGTGACTTCCTTACCCGTGCCGCTTTCTCCCATCAACAGGATCGGCGTGTCGCCAAAATGGGCGGTTTCAGCGATGTCCCGCAGAAGGCTGCGCCACGTTCGGCTAATTCCCACCACAACGTCGCCCAAACCGGACGTCTCGAAGAGCTGATCGACGAACAACTTCCGTTGGAAACGCGCCTTTATCTGTACAGCGACCTTGTCAAGGTCAGTCCAGTAGAGCACGTCGGCGGCTCCCGCCAACAGCAGATCCCAGCCTTCCAGTTGTGAGGAACCGCTCGATGCCATGACAACGGCGATCACATGGTCTTCATTGGCGCGAAATGGAAATTTCGCGCCCTCCGTGGGAAAGGCTATGAAAAATATCCCCAAACACCCAGTATCGCTGTCACCGGGTGGCACGATCGCGATCCCTTCCCTTGCCAGTGCAACCGCGATCTCCTCTTTCAGATTTTCGGCAACCTCTCCCGAGTACTGCACCCAGCAATTCGCTTCCATGGCTATTGCTCCCGCACGAGCGTGGATGGAAATTCTCGAATATTGGCCTCTATGTTGGATGAATAACTGCCGACCTTCGAAGTGAGACAACCCCTTCCCAGAAACAAAATACGTCATCGCGACAAAGTAAGGAGATCAGATATTAAATGACTTCTGTGACACCCATCTGGATTGCGATGGTGACTTCCCTGCCATTTCAGTCGTTGAACGCACGCAAACTGCCTTCGCGCGCATCCAGCCAATGGAAGTCCGCCCGGAAGAAGGGGGCGGTCTTGCGCTTTCCTGCGAGGCGGGGTTCAGAAGGCCATGGCAACCGCATTGCTTGCTCGCAACCAAAATACCGCGATCAGCGCGCGGTGAACGTTAGGCACCGTCACGACTGTTGCGGCTTGATGGCCAGTTTCCAAATGACGTCATTACGAGCAATAAAAGCGGTAGAACCAAGCTGCTGCCGAACAGCATCTATCTCCCCCAGCAGATAAGAAATCCAACCCTGACGAGAGGATAGTAGACCGACCAGTCCGTGAGGTCTACCTTGAAGTATTAATTTTAAGCTCCCTCAGAGAGGGTCAAAAACGAAACGAGGAGTGTCGCTTGGCGGATAAATGCGAGAATGCGGCCGTCTCGCCTTGGTCTGGCATTTAATTAGTCTCGGCCGTTGCGATCGCAAACCCGAGCCTGTCGCGCTGGGAAATCCTTCCGGCAGGAACGTTTTGACAGATTGTGTGGCCGGAGACGATGCGGCCTTGCTTCGAAATGCGAGATCCGCCATTCGGCCAGCGTGACGAGATGCCTCTCTCCCCCCGGTCCACCTAATTGATTTCCTCGGCGATGAAACCGCCGGTCTGGCGTCTCCATAGCCGCGCAAACAGACCCTCCTGCTGCGCCAATTCTTCCGGCCTGCCTTCTTCCACAATTCGCCCGCCATCGAGCACGACGATCCGGTCCATTCTGGCGATGGTTGAAAGGCGATGCGCAATGGCAATGACGGTTTTTCCCTCCATCACAAGGGCGAGCTTTTCCTGTATGGCGGCCTCGGATTCGCTATCGAGGGCCGAGGTCGCCTCGTCCAGCACCAGGATTGGCGCATCCTTCAACAGGACGCGCGCGATTGCGACGCGTTGGCGCTGACCGCCTGACAGCTTGATGCCGCGGTCGCCGACGAAAGCCTCGAAGCCCTTGCGACCTTCGCTATCCGTGAGGTCGGCGATGAAGGCGTCGGCGCTCGCGATCTGGGATATGTGTTGGATCTCGTCCTGCGTCGCCTCCGGTCGCCCATAACGGATATTGTCGCCGACCGAACGGTGCAACAGCGCCACATCCTGCGCGATGACGCCGATGGCGCGGCGAAGGCTTGCCTGTGTCACGGCGCGAATGTCCTGCCCGTCGATCTTAATCCTGCCGTCGGCAATGTCGTAGAAGCGCAGCAAAAGATTTGCGAGCGTCGTCTTGCCGGCACCCGACAGACCGACAAGTCCGACCTTCTCGCCCGGCCGAACCGTCAGCGACAGGTCGTTGATGACAGGCTTGCCGGACTTGTAGGCGAAACGAACTTTTTCAAAGCGGATCTCGCCGCGATCGACCACCAGGTCTGCCGCGTCGGACTGGTCGATGATGGTCGGCGGCGTCGTCATGACAGGCATGGCGTCCTTGATGGTACCGATCGCCTGGAAGATCTGTTGGCCCATCTGCAGGAAAGTGAATGTGTGCCCGGACAGGCGGTTGAGGATATAGACGGCGCCGACAAATTCGCCGACCGTGATGAAGTCGTTGACGAGGCCCGAAAAGCCGATGGATAACATTGCAAGCCAGAGCGCCATATTGAGCGCAACGACGGTAAGTTCCGACGTGCGGTAGATGCGTTGCTCCCTGTGCTGCGTCTGTATGGACTTCTGTATGATGCGGCGGATGGCGCCAGCCTCGGTATCTTCGGCGGCAAACTGCTTGATCATGTGAATATTGGTATAGAGGTCGGTGATGGCGCCCGCCACCAGACTGCGCTGCTTGGCGGTGTTGCGCGACCGTTCGGTGAAGATCGGCGCCATTCTCCACGCGAGAAGCACATTAAGGGCGATCCAGACCACCACGGGCACGGCGAGCTGCCAGGACAGGCTCGACAGCAGGATGACCGAGCCGATCATCTGCAACAGGAAGCGTGGAATCGACTGGAAGGCCGCAATGATCTGCTGCTGGACGGCGGATGAGACCTGCTGCAGGCGCGAGGCCACCTGTCCGGCAAACAGATCCTGGAAAAAGGCGAGATCCTGCCGCTCCACCGCCAAGTGTCCCTGCCACTGGATGGCGGCCGGCATGCCGACCCCGAGCGTGTGCGAGTTGAGAGTGTTGAGGAGAAATGAGGCGATGGGCATCGCTGGAAAGATCAGCAGACCCAGGAAGGTCAGCAATGGCCATTCCTTATGCAGGAAGGCGGATGCGCCCTGCTGCGTTACGCCATCGACGATGATCGAAAGCCCCCAGACGATTGTCAGATTGATGGCCTCGATTGCCATGGAAGATAGAGCGAGCGCGATGAGGACGCCGCGGAACATCGAGATGAAATGCCAGAGAACGGTGACAGGCCCCTTCGACGGCAGGGGCCGATAGGGGATATCGAGCGGCTGGATCAGCCTTTCGAAGGGACGGTAGATCGTATCTGAAATAGACATGCGCCACTCGCGTGATGGAATCAGGAAGGCGAAAAAGAAGTCAGATATGCGGGCAGCATAGGATCATCATCCAGCTGCAATCTCAACTAGAAATCCCAAAATCGCTTCGCTTTTCGAAGCGGCAGAAGCGTCCGGCGCATCTTCTGCAGTCATGTCGACGCCGGCGGCACATTGCAAGGCGAGCCGTTCAGCGCGAGCCGTAGCGCGACGCACACTTCGTCGATGACGCGCCGCTTGCCTTCAACGTCGTCTCGATCAGCGACAACAGCCTCCTGGTCAATCAGTTCGAGGTCAGCGGCGGGCTCGTGGTGGCGTGCGAAGGTGGGGTCGCCCGGCCGTCAATTCAGCCTGGCGAGCGATTTTCCGTCATCGTCGAAGAGATGACAGGTGCCCGGGTCGATCTGGAGCGAGATCGGCGTGTGAAGTGGGGTAGTGTCGGCACCTTCCGCCTGCACGACGAGGGGCTGGCCCAAGGCGGTATCGACATGAAGAATTGTCAGACCCCCCAGCCGCTCTGCAAGAACGATCTGTCCCGCAAACTGGCCCTCCTGGTCGATGCGGATATGTTCGGGGCGGATTCCGAGTGTCAGTTTCGAACCCACCTTTACCGAGCCGGAAGCGACCGGAACGGAAATGATGCTTCCGCCGGGTAGCGTGACGGATATGCCGTCCGGAACGACGGTCTCGACCGTTGCGGGCAGAAAATTCATCTTCGGCGAGCCGATGAAGCCGGCCACGAAGATGTTCGTGGGATGATTGTAGAGCGCGAGCGGCGAGCCGACCTGTTCGATGCAGCCACCATTCAGCACCACGATCTTGTCGGCCATGGTCATCGCCTCGATCTGATCGTGGGTGACGTAGATCATCGTCGCGGCAAGCTCGTCGTGCAGGCGCATCAGTTCCAGCCGCATATTGACCCGAAGCGCAGCGTCGAGGTTGGAAAGCGGCTCGTCGAACAGAAAGATCTTCGGATTTCGCACGATCGCCCGGCCGATGGCCACGCGCTGGCGTTGACCGCCCGACAGATCCTTCGGCCGGCGATCGAGCAAATGCGCGAGCTCCAGAATCTGCGCGGTCTCCCTGACCTTCCGATCGCGCTCGCTTATGGAGACCCCGGCAATTCTCAGCGCAAAGCCCATGTTGTCAGCGACAGTCATGTGTGGGTAGAGCGCATAGGATTGAAACACCATCGCCAGACCGCGTTGAGATGGATCGATGTCGTTCGAACGAGTGCCATCGATCATCAGATCGCCGCCCGTTATTCTTTCCAGCCCGGCGATCATGCGCAGCAGCGTGGATTTGCCGCAGCCCGAAGGGCCGACGAAGACGACGAATTCACGGTCGTTCACTTCGAGATCAATGCCTTTGATCACCTCGACGGCGCCGTAGGATTTGCGAACGTCGCGGAGCTTGAGATCAGCCATTGCTGGCCTCCTTTTTGTCGGGGGGTGTATCCGCGCCAGGATTGTCCATGTTTTCCTTGCCCGTAGGCGCAGGGTCGCCCCGTCCTTCGCTACCGAAGATAAGGCTGGCAGCGCCGATCAGACCGGCATGGCGTCCGAGCCGTGCGGCAACAATCGGCACGTCGCGATAGGCGGGCATGGCGCGCTCGCGAACCGTCGCCACGATTTGATCATGCAGAAGGTCGAAGCCATGCGAAATTCCTCCGCCCATGACGAGCACGTCGGGAGAGTAGAGATGAAGCAGGTTGGTGAAGCCGATCCCCAGCCACCGCGCCTCGATATCAAGCAGTTCCAGCGCCGCCGCGTCGCCTTTCCGCGCAGCCTCGACGACATGTCGTCCGGTGACCTCGTCGTCGTTCGACAACTGCCGCAGCATCGAGCCGTCGGACGGGCGGGTGCGCGCGGTCGCCCGTCTGCCAAGCGCTGTTCCCGAGGCGACGGCTTCAAAGCAGCCGATTGCGCCACAAAAACACCGCTCACCTTCATTCGTGATCGTCATGTGGCCGATCTCCGCAGCCAGACCGCGTCTGCCATGCAGAATCCGGCCATCGGCAATCACGCCGCCGCCGATACCCGTCGATACGGTGACGAACACCATCGAGCCTGCGCCGCGCCCGGCGCCGTATCGCCATTCTCCGAGGGCTGCCGCGTTCGCATCGTTTTCGAGCCGTACCGGCAGCTGGAGGCGGCTGGAGAGAATGTCCGCCAGAGGAACTTCGTGCCATCCGACCAAGGTCGGCGCCGCAATGACGATGCCGGCTTCCGGATCGAGCGGGCCAGGTGCGCCGATGCCGATCCCGATCGGGGAAAGATCGGGCGTTTGCGCCAGCACCGTGGCTGCCAGCAGCTCGATCTGCTGGATGACGGCGGTAGGCCCTCCAGCCGCATGCGTCGACACCGCCGAGAACGACAGAAGACATCCCTCGTCATCGACAAGCGCGGCACGAAGCTCCGTTCCCCCGAGATCGAATGCAAGAGCGACCTTTTTCACGAAACCCGGCTCTCCAGTCCATGCAGCCAGGCGATCCGGTCGCCGAGGTTCTTGTCGCCGAATGCCAGCGATCCGAGAACCACCGTCTGCGCTCCGGCCGCGCGCAGAAGCGGCACGGTCTGCTCGCGAATGCCGCCATCGGCGGCGAGTATGATCTGATCCTCGCGGCCCGCCTTTTTGAGCAGCGAGCGCGCGTCGATCAGCCGGTCGCATGCTTTTTCGGAAAGGCTTTGTCCCTTGACGCCGATCGAGGTGCCGAGCAGTGTCACGAATGCGACGTGCTCGATGAAGGGTTCGATCGCCGAAACGGGCGTTTCGAGCCGCAGCACCACGCCGGCTTCGGCACCCAGCTCCTTGGCGAGCGCAATTGCCCGCAAGCCGGCAGCGCCGTTTTCGGCATGGACGCTGATCAGATCTGCGCCCGCCTCTATGAATTGGCGCGTCTGCTCCTCGACGATTTCAGCCTCGACCATGAGATGGACATGCATGGGCTTTGTCGTGGACTTGGCGATGCGCGCGACAAAATCCGGAAAGAACAGGAACCCCGGCGTGAAGCGGGCATCGGCGACATCGATGTGATGCAGGTCGACATAGGGTTCTATGCGCTTGAGGTCGGTTTCCATGTTGGCAAGATCGGCCGACCAGAGCGAGAATTCGCCCAGGAGCCGGTTGCGGGGAAGCGCCGCGATGGCCGCCGGGCCGGAAAGGGGTTTGGATGTCATGATGGAACGAGGCTCCGGATTGTTTTGGATAGAAGGAAATGCGCGATCGCGGCCTGGACTTCGGCAAAATGTCGTTGCTTGTCGCTAGCCTTGGGGGTGACTTCGACAAATTCTGCGCCCGGAATGATGCTGGCGAGCGTCTGCGCGCAGGCGAGCGGATGGATCGCGTCACGCCGGTTGCCGATAATGAGTGTGGGAACGGCAAGGGCGGCGGCAGCGGCCTGCGATACTCCCGGCCCGTCAGCGGCGATGTCGGCCAGCACCGACGCGAAAGAGACGGCGTCCGGCCGATCGAAATAGCCGAGCAGGGAAGCGAAATTGTCGGGGGCGTTCACCTGAATGTCCCGGCCGATCTCAGAACGGGCAAACAGATCGCGGGCCTTTTCGATCGGATGCGAGCGGATCAAGGCTGCTATCGCGCGGATCGGCGCCAGGTTGTCCGGTGCCGCTTCGAAAGTCCAGGCGGGGCGAACGAGAATGAGCGCCGCGACGCGGCTCGGATGATGATGGGCGAGATGCAGGGCAAGTGCCGCGCCCATCGAAATGCCTCCGACGACGAGGCGCTCAGGCCCGCGTTCGGCGGCAGCAGCCATGACATCCTCGGCAAACATCCTGATGGAAAAGGGTCGCGCGCTGCCAAGCGACGACATTCCATGTCCACGGCACTCAACCGTGATCCGCCGCGTCTCTCCCATCTCAGGGAAAGTCTGCGCAACTTGAGCCTCGTCACCGCCCAAGCCATGCTGGAAGAGCACCGGCAATCCCTGTCCGTTGTCGAAGACGGCGAGATTTGCATCATCACGCGCATGAAATGCCGTTGCGTCCACTAAACCAGCTCCCGCAGAAAGCCGGCAACGTCCGGGGCCTCTTTTGCCGACAGGCCATGGGTGACAAGCGCACCATCGAAGCCGGTCGATCTCAGCCGGGCGATGAAATCGGGGAAATTGACGACGCCCCGACCGGCGGTCGCAAACCGTCCGTCGGCATAACGATCCTTGGCATGCGCCATTGCGATGTGCCCGGCCGCGGTCTCGACTGCCCGTTCGACAACGGCCCGCGCCTCGGTTGGCGTTGCCTTCTCGAAAAGATTGGCCGGATCCAGGATGATGCGCAGTCGCGCCGACCCCATCTCGGCGATCAGCCGCTTGGCATCCGTAGCCGAGGTGACGATGTTGGCTTGTTCGGGTTCGATACCGAGATCGACCCCATGCTTTTCCGCCAGCGCCAAGGCCTTCGACATTTCCGCCGCCATGTCGGCCCAGGCCGAGGGGTCGGCATTCCTGGGATGATAGGCCCATTGGTCATCGGCGTCGCGCGTGCCCGTGCAAAGCGTGACGAGCGGAATGGAGAGTGTCGCCGCCGTCTCGATCACCACGGCGAGCTGGCGCAGGCCCGTTTGCCGCACTGTCATGTCGGGATGGGCCATATTATAGGTTCCAGACAGGGCGACCAGAGACACTTTGGTCGTATCCGCCGCTTTGCGGATCGCGGTCGTCACGGCGTCCGGTACCGTGTCGGGCATGGATGGCAATCCGCAGCAGGCGAGGTTGAATTGGGTGACGGCATAGCCGCTGTCGCGTACCGCCGACAGCACGCTCAGCGGATCGGTTCCCGAAAAGGTTTTCGCAAAGATTCCGAGCTGCATCAAACCGCTCCCGACACGGAGGCCAGCTCGACGCGCTGACCGGTCTCCACCGACCGTGCGATTGCTACCATCGCGCGGATGGAGGCGATGCCGTCCTCGACATTGGCGCCACGCATGGGAGCGCCATTCAGAACCGTGTCGGCTAACCCTTCGAGCTGCCGGCGGAAGAAATGCCCGTCGGCGCCGAGCGGCTTTCGGCTGGTCGCATCCTTCTCGTGGAAGATCTCGACCTCGCTTGCGCGGAAATACCAGGGATTGAAGGTCTTCGCGAGCACGGAGCCGTTCTCGCCGTAAAGTTGGAAGCCTTCATGCCAGTCCATGCGCACGGCCACCGTCAGATCGAGATGGCCGAGGGCGCCATTGGCGAATTCTGTTTCCACGAACCAGCAATAGGCGCCGGCGCGTTCCAGCAGGCGGGCGCGCACGGCAACGATATCGCCACAGAAGAAGCGGGCGGTGTCGACCAGATGCGAGCCATGCGCCAGCATGAAATATTGCCTAAGATCGGCCTTGGGATTGCCTGCCGGCTTGCGCGCAAGCTTACTGGTGACCGGAAGCGGCTGCACGGCATCCGTATTGGTATAACGATGCGTGGAATCGCAATACCACGCCTTCATCGCAAAGATCTGGCCTATGTCGTCGCGAACGAAGTCGCGCGCGGCTTCAAGCGCCGGATCGAAACGCTTCATATGCCCGACCTGCAGGATTTTTCCCGAGCGCTTGACGGCATCGGCAAGCTGCTGTCCCTCTTCGACGGACACGCCGATCGGCTTTTCGCAGAGCACATGCTTGCCGGCCTCGAGCGCCTTGACGGACATGGGCACATGATAGGCATCGGAGGTCGCGACGATCACGGCTTCCAGCTCGGGGTCGGCCAGCATGGCGTCGTAGTCGCTGAACATCTTGTCCGGCTCGTAGGTCGCGCCCATGCGCGCCAGCAGATCGGGGGCGGCGTCGCAGATCGCGTAGAGGTCGGCATTCCCAGCCTTCACACAGGATTCCAGATGCGCGAACTGCGCGATCGGTCCGCATCCGAGCACGCCGACGCGAAGACGGCGATTTTCCTTCTTGATCATGATCTGCCTCCTCATGCCTCGTAGGCGCGCATCGTTGCGCGGTTGGCCTTGACCGCTGCGGCGGGATCGGCCGCTGCGGTCTCTGATTCTTCTTCCAGCACCAGCCAGCCATTGAAGCGCGGCGCTTTCGCAACGAGATCGATCACGGCTGGCGTATCAAGAATGCCCTTGCCGAGCATCGCCCATCGGTCGTTCGCATCGACATCCTTGAGGTGCAGGTAGCGGATGCGGTCCTGATAGGTGCGCATCGTGTCGAGGATATCCTTGTGCCCGCGCAATATATGACCGGTGTCGGGAACCCAGCCGACCAACGAAGGATCGAGCAGAGCGAATATGCGATCGTAGTCGGCGCGGTCGAAAAGCAAGGTGTTGTGGTGCGAGCTCGGATGGACGGCGACATCGACGCCGGCGGCCTTGCCGAGCGTGCCGGCGCGATTATAGAACTCGGCGGCGATGGCGAATTTGTCGTCGCGCGGTCCTTCCGAGACGACGGTGGCCGAGCCGACCGAGACGAGCGCACCGGGAAATTGCGCGGCATAGTCGATCCAGCGCTGCGCCGCCGCCAGATCCTCTTTCATCGCTCCGGCAACCGTGAAGCCGCTTTTGGACCCGAAGGCGAAGGATACGAGCTGCAAACCACTCTCCTTCAGCGCCTTGGCGAATTCGCGCGGCGTATCGGCATAGCGGCCGATCATCGTATCGGTGATTTCGATGCCCGAATAACCACCCGCGGAAATGGCTGAGAGCAGACCGTCGGGCGTTCCGGTCCAGGCGCTGCCCAGCATTTCCCATGTAAACGTCTGGCAGCCGATCTTCAGATCGCTAGTCATGTCGCTATTCCTTGATTCCGCCTTGGGTCAGGCCTTCGATGATATGTCGTTGGAAGAAGAGCACCAAAATGATGAGCGGCACGGTGACGACAGCCGATGCGGCGGCGATGTCTCCCCAGGGCACATAATATTGGTTGGTGAAATTGGCGATGCCCACCGGGATCGTCTGGCTGTCGCTGTCCGAAGTGAAGGCCAGCGCGAACAGAAACTCGTTCCAGGCGGTGATGAAGGCAAGCAGTCCCGTCGTCACCAGGCTCGGAAGCGACATCGGCAGAATGATGTGCCAGAGAAGACCGATAACTCGCATGCCGTCCATGCGCGCTGCTTCGTCGATCTCGCGCGGGAGCGTTTCGAAATAGCCAAACAGGACCCAAGTGACGAGCGGCAGCCCGAGCGCCAGATAGGTAATGATGAGCGCTGTATAAGTATCCAGCAGCCCGAAGTCGGATGCCAGCAGATAGAGCGGGCCGACGAGCGCGATCTGCGGGAACATCGAGACCGACAGGATCACCATCAGGATCCCATATCGTCCCTTCACATCGAGACGCGACAGCGCAAACGCGGCGAGCGAACCGACGATCAGGCAAAGGGCAGTGGTTGCGAGCGATACGACCAGCGAGTTCAGCACATAATGATGCAGGCCCTTTTCGACGAAGGCATTGTAATAATGTTCCAGTGTGAACGGGTGCGGGATGAGCGACGGTGTTCCTTCCGTCAGCGCCTTGTCGAGCTGGAAAGAGGTCGAGAACTGCCAGAGGAACGGCCCTGCGGACCAGACGAGAATGAGGAGCGCGCCGGCATAGATCATGACGCTTTGAAAGACGGAGCGGCTTTCGTTCATGTCGTCTTCCTTATCTGCCTGATGAGGAAGAGGCAGAACACCACGGCGATCAGCCCTTCGGTGATGAACATCGCGGTCGAAACGGCCGAACCGTAGCCGAACTGCAAGGTTGAAAACAGAACCTTGTAAGATAGGGTGGACAATGTTTCAGTGGAATCGGCCGGACCCCCGCCTGTGAGAACATAGACCAGATCGAAGACGCGAAATGCGTCGAGCGCCCGGAAAAGGCCGGCGATCAGGAGCGTTGGCAGCAACAAAGGCAGCCGGATATTCCAGAAGATGATCCATGCCTTGGCGCCATCCATGCGCGCCGCCTCGATCAATGATTTAGGCACGGTTTGAAGACCTGTCAGCAACAGCAGCGCCATGAAGGGCGTCGTCTTCCAGACGTCGGCAAGGATGATCGTCGTCAGCGCCGTGTCGGGCGAGCCGTACCAGTTCACATTCTGGTCGATCAGCCCGAGATGGAGAAGGATGAAATTGATGATGCCGTGCTGGCCGTCGAACAGCCACCCGAACATTTTCGAGGTGACCACCGTCGGCATCGCCCAAGGCACCAGCATCGCCGCGCGGACGATGCCGCGGCCGGCGAAGGTTTCGCAAAGGATCAGTGCCATGGCGAGGCCGATCAGCGTTTCGAGCACCGTCGAGACGGCGGTGAACCAGATCGTATGCCACCACGCATTCCAGAACGGCGGGTCGGCCAATAACTGCGCGTAATTGGCAAGGCCGACGAAATCATTGTCCTGCGTAATCAGGGAACGATTGGTGAAGGAGAGATAGACGCCATTGACGATCGGATAAAAGGAAACCGATCCAAGCGATAGGAAGGCCGGCAATAGCAAAAGCCAGGGCCAGAGGGCGCTCGGAAGCGCCCACTTTGCTTTTGGGGTTCGGTCGACAGCAGGGACCGTGATTGCGCCATTCATGTCAGGCGATGATCTTGTTGATCTGTTCGGCGGCCGCCTTCAGCTCGGCCTGGACGTTGCCGCTGACCAGCGCCTTGGAAATGCTGGACTGCAGCGCCAGCGTCACCTTGGCGTATTGCGGCGTGATCGGCCGCGGCGTGGCGCCGGTGAAGACGTTCTGCAGGCTTGCCATGAACGGCTGTTCGGCCTTCAGTTTCGCATCCTGGAAGATGGCGGGGCGCGAGGGTGCCAGGCCGAAATTCAGAGCAAGGCGGGTCTGCGTTTCCGGAGACGACATCCAGATCAGGAACTCGATTGCCGCTTCCCGCTTCTTGGAATTGGCATTGACGCCAAGCTGGTAGCCGCCCAGGCAGGCCGAGCTTTTTCCACCGGCGAAATGCGGCAGCGGCGCAACCGCGACCTTGTCGACCACATGCGAGGCTTTGGGATCCTGCGCGATCGGATAGACATAGGACCAGTTGCGCATGAACATCGCTTCGCCCGAGGTGAAGGGCTGGCGGGAGGGCTCCTCGTCCCATGAGAGAACGTTCTGCGGGCTGATCTTCGTCTTGTTGATCGTATCGTAGAGGAACTGAATTGCTTCGACTGCCGCCTTGTCGCCGATCACGGAAGATTTGCCGTCGGCGGAAAGGATGGAACCGCCGTTGGAGGTAATGACTTCCACGGCGTCGCAGATGAGAACCTCGGCCTGCTTGCCCTGCCAGAGATAGCCGAACTTGGCATCGCCGGCCTTCTGGGCCGCGGCCGCCATGGTTGCCATGTCGTCCCAGGTTTCGGGGACCTTGCCACCATGCTTCTCCACCAGATCCTTGCGATAGTAGAACATGCCGGAATCGACGAACCACGGAAGCGCGGTCAGCTTTTCATCGTAAGTGCAGGCGGCGACCGTTCCGGGAAAATAGTCGCCACGCTTTTCCTTCGGGAAGTACTGGTCGAGCGGCAGGGCCCAGCCGGCGGATGCAAATCCAGCAATCCAGACCACATCCTGAGTGAAGACGTCAGGCGTTCCATTCCGGCGCGCCAGCTGCTGAACGAGGCCCTGATAGACCTCGGTCGACGAGCTTGGCGGCGGCAGCTCGATGAATTTGACCATGATCCGGTCTTGAGATTCATTATAGGCCTTGACCAGATCGCCGAGGCCTTCCTTGCCGAAGAAGCTCGCACTGGCAAAGCTGATTTCGGTACGGTCGGCGGCACGCGTCGGGCGCATGCCAAATCCCGATGCGACACCGAGGGTGGCTGCACCTACTGCCCCCAGCAGCAACTGGCGACGGTCGAGCATCGTGGAAAATCCGGCGGCGGTCGAGCTGGCCGGCGTCTTCTTGATATCAGACATGATTTCCCTCCCAGGAAAGACTGGCATCCTCCAAAATCTCCGCGCCAGCATTATCGTATGTTTCATAAAAAATTGTCGCGCGTCAAGAAATAAGATGCTTTAACTCAATCCAGGGGCCATGGTTCGAATTGCGTCGAGACGCGGCGAGCCGATAAGGTGCGTCAGGGAGGAACGGGAAATATGACTGATAATTCAAAAGCAAAACTCGGCATCGGCGTTGTCGGCTGCGGCAACATCTCGATGACTTATTTGCGTAATGCAGCGCTGTTTGCCGGCGTGGAATTGCGCGCCTGCGCCGATATATCGCCTGATGCGGCCGCGCTGCGTGCTCGCGAATATGGCATTCGCGCCCTGAGTGTCGACCAATTGCTTGCCGATCCCGAAGTCGACCTCGTGCTCAACCTCACCGTTCCAGCCGTCCATTTCGACGTCACCATGTCGGCGCTATCGGCCGGCAAGCATGTCTTCACGGAAAAGCCGCTTGCGACATCGGCGGCCGAGGGCCGCATTCTTGTGGCGGAGGCCAAGCGGCGTGGACTGCTGCTGGGTTCCGCACCTGATACCTTCCTTGGCGCAGCCGGACGGCGCGCGCGGAGGCTCATGGAGGAAGGGGCCATTGGCCGTCCTGTCAGCGGGACCGCCTTCATGATGGGACGTGGCATGGAGCACTGGCATCCCAATCCACAATTCTATTATCAGCCTGGCGGCGGCCCGGTTTTCGATATGGGCCCCTATTACTTGACCATGATGGTGAATTTGCTCGGTCCGGTGGTGCGCGTCATGGCTATGGCGACGAAGGGCGAGGAGGAACGTCTCATCACCGCCGACGGTCCATTCAAGAACACGCGCTTCAATGTCGGGACACCGACCAACATTTTGTCGCTTCTGGAATTCCAGTCCGGCGCGACCGTGAATTTCGGCGCATCCTGGGATGTCTTTCGCCATTCCAATCATCCGATCGAGCTACATGGTACCGAGGGCTCATTGCGCTTGCCCGACCCGGACACATTCGGCGGAACGGTGTCGCTGTCCGAACGTGGCGCCGATTGGCGCGATTTCGAAAGTGACGGCGAACTTTACGGCGCGAGGAACTGGCCCTTCGCCGCACCGGACCGGGCCAATTACCGCATGCTCGGTGTCGCCGACCTCGCGCGGGCGCTCAAGGGGGGCAGGCAGCCCCGCGCCTCTGGAGACCTGGCGCTTCATACCCTCGAAATCATGGAGGCCATTCTCCAATCGGGCGAAAGCCGGCAATCTGTCAGCATCGGCACGGAACTGATCCCGCCGCCGCGTCTTGGCGAAGATGAAGCACGCAGCCTTTTGGCCTGATTGCCGCAGAGGAGAATTGATCCGATGGAACAGCTGGATGAGAGCGCCCGGCGCATTCTCGCCATGACCAATCGGTCGAACGGCCGGCCATTTGAAACCGGCACGGTTCAGCAGGCCCGCATCGACTATGATGCGAATTGCCCGACGGTTCAGGGCACGAGGGAGGAGGTGGTCTCGGTGGAGGATCGCCGGATCGTCGGTCCGAACGGTCCGGTCACGCTGCGCATCTATCGCGGCATCGGCGCGCCTTTGAAGGATCGTCCCGGTCTTATCTATCTGCATGGCGGCGGCTGGGTGATCGGCGATCTCGAATCTCACGACGAAATCTGTCGATGGTTCGCCAACCTTGCCGAATGCACCGTAATCTGCCCGGACTACCGGCTGGCGCCGGAACACAAGTTTCCCGCCGGGTTGACCGATTGCGCTGCGACATTGGCGTTCACGGCACAATCCGCCGCCGATCTCGGCGTCGATCCTGGGCGAATTGCCGTCGCCGGCGACAGCGCCGGTGGCAATCTTGCCGCCGTACTGGCGTTGATGTCGCGTGCGGGCGACGCCCCGCCGCTTGCGGCGCAGCTGCTCATCTATCCCAACACGGACGCCGCGCAGACGGCCGATAGCTATCGCCGCTATGCCGAGGGCTTCGGCTTGACCGCCTCGACGATGAGATGGTTTCGCGATCACTATGTCCGCACCGCAGCCGATATTGCCGACTGGAGGGTTTCGCCATTAAAGGCCGAGACCGTCGAGGGGGTAGCTCCGGCCTTCGTAATCACCGCCGGACACGACATCCTGGCCGACGAAGGCATCGCCTATGCCGAGCGGCTGCGGCAAGATGGGGTGCGCACTGTGCATCGCCACTGGCAAGGACAGATCCACGGCTTCGCCTCAATGGGGAGATACGTGCCCGAGGCTCGGCAGGCGATAGAAGAAGCCGTGGCAGCGTGGCGCCGCTTCGAGGGAATTGCGAATTAATAGATCAGGAGCGCCGCTTCAAGCAGATTGCCGCATGACCAACGTCCCGTCCAGGGTGACCTTGTGTGTGATCGACCGAACCGGCGCATCCATGTCCCCCAGCAGCGTCAGCAACGCATCGACACTGTTTGCGGTCATCGCGGCGAAATCCTGCGCCATCGTCGTCAATGGCGGGCAGGTATAGCGGCTCAAAGGATGATCGTCATGGGCCGCGACACGCAGATTGTCTCCCTTTTTTCGCCCAACCTTCAGCCGGTGCGAAAAGGCGGCTGACATAACACCGAAGGCGAGACGGTCATTGGCACACAGGATGGTTTTGCGTGGCAGAGCCTTTGCCTGGAGCAGGCCGTCCATCTGCTCGTATCCGATGCGTTCGAACTCCCATGTGTAGGCGGCGTTGGTCTCGATCACCAGCGGCTCGTAGCCTGCGGTTTCCATCGTCGCGATATAGCTTGCCAGCCTTTCCGGTGAGTTATGATTGACATGCGGAATGTCGAAATAGGCCGGCGCTTCCCCGGATCGGCAGAGATATTCCACGATCGTCGCCACGCTCTGGTAATTGTTGTTGCCGATGAACGGCGTGTTCCCCTCGATGTAAGTATCGAAGTAAACGATAGGCAGGTTCTGCGCGAGTTTTTCAAAGGTACGCGGATCGGATTTCTGCCCCAGCGGTGCGACAATCGCCCCCGCTACCTTCAACGACAACATTGTGTTGACCGCTTCGGCTTCAAGTTCCGGCAATCCGTGCGACGAGAACACGATCGGCCAATAGCCCTCGTTGCGCAGCCGCAATTCCAGACGATTGACCATCTCGGCATAAAAGGGGTCGGTGAGGGCGGGAACCAGGATGCCGACATTGCGCGTCCTCTTGCGATTGAGGTTCCGCGCATAAAGATTCGGCTGGTAATCCGACGAGCGAAGTGCTGCCTCGATCAGCGCCCGTGTCGTCGGTTTCACACTGGTCGGATCGTCAAAATACTTGGAAAGGGTCGGGCGAGAGACGCCGCAGGACTTCGCGAAGTCCTCCATCGTCCTATGTGTCAATTTTTCCATCAAAAGCCGACCATTTTTCCAATCACCCCGATCTACCAGAGCGGTTCAGCTTTTCACGGAATCTCTGAACCGCTCCATCTCTTTGTTTTCTTGCAATTCCGGACTGAAAACCGCTACGCACTTTTCCTGGAATTGCTCTCGTGATGGTTATGCGTCTGCATGGAAGGAAGCGCAGCCGGAGACGCAAATTCCAGGTAAGGTCTTGTCACCTTCACGTCATGATAAAAAATGGCACACGAAAATTTATTAGTTAACGCGTAAAAATTCAAGACATGGAAAAGTCGCGAGATTGCTGTTCGTCTTGCCGATTTTCGAAATGAATGCCGGGACGAGACCTTTGCCGCCGGCTTAGCCATCGCAGCGGGAAAGCGGCTCTCCGATTGATGCGCACACTGCTCGACGCTACCCCTTCAAGAGCGCGGTACCCTAATTTTCTCTGAAATGGTTGCTCTACCGGGTCTGAGAACGCGGTAGAACACGCAACGTCGTCAAAGCTTCGGGGTCAGCATCTCGAAGCGGTCGCGAATAGTTGAGCAGGTGTCTCCCCCAAGCCGGGCAATTGCGTCAATCCCGGCCGGATCGACGTGCAGTCTCTCGTCCACAATGCCTTCGGCATAATGGGCAAACAGAATTTCACCCATGATGATCTGCCGGGACTTGCCCAGTTCCAGCGTCACGTGCCGCCGGCACTCGAAGGCGGCCGGAGCCTCCAGAATGTAAGGGGAGGCGACTTTGGTGCCGGGCATCGCTGTCAGGCCCGCCTCCTTCAATTCGTCCACTCCCCGCGGAAATTTTGTGCCGCAGACGTGCATCGCCTCGGCGATTGCAAAGGAGACGATGTTGACGGTGAAGACCTCCGTCATGCGGATGTTGTGACCGGTGTCCTTGAACGACATGTCGGGATTGTTTTCGACGCCGATCGCAAGAATTGGCGGGTCGGCGGACAGGCAATTGAAGAAGCTGAAGGGCGCGGCGTTGAACCGCCCCTCTTCGTCGACCGTCGTCACGAGCGCGATCGGACGCGGGATGATCGAGCCGATCATCAGCTTGTATCGCTCGCGCGCGGACAGCGTGGTGAAGTCGAAGCCTGTGCGGGCCGCGCCGTCCGGCGCCCGTGCATTCATGTTCATTCCGTCATTCCTTTGACGCGCGCGGCGTAGGGTGCCAGGAGCTCGCGGATATCGTGCTCCGCCCGAGCTTCGAGCATGGCACGGCCCGCGACGGATTCGAGATGATGGTCCATCAGGTGCGATGCTTTCGGCGCATCGCCACGCTCCAGCACCGCGATGATCTCGGCGTGTTCGTCAACGCCGCAATCGGCCGAATGCGGCCGTCCATACATGGCAAGGATGAGCGAACAACGCGACACGACCTCGGTGACGTAGCGGATCAGAAGCTGGTTGCCGGTCATCCGCGCCAGCAGGAGATGGAATTCGCCCGCGAGACGGATCGACTCCCTCTCGTCCACGCCCGAAACGCTGCGTTCCTTCTCGTTGAAGGCCTTCAGCTGCATGATCTGGTCCGGTTTCAGCCTGCCGGCCAAAAGGCCGGTGACCGTTTGCTCCAGCCCCCTGCGCACCATGAAGATGTCACGCCCTTCCTCGAGCGTCGGGTTGGCGACGAATGCGCCCTTGTTCGGTTTCAAGTCGACCAGTCCTTCCACGGCAAGGCGGCCCAGCGCCTCCCTTGCAATGGTGCGGCTGCTGCCGAAGGTTTCCCCGAGCGCGTCTTCCGGAAGTCTCGCGCCAGGTCTCAGCTTCTGCTCGATGATTGCCTGCCTGAGCGCCTCCTGGACGGCTTCCGTCCGCGACGCGGGCACAGGTCTCATCGTCATGTTCTCGATGTCCCGCGGCGGGCCCTTGCCTTTTGCGGTCGGGTCGTTGACCGACCGCGACCTCGCGCCACCCTGCGAATTCTTCATTTCACCGGCCCTTCTTCATTCTTGCCCAGGCTTCGAGGATGTCTGTGGCTTCTTCCCCGAGATGCTGTTCGGACGGCATGTCGCGATCGTCGACCAGGGCGCCCGAGGCGGCACGCACCTTGTCGACGTCGATCGGATGGCGCTCGGCTTTCGTCAGGTTCTCGAACGCCTTTCCGGCCTGCGCCATGGACGAGGCGTAAAACAACCGCGAAATGCCCGCAACTTCCATCGTCGCCACGCACATTGCGCACGGCTCGCAGGATGTATACATATCGGCACCTGTCAGATCGACACATCTCAGGTTTCGGCAGGCGTCCTTGATTGCCTCGATTTCGCCATGGGACGTTGGGTCAAAATGGGCAAGGGAATGGTTGAGACCCTCGCCGACGATCTCGCCATCCTTGACGACGACCGCGCCGAAGGGTTCGGTTCCCGGTTCGCTCAGAGCGCGGCGCGATATGGCCACCGCCCGTTTCATGAATTCCTCGCTATAACTCATCAGGCATTTCCTCCTTGCTGTTCATCAGAACCCAGGCTGCGAAAGCGGCACCTGCGGCACCGGCCTTGAGGAGACCGCGGCGACTGATGTCGCGGGACGTAAGTGAAAAATTGTGCATTTCCGTCTCTCCCTATCGTATGCGATAATCGCATGCAATAGCGGGAGCGAGCGCCATGCCAAACTCTCAAAATAAGAATATGACAGCAATCGGAATGACGTAAGATTGGTGGCAGGCCGCGCGGAGATTCAAGTTTTCTGCGCAGCCGCACGAATATGCGGCACATCGCTAACGGATTATGCATACGATAATTGCATGCACTTGTTTTCGTTTTTGGCTGATGGAGCCGTTCGAGACGGTTGAAAATCAAATTATCGCCCGCGACGAGGCTTTGATTTCAGCGGGCAGCCAGCCAGGGCCTAACGCCCGCGAGGCTGTGGAAATCATCGATTGCGCGTACGCTGACCGCAGGCAGGGCAACGGCCGCGATTTCCGCCAGAGCGCGGCCAGGCCCGAGTTCGAGGATCGCGGTTACGCCACGTTCGCCTAAGGCCTCAATCACACCCGCCCAATCGATCCTCTCGGCGATTTGCCGCGCCAGACCCTTCTGAGCGCGATGCGGATCGCCAACGAGAGTGGCGCCACTGGCGGTCATGAGGCGCAGGGCCGGGCGGCTCATGACCACCGAGGCAAGCGCTCTCTCAAACGGTGCTACCGCACCGACCAGCCGCGGGGTATGGGAGGCGACATGGACCGCCATCGGGGCGGCGCGCGCGGCACCTTCTTCCAGCGCAGCCACGCAGAGCGCATCGATCGATCGCCTGTCGCCGCCAACGATGAACAGAAGATCCGGGTTCACAATGGCAATTGCGCAACCGTAGCGACCGGCGAGCTGTTCCACGGCCGCCTGTGGCAAGCCGCGCACATAGCCGAGCCCATCATCCGGTCCAGCCACGGCGTCCATTGCCCGTGCCCGCTGATCGACCAGTTTCAGCGTATCCTTGGGCGACCAGACGCCGGCCACCCCCCACGCCGCCATTTCGCCAACGCTGTAACCGGCCACCATCGTTTCGCTTGGCGCGCCGGCCGGGAAAAGGACGCCGGCAATGGCAAGCGCCCGCGTCACACACAGGATCTGGCCTTCGCGGTTTGCATGCAAGGCGGTTTCGGATGCAGTCCGGCAGAAGTCCATCGCGTGGGTGCCAAGCACGGCGGTCGCGGCCTCGAAAACGGGCTGCGCATCGGGTTCCGTTGCCAGGAGCCCGAACATCTCCCGATTTTGATGGCCTTGGCCCGAACAGAGCAGCGCGAGGGTCACAATTCCAACACCTCTGTAAACAGCGCTATGGCGAGCAGATCGGCGCAACCGCCCGGGCTGAGATTGCGCGCGACGAACGCCTCGTGAATGGCTTTGGCATCCCAGCGCCAGTTCGCCCGTCCGACCCCGCCATCCGCCAGAAAGGCGCGGGCCTTGTCGCGGGCGAAATTCAACCCTTCGGGACCGGCGCGATAGAGCAAATTGCTGTCATCGACCACGGCGATCAGGGCCATGCATGCATGGACCCTCGCGGCTTCCTCGTCACCCATCGCCAGGCGCCGCCCTTCGGCAAGTGCCGGGCGGGCAATATCGTAGACGGATGGCATGCCGGCAGCCGCCTCGGCCCTGGCGCCTCCGACACGGTAGCGTCGCGCCACGATGCCGCCGTGACTGTCATGCTCTAGCGCCTTGCCGATGATGTCCTGTCCCCAACGCAGCTCGATCAGGGCGCCGAGCGGCCCCTGCCAATCGCACGTCGCCGCCAGGCCGGCCGCCGCCGCCAAAAGGCCGAGGCCGAAGATGGCGCCGCGATGGGTGTTCACTCCGCCAGTCGCATCCCGCATTGCCTTTTCCGCTTCCACGCCGATTTGGCGCAGGCGATCCATGCCAGCATCCATGGCGCCAGCCTCGGCAAGCGCGATGAAGAACGGCTCCAGCGTCCGGGCGCTGTGGCGCAGGAGATCGGCGTCCATGTCGGCATGAGCGCCGTTGTCGATGTGGCTGACCAATCCAGGCTTGGGCCAGGTTTCCACCTCCAGGATGAGCGCCCGTGCGGCATGCTGCCCGATCAATGTGGGATCGCAATGCTTGATGGCGACAGGACGTGGTTCGGCCAGCAACGGAAACGTCATGCAAAGAGCGCCTCCCGCGCAATCAAGGCCGATCCGGCATGGGATTTGATCAAGATCTCCGGATTTCCAGATAGCCATTCCCGCCATTGCACGGCTGTGCCGGAAGGCGTGATCAATTCAGCGTCGATACGCATCGGCGCGCGTTCGGCAATCGCGTCGAGTAAGGCTGCTGCGCGCGCCGCATCCGTGCTCGCGCGACACTCGACTAAAAGATCGAGATCGGACGTGCCGGTCAGATAGGAAAGGCCCGTCAGATATTGCCAAGCCAGACTTCCGAAACAGCGACACGAGGGGACTGCCTCCAGGAGCGCGTCAATGGTCGGGCGCCATCGAGCCGGCGCCGCGGCCAGCACATCCTTCAATAGAGGAGGAGGCGCCGTCCGTATCACGGCAACTGGCGGGCAGGAAAGAGCAAGCCGTTTGCGTCCCATGCCCGGAGGCAGAGGCAGGCCCAAGGGTAGGGTGTCCATCGGGTCGGCGCAGATTCGACGACGGAAAATTGCCGGTCGTCCCAATGCCGCCCAAGCAAGCAGATCGGGCTCCAATTCCCCCTCGACCTGGCCGCGCAGCAGGCCGGGCCATGCTTCGGAGGACACATAGGCGAGATCGTGGCGGCGGAGGGCGGCGACATCAATCATGGATCAGAGCCAGCCGCTCTACTTCGGCTGCAATCATGGCAGCTTTTGGCCGGCCGCCTCGATCGGCGCCCAATCGCGCCCGCAGATCACTCGAAACGGGCTTGGCGAGAAGTGCTGCGAGTTGAGCGTTCAAAGAGACGGCCGGATCCCAGACTTCCGCTATGGCGCCGGTGGCAAGAAGATTATCGAGGCCGGGCGCGAAGACGGGCGTTGTCTCGGCCTTTTCCTTCAGGGTGGCGAGCGGCAGCTTGGTTACGCGGGCCATGGATGGCAGATCCATGACCTCGGGCCAGGCGGTCGGCAGGGCAACCAGCGAGCCGCAGGCCAATGCGGTGGCAATGAAGGCGCCGGCAGCGCTGCCGCCATAGAGAAGGCCGACCGTCCGATGCCCGGCATGCTCCGCCAGCCATAGGGCTTTCGCCAGGTGTGCCAGCGCCTCGCTGAGGCCCAGGAGTTCATCACGCCGGCTCATCCGTTGGCTGCCGGAATCGACCAGGAATAACAGGGGCGAGCCGCCCGGCCGCCGAGCGACCGAAAGGATATGTGCGGCCATCGCTACCGCCTCGTCGACGCCCGGATAGGTCTTATCGGCAATGCCGATCAGATCGATCCGATTTTGTTGGTCCAACCGGCCCCAGCCGGTCACGAGCCCATCCGCCTGCGCCGCCTCGTGGCCGGCGGGAAAGAGTGAGGAAAGGATATCAGCGAGCTGCATCGGCGCTCTCCCGATGAATATTGGCTGTGGTCAGGAAAGTCTCGGTGTCCCGCTCCGGTATTTCGGCGGGATGCTCAATCCGCAGCCGCGCCCATATCTCGGTGGCATCATGGGCATCGCCAAAATGGCGCAATCGATGTTCGAGCCGCGTCTGTTCTGCTTGCAGCACCGTCTCATCCAAACTGGCTGGCCGTTGCAGCGCCGCCATCGCACCGGCTCGGAACGCGGCGATATCGTCCTCGACGAAGACATCGGCTCCGCCAATCAGGTAGCGATGCTTGCCGCCCATGGTTCGCCAGACCAGTGCCCGGTCGCGGGAGTCGAATTCTTCCACGCCTTTGTTCGTCTCGATGACCTCCGGCCCGGAAACGGACAGGCGCCCCTGCTCGGAGATGACGAGTGCCGAACAGCAGCCGGCAATCAGGCTGCCGCCGCCGTAGCAGCCGGCCCGGCCGCCAAGAAGACCGATGACGCGCGCACCCTCGGATCGCGCGTCCAGCACGGCGCGGATGATCTCGGAGATGGCCAGCTCACCGGCATTGGCCTCCTGCAGGCGCACGCCACCCGTATCGAAGAGAATGACGGTATCCCGCCGCATCTTAGCTGCGGCATGCAGCAAGCCCGTCAGCTTGGCGCCATGCACTTCGCCGATGGCGCCGCCCATGAAGCGCCCCTCCTGGGCGGCCACCAGCGCGGGGCGGCTGTCGATGCGGCCGGAACCGACGATGATGCCGTCGTCGAACTGCCGAGGCAGATCGAAGAGCGCAAGATGAGGGCTCGTCTCCCGCCGCTCCGGGCCTAGGAATTCGGCGAAGCTGTCGGCGTCGAGCAGATGCAACAACCGGCCGCGGGCGGACTCTTCATACCAGCTGCGGCGCAGCGTGTGGGGGTTGTTCATTCTGGCTTCTCCATCAGCCGCACGCCCTGGGCCAGGCGCAGCGCCACCATATCCGGGCGCGCGCCGCCATCATTGATCGTGATGCGCAGACCGCCGGCGGCGGAGCGTGCCGCGAAATCCTCGGTAACCGCCGCCCACAGCTCGCTGAAACCATGGGCCGGCGTTGCGATCTCGATGACGCATCGGTCGGGCGCCTCCCGCCGTTCAAGCAATATTTCGAGGTTACCCGAAGCAACGACGCCCACCAGGGCGACGGCACGGGTTCCGCCGGTCTGCGTCGATTTCAGTTCATAGAGCAGGTTTTCCATGGCATCGGCCTTACCAATTGCGGAACCGGGAAGGCGGCCTGTACAGGCCGCCGGAGGCAAGCATCAGATCCTTGATGGAATGGGCAGCCAGCAGGCTGCGATCGGCATCCAACGGATCTATTCCAAGGTCTTCGGGACGCTGGATGACTTTGCGCTGTCGCAGATGCTCCACCATCTTACGATCTCGGGCACGGCCGACCTCGGTGTAGCCAGCCACGCCCCGGATCGCCTGCTCCCGCTCTTGCCCGTCGCGGCACAGCAGCAGGTTGGCGATCCCTTCTTCCGTCACGATATGGGTCACGTCATCACCGTAAACCATGACAGGAGCCAGATCGAGCTGCAGCTTGTCGGCGAGATCGAGGGCGGCCAGACGCTCGACGAACATCGGCACCATGCCGTCGCCGAAGGTTTCGCCGATCTGGACGACCAGCTTGCGGCCGCGGCGCAGGGCAGGGGTGGCTGCGGCGGGGTCGGCTTCGCTGCCGGCACGCAACCAGGCTTCGCTCGGGTGGCGCCGGCCGCGCGCGTCCGATCCCATATTGGGGGCGCCGCCGAAACCGGCGACCCGGCTGCCGGTCACGGTCGAGCTGTTGCCGGAAAGATCGATCTGCAAGGTCGAGCCGATGAACATGTCGCAGGCATAAAGTCCGGCGGTCTGGCAGAAGGCACGGTTGGAGCGCAGGGAGCCGTCAGGCCCGGTGAAAAAAATGTCGGGGCGGGCCCGCATATAGTTTTCCATGCCCACTTCGGACCCGAAGCAATGGATCTGCTCCACCCACCCGGCTTCGATGGCGGGGATCAGGGTGGGGTGAGGGTTCAGCGCCCAGTGCGTGCAGACCTTGCCCCTCAATCCCAGTCGTTCGCCGTATGTCGGTAACAGCAGCTCGATGGCAGCGGTATTGAAGCCGATACCGTGGTTCAGGCGGCGCACACCATAGGGAGCGTACAGCCCCTTGATAGCCAGCATTGCCGTTAGGATCTGCGTTTCGGTGATCGCCGCAGGATCGCGCGTGAACAGCGGTTCCACATAGAAGGGGCGCTTGGCGTTCACTACGAAATGAACCTGGTCGGCGGGAATGTCGACGCGCGGCACGCGATCGACGATTTCGCCCACCTGGGCGATGACCAGTCCCTTGCCGAAGCTCGTCGCCTCTACGACCGTTGGCGTGTCTTCCGTATTCGGCCCGGTGTAGAGGTTTCCCGCCTTGTCCGCGCTGACCGCGGCGATGAGCGCCACCTGTGGCGTCAGGTCAATAAAGTAGCGGGCGAAGAGTTCCAGATAGGTGTGAACGGCACCTAGTTCGATCTGGCCGCCGAACATCATGCGGGCGATGCGGGCCGACTGCGGGCCGGAATAGGAAAAATCGAGCCGTCGGGCGACGCCGCTTTCGAAAATATCGAGATGCTCAGGCAAGACCACGCCCGACTGCACCATATGCAGGTCGTGTATCCTGGCGATATCGACTTTGGACAGCGCCTTGGCCAGCAAGTCGGCCTGCTTCTGGTTGTCGCCCTCAAGGCAAACTCGATCACCCGGCTTCAGGATCGCTTCCAGGAAAGCGACGAGGTGCTGCGGGTCGACAAGCTTGCCGGCGGAGAAACGCTGGCCGGCTTCGAGACGTGTCTGTCTGTCGCGACCCTTTGTGTTCCAATCTCGCATTTCAATTGCCCTTTGTATGCGCAAGAGAGCATTTTCATGCGTTCACTATATATACAATTGCCAGAAGCGCAATAATGTGTATTTTAAAATCGCTACAAGGCATTTTTGTATTCATGGGAGGAGAACAAATGTCGATCTTGTATTTCTTCGGGCGCGCATGCGGGGAGGATCGGCCATGATGATCTCCGGTGTCGCAATGCTTGCCCTTTGCACTCTCCTGGGGAGCGTCCTTGGCGATCTCTTAGGCGTGGCGCTTGGCGTGAAGGCGAATGTCGGCGGTGTCGGCATTGCTATGATCCTGCTCATCGCCACGCGGCTGTGGCTGAGCAGACGAGGCTTATTGACGCTTCCGCTCAAACTCGGCGTCGAATTCTGGGGCGCTCTCTACATTCCGATTGTTGTCGCCATGGCGGCGCAGCAGAACGTGTTGGTGGCTGCGCGCAGCGGTCCGCTGGTGCTGATTGCCGGCATCGTAACGGTTTTCGTTTGCTTCGCGACCGTCGCGCTGATGAGCCGTATCGGCGAGAGAGGCGAAACGATGGATGAAATCGAAGCGAGGGCCAGGGGTGAGCTTGCCGCCTCCGGCAACGCGGCCTGAGGGAGGCTTCCATGGAGATCCTGAAACACGGTTTGACCGCCAACAGCCTGCTCACCGCGTTTGCGATCGTCGGATTGGTCATGTGGCTGTCGAATGCCATTTCGAAACATGTCCTGTTCGGCCGCGTTCACGGCTCGGCTATCGCAATCGTTCTGGGGCTCGCCGCGGCCTTTGCCGCTGGTCTGTGGACCGGAGGCGAAAAAGGGGTTGTGGATATTCCCATCCTCAGCGGCATCGGCCTGATGGGCGGAGCCATGCTGCGCGATTTCGCCATCGTCGCCACGGCTTTTGAAGTGGACGTTGCCCAGGCTCGCAAGGCTGGCGCTGTCGGTGCGCTTGCCCTTGGCCTCGGCACGGTTCTTCCGTTCATCGTCGGCTCCCTGCTCGCCGTGGCTTTCGGTTACACGGATGCCATATCCACCACCACGATCGGCGCCGGTGCCATAACCTACATCGTCGGCCCCGTGACGGGGGCGGCTTTGGGTGCAAACTCGGCTGTAATCGCGCTGTCCATCGCGACCGGTGTTTTCAAGGCAGTCCTTGTCATGGTCGGAACACCGATCGTCGCCAAGGCGATCGGCCTTGACAATCCTCGCAGCGCCATGGTGTTCGGTGGCCTGATGGGAACCGTCAGCGGCGTGTCGGGCGGCTTGGCGGCGACCGATCGTCGCCTCGTTCCCTATGGCGCACTGACGGCAACGTTTCATACGGGGCTGGGCTGCCTTGTTGCACCTTCGATCCTTTATCTTGCCGTACGGGCGATTGCAGGCGGCTGAAACATCGTGAATATGCCGGCCGATCGGCGCGGCAGAAGACTGTCAAATGCCGTATCCTGCGCAAGATCGTCGTCGACGATCTCATCGCCAATAGGCAGAACGAACCCGATGCGGCTTGATGGTTCATATCGATTGCTATCTGTCGAATTGGATGGTGTAAAACTGAATGGTCGCCCGCCAAATCGGAAGCAAGGTTTGAAATGACGGAATTTGACGAAGCTGGATCGATCGGTCAGCGCATTAGACTGGTTCTGATGGATGAGATTTCCTCTGGTGCCATAAGGCCTGGCACAAGCTTGGACGAAGCAACGCTGAGTAGCCGCTTTGGCGCTTCTCGCACCCCGGTAAGGGAAGCCCTGCGTCAACTCGAGGCGATCGGCCTAGTTGAGATTCGCCCGCGACGCGGCGCAACGGTCCTGCCGCTGACCTTGCCGCGGCTGATGGAGATGTTCGAAGTGACCGCGGAGATGGAATGCATGTGCGTCCGTCTGGCAACGCATCGCATAACAGGCATGGAACGCGCGGTTCTGGCTGAAATTCACGAGCGTTCCGAGCTTGCGGCGAAAGCGAACGATTTCGAACAGTATGACAAGCTCAATTTATCCTTCCACGAAACATTGTATCGCAGCGCGCATAACGAGTTTCTGTTTGATGAATTGATGCGGCTTCGTGCAAGGCTGCTGCCATTCCGCAGAACGCAGCTGCGTCAACCGAAGCGATTGACCGCTTCATTCCTTGAGCACGAGGCGATCTTGCGAGCAATGATGCGCGGCGATGCAACGGAAGCGGCTTTGATCATGCGCGAGCACATGCTGAACGCCGCTCTGGCATTGGCACGCTATATGGAAATCGGCGAGGGAGCCGCATAAGGAGGGCATCGGCGATGACCCTCATGATACAGCCTTTCAAACTATTACAGCGCCGCGCGTCTTAAAAGACACGCGGCGCTGTAATATTCCCAAGAGGTGGGCATCGCCCCTATCATCCTTGCATCTATGGAGCGCAACTCCATAGATGCAAGGAAAGAACGCTAGACATGATAGTTCCATGCGCTTCTGCTGGGTCGTACACCATGCACGCGCAATTCACATGTCGGTTGACATAGCCAGCATCGCCACAACACAATCCTAATGTGTTGGATGGTGCTGTGTCTGTCTTCGTCAGAGCGGCCTGACGTTTTCCGCCTTCGACTTGCCGGTCTTTCGATCCTGGCCGAGATCATAGGAAACGGACTGCCCTTCTCTGAGCACATCGCCATATTGCAAGGCGGAGACATGCACGAACACGTCGGCTCCTCCCGTTTCCGGCTCGATGAAGCCGAAGCCCTTGTCGCTGTTGAAAAACTTAACTTTACCAGTAGGCATACCAGTCCCCGTGTCTGTACAGTTTGATTGCGACGCCAACCTAGCGGTCAGTCGGCGCCAGATCAAGCGGATCGGATGCGAACGCTTGATATTGCCCATTTTTTCTTATGCTTTTGCCCGCTTGGTGCGGCAGCCGCATTTTCCATGATCCTTCGCAGCCGTCGCAATCCCATATTGGAGGAACTTATCCGGTCGGCATGCATTCGAGATCGATGGGATGCGCACCCGAAAGCTCGTGCGGAAGTTCAGTCGGCCGAATGCGTATTCAACTACCCGGTGGACGGATTATGGCCGAGCGACCACTATGGCCTCACGGTCGTATAGAATTCCAAGGAATTTAGCGGACGCCGAGGCTCGGAGCATCTAAATCTCGGCGATGGCGCTCAAGCCGACGAGTCCGAAGCGTCGTGCTAGAGGTCGCCAAATTCAGCCTATACCATTTATACTCAGAAAGGATGATGCGACATTCGAGGGTGTCCTATGGTAAAACATAGGTAAGCCTGGAGGGTGGGATGTCGTACCTGCGTCACGCCGCGACCGTTGCGCTGAGTGTCACGCTGCTCGCGCCGTTGTCTTCGCGAGCCGCCGAGAAGGTCGGCCAGGCGGTGCTGATTAAAACCGAAGTTACCGGCGAAGGCGGTCCGCTCGCGGTCGATGATGCCGTGCATCGCGACGAGCGAATTCGGACTTCCCTTTCGGGTCTCGGCCAGTTCACCTTTCGGGACGGCACGAAACTAGCTGTGGGAGCCGGCTCGTCTGTCGTCATCGATAAATTCGTCTTCGACGACTCGGGCTCGGTCAAAAAGCTGACCGTAAATGCGGCAAAGGGCACTTTTCGTTGGATGAGCGGAAATTCGAACCACTCCGCCTATCAGATCGTGACTCCGGCCGGCACGATCGGCGTGCGCGGGACGGTATTCGATTTCTATGTCGGGGCCAATGGCACGACGGCAGTCGTTCTGTTGAGCGGCGCCGCGCAATTCTGCGGTGCCGGCGGCTGCAAGCAGTTGAAGCAGCAATGCGACTGCGTCGTTGCAAAACGCAACGGTCAGATCAGCGATCCGCGCCGGGTCAACCGCGATATTCTCAAAACCCTCGGCAACCAGCGAGCCTTGCCGTTCTTGTCCGGCGATCAGCAGCTTTCGGGACGAATGGGTTTTGCCGGCGGCGGCGGATGCGGTCTGTCGACGGCGATGAAAGATCGGCCTAACGGTATATCTCCGCGCAGCGCTCCGGCGAATAATCCTGCTCCGGCGCCCCACGATACGCCGAACGCACCCAGCCCCCAGCAATCGCCACGCGCCGAGGCGCCCGCCACGCCGCACGAAACTCCCAGCACGCCGGATGTCTCAAATCCGCCAAGTACGCCAAGTACGCCAAGTACGCCAAGTATGCCCGACATATCAGGCAAACCGCACGAGCACGATGACGACGAAGGCAAGCATCACGATCACCATGAGCATCACGACCGTCATGGCAGAGGTGACCACGGATGGGGCGATCATCATGGAGACGACCAGGACAGCGAGGGCGATGACGGCGATCATGGCGATCACGACGGCGGACATCACCATCGATAGCACAGGAAGTTGCGGGCACTGGCTGTCAAATCAGCTAGATGTCGGCCGCCTTGTCTGAAGTTTCGTCGGCGAAGTGTCCGGCTCGACGCGAAATCTGGCTGTAAAAACCCCGCAATAATCCCGTTGCCGCAGCCTGCGCCTTGAGTTTTGCCGCGCTGACAAGTTTGCGGCTACTCGTCGACCGTGTTCGCAGGGCATCGACAAGCTGCCTGTGCATGGCCTGAAGTTCGACAAATTCGGCTGATCCCGCCAGGCGCGCATCGCCGACCACCGCAAAGAGTTTGGTTCGCATGCTCTTACCTTTCAGCGTCAGCGCTCCCGCTTCCAGCAGAGCGCAATCGGGCAGCAAGCCCGCTGTCGGTTCGGATACAAGAATGTCGAAATCGATGTCCTTGCAGGCGGATTCGATACGTGCGGCAATGTTCACGGCATCGCCGACCGCGGTGTAATTGAAGCGGGTCTCGGCACCCATATTGCCGACGCATGCAAGCCCCGTATGTATGCCGATCCCTATTCCGACCCGCCGCGCGTTTCCGAAACCGAACGCATCGCTGTTGTTGAGGCGGGCGAGCGTTTCCCGCATGCCGAGCGCCGCACGCACGGCCCTGCCGGCATGATCGGAGACATCGACGGGAGCGTTCCAGAAGGCCATGATCGAGTCACCGATGAATTTGTCGAGCGTCCCGTCATTGGCGATGACATGATGGCTCAGCGCATCGAGCAGCGTGTTCAGAAACGCGACGACGGCGCTCGGGGTCATCTCCTCGCTGATCTGGGTGAAGTTTCGCACATCGACGAACATGACGGTCAGCTCGCGTTCATCTCCTCCAAGGCGCAGCGCGTTGCGCGTATGCTCGATGCGATGGAGCAGCGATGGTGAGAGATAGTGCCCGAAAGCCCGCCGCACGTCGCGCCGTTCCCGATCGGTCACCAGAAAGCGGAACGCCGTCGCGGCGAAATGCGTGATCGATCCGGAGACGATCGGCGCCAGCGGGTCGAAGAGAAGCCCCCCATAGAGGAAGGCAACCCAGGAGGCCACAAGGGCAAGAAAGGTAATCAGCAGGCCGCACGCAAGGGCGACGGCCGGATTGACGAAGGTGGTGAGGATCACCAGAAGGCTGCCCAAGGCGGCGATGGACAGGATTTCCAGTCCGTCCGCCCAATCCGGCCGGGACAGGAAGCGGCCTGAAAGGATCTGCTCGACGATCTGCGCATGGATGGAGACACCCGGCACGTTTTCACCCAGCGCTGTCGTGCGGACATCCTGGAGGCCGGAAGCAGAGGTCCCGACGAAAACGATGCTGCCTTCGATGGCGGTTTTGATATCGGCGGAGGCATCCCCGGGCGAAAGTACCTTCGCTGCCGAAATATACCGTTCCGCGGTGTCGGGGCTCACATAGAGCCAAAGCTCTCCAGCCGCCGTTATCGGCACGACGAAATCCCCGATTTTCACTCGGGTCAGGGTATTCGGCGTGTCCGGTGCTGCATCCAGTACGTAGGTGGAGGCCCCCTGTGCGACACGGAGCGCTTCGAGCGCGAGATTGGGGTAAAGCTGCCTGCCGTCGCTGAGGAAAAGCGGAACCGCGCGCACCACCGCCGATGACGCGCCCGGATTGAGGCTGATATGGCCGAGGCCCGCGGCATTGGCTTCCAATTGCGGCTGCAGCGGCGTCGCGGCCTTGATCGCGGGCGGCGCACCGAAGGGAGTTTCGCCGGTATAAGCGAACCCTGCCTTGACCGGCGGCAGATAGTTTCCCTCGTTGGAGAGGCCAAAACCTAGAACCACCGGCCTTCCGGATAGCGATTGGGAAAAAATCTCATCATTATCCGGTAGCTTGCCCAGCAGTGCGGGATCGATGCCGATGACGTCGCGAACGACGTTGCGAGGCGACAAACGGTCGGGCTCTGCGAAGAGGACATCGAAGGCGATGGCCGACGCACCCATATCGGACAGCCCGTCCACGAGGGCGGCAATCCGGTTTCTCGGCCAAGGCCATTGACCGAACTCGCGTAGTGAGGCTTCGTCTATGTCGACGACGCGGACAGGCTGGTTCTCGAAGGCGCGGGGCACCAGGCGCTGATACTGGTCGAACGTCAAATCGCGGGCGAGCCTCAGCAATTGAGGATCACTTGCCCGCAGGATCGTCAATGCCGTGACGATGGCCAGGCCGATAACGACGCCAATTTGCTGCGCACGCGTCACCATTGCGGTGTCGGTCCCCTTGCCCCGCATCCCTCGGCAACAAGTAGCAATTCGGAGAAATATAAAATCTATTGTTCTGTTGCTGCGTCAGGGAAGAATATGCTGCCTTGTTCCCGGGAGCGATGCAATGAGCAAAGTATCGAAGAGATATGGAGCAGAATTTTCGCGCGGCCGTATTCAGCATAAGTCTCGCGGGACCGTCGACGCCAGTCGCAACGCAAGCAATTGTTTTTGTTGAGATGACCGGATCGCAAGGTGGCAAGCGACAGGGCGAAGCCTATTGTGGAGGCAGGTGCGGAGCCGCAAAATCGAGCACGCGGCCGGTGTAGCTTTCGACCAGCGCGCTGAACGGCGTTCCGTCCGGCAGCTTCAGCACGGCATGATGTTCGAGAAGGAATGGCGGTGGAACAAGGGATCCCGTTCCGGAGACCGGCAGATTGGCACCCGTTTCCCAGCCTTCCGGCAGCGGAGACCAAAGCAATTTCGCTGATAGATTCGTGCGGGTGAAATGGAGAGCCTGGACGGCACGGCCGAAGGCGATATCGCTCGTGTTGAGCGCCGTGTTCATCTCGGCCGTCAGTCTTGATGGCACATACCAGTTGTCTGCCTCCGACAGGATGCGGTCGCCGCAGGCCAGGCGAACGCGCCGGTAGGCGATGGGGTCGTCGGGTCCGGCGGCAAGCAGTTCCCGGATGGGAGCATCGGCTGGCTTGTCCTGTCCATGCACGCGCTGAGCGACGATCTTGGAACCCTCCGGCGCAAGCTTGTGAGCGGCGCACCAGCGGTCGAGCGTCAGCGTGGCGCTGGCATTGCTGAGGAGGTCGGCATTCAAGGTCTGGAGGATTGCTAGCGCTTCCAGGCGCGAGGTCGGCGTGTCGGGCCATTGAGCTGGGCTGGACATCTCCTGCGCCGCCGCGGTCTGTATGGCGAGCACGATGGCGGTTGAGCCGCCAAGAGCAAGGATGCGAAGAAATGGCGAAGGCCGGAAAGGCATGGAAGTGAAATCCTTCAGACAGACAGGTTCAACAATCGGAACGCGCAACCTTGCAAGTTCGCCGATGGCATAGATGGCAAGAGCATTGCTGTTGGCAAGACCTGAAAATACGATTGCGGAAGCATGCGGCATCGGATCTCAAATCAGGCAATCTGTCGGCATCGGCGCATTGCGGCGTGCTTATGATCCGATCGCGCTGAGACCTGGAATAGGCCGGCTCGCCTAATCTGTGGTACGGCTGATGTGAATGCTGTAGACGCTTGCCCATTCCTGGGCGACGAAATCGGTTAGCGCGGTGGGGATTTCGACAAGGGCGCTATGTCGCGCCAGCGCGTGAAATCCTCTTGGAAGGGAGGTCGCAATGCGGTCGATAATCTTTTCATAGTCGACGATCAGCATCTCGCGCCCGACCATGAGATCAAACAGCGCCGGATCGGCGATCACATGCTCGTTTTCACAGAACCAATAGGAGGAGATCGTCAGGTCGGGACGATAGCCGATCTGTGCCGGCAGGTTCCGTCGCTCGAACCGGAAGCGCCCCGGCAGCGCGGCAGCCGACATGAGCTCTTCGCCGAGCAGAAGCTGGGTTTCCGAGGCATCCAAGCCGCGAAGCTCGAGATTGGGATTGTCGGCGAGATAGGCAAAGGCAAGGCTGAAGGCACCGGAGCCGCAGCCGAGATCGCATACCCTTTCATATTCGTGTATGGCAGTTCCGAGGTTAGCGAGCGCCCGCAGGCACTTCAGAGAATTTCGCATTCCGAAAGCGCGGGTAAATGCGTCGGCGGAGCGGCTATAGTCAAATATCTCGATCTGCCGCCTGCTTTTGACAGCATTGAGCAAGGCAATGGAGTCGTTGCTTGGATGATATAGATGGTTGCACCTCAGCAGAGCTTCAGCAAAACCTTCGAGATGTCGCGCCTGTACGTCCACGTATACCATGCAAGCCTGTCCTCGCTAAGGATGTATTCTTCCGAATGATTGGAAAGGGAGCATACCCTGAAAGCAACTCCTTCACTCGTCCTCAGTTCTTGATAGGCCACTCTAGTCACAGCTTTATGCACAGACGCCCGAATGGCGCTCTGGGCATTCGGGCAGGGCGGTAGGTTTATCGTCATCGAGTGCCGTCGCCATGCCAGCTCTGCGAGACGGGCACCGGAAATCCTTCGAAGGTCTTGAGCGTATCGAGAACGATGGAGGTCTTCACATGCTGCACCGATTCGTGCGGCAACAGCACGTCGTTGACGAACCTGGAGAGACCGGCGAGCCCACGGGTCGCGACCTTCAGGTGATAATCCATTTCACCTGTCAGCGCATAGGCTTCCAACACTTCCGGCAGCCCGTTGATCAGCTGCGAAAACCGGCGGGCATTGTCCCGGTTATGCGTGGCAAGCGTCACCGAAATGACCACCAGCATGTCCAGGCCCAGCTTCTGGCGGTCGAGATTGGCCTGATAGCCGCGAATATAGCCCTCCGCCTCCAGCCTGGTGCGCCTTCGCGAGCACTGCGAGGGGGAAAGCGCGATGCGTTCGCCCAGCTCGTTGTTCGTCAACCTGCCATCTTTCTGCAGTTCCTCGAGAAGACGAAGGTCCAATTTGTCGAGCGGCTCATCCATTGCGTAAAACTTTCAAAATACTCACGGATCGTGTATAATATTTTCATTTTACAGGGAGAATGCAAGCACTTTGCGCGTGTTTTGGACCATACTTTGCATAGTCAAAGTACCGTCTCTGAGGAGGAGAAAATGGGTCCTTTTCCGCATGATGCGCCGCCGTCCGAAATCACCGCCGACAATCCGGCCGGCACCGACGGCTTCGAATTCGTCGAATTCGCCCATCCCGAGCCGGAGAAACTGCGCGAGCTCTTCACCCGCATGGGCTATGTCGCGATCGCCAAGCACAAGACAAAGAACATCACCGTCTGGCGCCAGGGTGACATCAACTACATCCTGAACGCTGAGCCCGGCAGCCACGCCGCCCGCTTCATCGCCGATCATGGCCCGGCGGCGCCGTCGATGGCCTGGCGCGTGGTCGACGCCAAGCACGCCTTCGACCATGCCGTCTCGAAGGGTGCGGTTCCCTACGAAGGGAATGACAAGGCGCTCGATGTCCCGGCAATCGTCGGCATCGGCGGTTCGCTGCTCTATTTCGTCGAGACCTACGGCAATAAGGGTTCGGCCTACGATGCCGAATTCGATTGGATCGGCGAAGCCAATCCCAATCCCGAGGGCGTCGGCTTCTATTATCTCGACCATCTGACCCACAATGTCTTCCGCGGCAACATGGACAAATGGTGGGACTTCTATCGCGACCTGTTCAATTTCAAGCAGATCCATTTCTTCGATATCGATGGCCGCATCACCGGACTGGTGAGCCGGGCGATTACCTCGCCCTGCGGCAAGATCCGCATTCCGCTGAATGAATCGAAGGACGATACCAGCCAGATCGAGGAGTTCCTGAAGAAGTACAAGGGCGAGGGCATCCAGCACATCGCCGTCGGAACGGATGATATCTACCAGGCGACCGATACGCTTGCCGACAACGGCCTGCGCTTCATGCCCGGTCCTCCTGAGACCTATTACGACATGTCCTATGCGCGCGTGAACGGTCACGAAGAACCCATCGAGCGCATGAAAAAACATGGTATCCTGATCGACGGCGAAGGCGTCGTGAATGGCGGCGTGACGAAGATCCTGCTGCAGATCTTCTCCAAGACCGTCATCGGCCCGATTTTCTTCGAGTTCATCCAGCGCAAGGGTGACGAAGGTTTCGGGGAGGGCAATTTCCGCGCGCTCTTCGAGTCGATCGAGGCCGATCAGATCAAGCGCGGCGTCATCGGCACGGCGGCCGAATGATCTTCAGGTGACCCGGTGCTCGGCGCCGGGTCACCTTCAGTTTTCGGGAGGAATTGAGCGATGGACCAGACGATATCCAAGGCTTCCGACAATCAGGCCGCGGTCGCGGAGACGCTGCAATACATGCCCGGCTTCGGCAATGACTTCGAAACGGAAGCGCTTCCCGGTGCTCTGCCGCAGGGCCAGAACAGCCCGCAGAAATGCAATTACGGTCTTTATGCCGAGCAGCTTTCCGGCTCGCCCTTCACGGCGCCGCGCGGAACGAATGAACGGTCCTGGCTCTATCGCATCCGCCCGAGCGTGCGCCACACCCGCCGCTTTTCCAACGCCTCTTATCCGTTCTGGAAATCAGCACCCTGCCTGGATGATCATTCGCTTCCGCTCGGCCAACTCCGCTGGGATCCGCTGCCGGCGCCGACCGAGCGGCTGAATTTTCTCGAAGGGATCCGCACGATCACAGCCGGTGGCGATGTGCTGACCCAGACCGGCATGGCCGCCCATGCCTATGTCTTCAACGAGGATATGGTCGACGACTACTTCTTCGATGCTGATGGCGAACTGCTGGTCGTTCCCCAGGTCGGCACCATCCGTGTGTTTACCGAAATGGGCATCATGGATGTCGAGCCCCTGGAAATATGCGTCATCCCGCGCGGCATGATGTTCAAGGTGACGCGCAAGGGCGAGGAGGAGGTCTGGCGCGGCTATGTCTGCGAGAATTATGGCGCGAAATTCACGCTGCCTGAACGCGGGCCGATCGGCGCAAACTGCCTCGCCAATCCGCGCGATTTCAAGACGCCCGTCGCCGCCTTCGAGGACAAGGAAACGCCTTGCCGCGTGCATGTCAAATGGTGCGGCAAGTTCTATGTCACGGAGATCGGCCATTCGCCTCTCGACGTTGTCGCCTGGCATGGCAACTACATCCCGTACAAATACGATTTGCGGACATTCTCCCCGGTCGGCGCCATCCTCTTTGACCATCCCGATCCGTCGATCTTCACGGTGCTGACGGCGCCGACCGAAAGTGCCGGCACGGCGAATGTCGATTTCGTCATCTTCCCGCCGCGCTGGCTGGTGGCTGAACATACGTTCCGCCCGCCCTGGTATCATCGCAACATCATGAGCGAATTCATGGGCCTGATCCACGGCCAGTATGATGCGAAGGAAAAGGGCTTCGTGCCGGGAGGCATCAGCCTGCATAACATGATGCTGCCGCATGGACCGGATGCCTCCGGCTTCGAAAAGGCGTCCAATTCCGAGCTGAAGCCGGTGAAGCTGGATCAGACCATGGCCTTCATGTTCGAGACCCGCTTCCCGCAGCAACTGACGAAATATGCGGCAGAGCTGGAAACGCTGCAGGATGACTATCTGGAATGCTGGGATGGTCTCGAGCGCCGCTTTGATGGAACACCCGGCATCAAGTGATCGTCCGCATATTTTCTGACATCGGAGCCTAGATATGAAGCTTGCGACTTTGAAGGACTCCACCAGAGACGGCCGGCTTGTCGTCGTCTCGCGTGATCTCACCCGCTGCTCCGAGGTCGGCCATATCGCCCGCAGCCTGCAGGCGGCCCTCGACGATTGGGAACATGTGGCCCCCCGGCTTGCCCTGATCGCGGAGGGGATCGAGACCGGTGCGCAGCCGACGATGCGATTTCACGAACATGATGCCGCCTCGCCGCTGCCGCGCGCCTATCAATGGGCCGACGGCTCGGCCTACGTCAACCATGTGGAACTGGTGCGCAAGGCGCGGGATGCCGAGATGCCGGCAAGCTTCTGGGTCGATCCGCTGATGTATCAAGGCGGATCGGACGGCTTTCTGGCGCCGCGCGATCCGATCGTCGCCGCGGACGAGGCCTATGGTATCGACATGGAAGGCGAGATCGCCGTCGTGGTCGGCGACGTTCCCATGGGTGCCAGTCCGGACATGGCGCGGCAGGCCATCCAGCTGGTGATGCTCGTCAATGACGTGTCGCTGCGCGGGCTGATCCCGCAGGAGCTGGCAAAGGGCTTCGGCTTCTTCCAGTCCAAGCCGGCATCGGCGTTCTCGCCGGTCGCGGTCACGCCCGATGAACTCGGCGAGGCTTGGGATGGCGGCAAGCTGCATCTGCCGCTCCTCGTGACGCTGAACAACAAGCTGTTCGGCAAGGCGAATGCCGGTGTCGACATGACCTTCGATTTCGGCGAACTGATTGCTCACGCGGCCAAAACCCGCAGCCTCGTCGCCGGCACGATCATCGGCTCGGGAACGGTATCCAACAAGCTCGATGGCGGGCCGGGCAAGCCGATCGAGAATGGTGGCGATGGCTATTCCTGCATCGCGGAGATCCGCATGATCGAGACGATCGAAACCGGATCGCCGAAGACGCAGTTCCTGCGTTTCGGCGATCAGGTCCGTATCGAGATGCGGGACCGTACCGGGCACTCCATCTTCGGGGCGATCGAACAGACCGTCGAAAGATACTTGGGGGCTCAGCCGCGATGAGCGACGTCGTTCTCTACGATTACTGGCGTTCGTCCGCGAGCTACCGCGTCCGCATCGCGCTCAACATGCTCGGGATCGCTTACAGGCGCGTGCCCATCAATCTGCTCGAAGGTGAACAGAATAGTTCCGATTACCTGGCGCTCAATCCGCAAGGCTTCGTGCCGACGCTCACGATCGACGGAGAAATTCTGACGCAATCGCTTTCCATCATCGAATATCTGGCCGAGCTTCGGCCGGAGAGCGGATTGATGCCGCCGGATAGCGCGGGCCGCCAGCATGTGCGCGCGCTCGCCTATGCGATCGCCATGGATATCCATCCCATCTGCAACACGCATGTTGCGGCCCATTTCATGACCATCACGGATAGAGCCGATGCCCGCGAGGAGTGGATGAGGCATTTCATTGCCGGCGGTCTTCGCAAGCTCGAAGTCATGTTGAGCAAGTTCGATGGCGGCTTCAGTTTTGGCGACACGCCGACCATGGCGGATATCTGCCTTGTGCCGCAGGTCTACAATGCCCGCCGTTGGGGCATGGACTTGACCGATCTCAAGCGTATCGTCGAAATCGATGGCAGATGCACTCAATTGCCGGCCTTTCAGGCGGCGCATCCCGATCGCGCGAAGCCATAGCGAATTGCGTGTCCCTGTGGCGATGGTCCCGGCATTCAGGCCGTCCGGCCGGTCTTTTAGATGCGACGCATACAATCAGGCTTCCTTAGCGATTTCCCCTTCGGAATTTCCGGTTGCAGAAAGTCGACTCTTTTTTACATGATTGTCATGTGGCTTTTATAAGTGAGGAGAGGGAAGCAACCACGACGCAGGGGGTATGAAATGCGTAAACTTGTTCTCTCCATGATGTGTGCGACCGTATTGTCCGGTGCAGCACACGCAGCGACGGTCTATCCGTTGGACCGGGCGACGGTACTTGCCGGCTCGCCATTCGATTTCAAGGTGGAATTCAGCAAGGTCGTCAAGCCGGAAGACGTCAAGGTCACGGTCAACGGCGAAAGCTATGAGGCCGTTTTCGGTAAGGCCGCCGATTTTGTCGCGGAGGAAAAGGGTGCCGAGGACAAGGTTCTCGGATCGGCCCTGATCCTGCGTGGCGTCAAGCTTGCAAAGACCGGCCAGTACAAGGTCGAAGTATCGGCCGGCGACGAGAAGAAGTCCGTTAACTGGGATGTCTATGGCACCTCGGCCACGCCGAAGGCCAAGAACATCATCTTCCTGCTCGGCGACGGTCTCTCGGTCGCACATCGCACGGGTGCCCGCATCATGTCCAAGGGCATGACCGAAGGCAAGGCCAACGGCCGTCTCGCCATGGACGACATTCCGCCGGTCGCCTTCATCGGCACGTCCTCGACGTCGGCGATTGCCACCGACAGCGCCAACACCATGTCGGCCTATATGACCGGCCACAAGTCCGCCGTGAACGCGCTCGGCGTCTATGCCGACCGTACGCCGGCGAGCCTCGACGATCCCAAGGTCGAAACGATCGGTGAAGCGCTGCGCCGCACCGGCAAGAAGTCGCTCGGCATCGTGACCACGGCCGAGGTCGAGGATGCGACGCCGGCAGCACTCGTGTCCCACACGCGCAAGCGCGGCGACAAGGCCGATATCGTCGGCATGCTGTACGGCGTCAAGCCGGACGTGCTGCTCGGCGGCGGCTCGGCCTATTTCCTGGCCAAGAGCGTGCCGGGCTCGAAGCGCAAGGATGACAAGGACTACATCGCGCTCTTCAAGGATGCCGGCTATGCCGTTGCAACCGACAAGAACGAACTGGCGACGGCGACTGGCTCCAACCAGGACAAGCTGCTCGGCCTGTTCCACACCGGCAACCTCGACGTCACGCTCGACCGCGAATTCCTCAAGAAGGGCACGGTCGACAAGTTCCCGAACCAGCCGGGCCTGGTCGATATGACCAAGGTCGCGCTCGACAAGCTTTCCAAGAATCCGGAAGGCTTCTTCCTGATGGTCGAGGGCGCGTCGATCGACAAGATGAGCCATCCGCTCGATTGGGATCGCGCTCTGGTCGAAACCATCGAGTTCGACAAGGCCGTTGCCGTTGCCCGCGAATTCCAGGCCAAGAATCCGGATACGCTGATCGTCGTCACCGGCGACCACACGCATGGCGTCTCGATCATCGGCACCGTCGACGACGACAAGCCGGGCACGGAAATGCGCGAGAAGGTCGGCACTTATGCCGCCGCCGGCTTCCCGAACTATGAAGACAAGAATGGCGACGGCTATCCGGACCGCGTCGACGTTTCGCGCCGCCTGTTCATGGCTGCCAACAACGGTCCGGACCACTACGAGACCTTCCGTCCGAAGCTCGACGGTCCCTTCGTTCCGGCGATCCAGAACGAGAAGAAGGAATATGTTGCCAACGAAGCCTACAAGGACGTGCCTGGCGCCGTCTTCGTGCAGGGCAATCTTCCGAAGGACGAGGACAGCGGCGTCCATGCTGTCGACGACGTCGTGCTACAGGCAGCCGGCCCGGGAGCCGAAGGTTTCCGTGGCTATATGGAACAGAGCGATGTCTACCACGTGCTGGTCGATGCCTTCGCTCTTGGCTCTGAAAAGATGTAAAACCTGTTCATATCCGTGATTTGGGACAGGCGGCTTCTGGTCGCCTGTCCCTCCATCTTTCATGAGGGTTCTCATGCCTCGGGACCAGACCGTTGTCATCAACCGCCGGACATTGCTCGCGGCCGCCGCCATGCTGCCGATGATGGGCGTTGCCATGCGCGCGAACGCTGGGGAAAGGCTTGGCTTCGGTGAGCTCTACAAGAGCTTCGGTCCGCTCGGTCTCGAATTTTCCGATAAGGTGAAGCAATTGAGCGGCAAGGATGTCGCCGTCAATGGCTTCATGGCGCCGCCATTGAAGGCGGAGGCCGCCTTCTTCGTCCTGACGGAAATTCCGATGTCGCTTTGCCCGTTCTGCTCTTCCGATGCCGATTGGCCTGACAATATCGTCGTCGTCTATCTCTCGTCCAAGCAGACATTCGTGCAGTACAATGCGCCGATCATGGCGCGCGGCGTGCTGGAATTCGGCTCGTGGACGGATCCGGAAACAGGTTTCATCAGCCAGCTGCGTCTCCGGGACGCGTCATTCAGGACCGTTTGATCCCTATGCTCGCACTCGATGTTTCCGGCCTGAAGATGCATTTCCCGGGTCTGGCCGCGCCGGTTCTCGCCATAGATCGATTTCATCTGCCGGCCGGCGGTCGCCTTGCGATCACCGGTGCGTCCGGTTCCGGCAAAAGTACGTTCGTCAATGCCATTACCGGACTGGAACATGTCACGGATGGTCGCGTGTCGTGGAGCGGTACGGAGATCACGCGTCTTTCCTCCGGAAGGCGCGATGCGTTTCGCGCGCGTAATATCGGCCTTGTCATGCAGGACTTCCATCTGTTTCCCGGCCTGTCCGCCTTCGAAAATGTCGTACTTCCGGTCAAGCTGGCGCGGCGTCTCGCGCCCGACGAGCGGGAGCGCGCGCTTCACCTGCTGTCGGCGACCGGTATTACCCGCCCGCGGCAGAAGATCGAAACCTTGTCGCGCGGCGAGATGCAGCGCGTTGCGGTTGCTCGCGCACTTTTATCGCGTCCGGGCGTCGTCGTTGCCGATGAGCCGACCGCCAGCCTCGACCGGCAAGCCGGCAAGGAGGTTGCGGAACTGCTGCTGCAGCTTTCAGCCGAAGAGGGGACGACGCTTATCGTCGTGACGCATGACGCGGCGCTTGCCGCGCGTCTCGGCCGCCGCATCAACCTCGCGAGCGGGCGTATCGAGGAAGACAGCCAAGAGGTCGCCGCGCAATGATCGCTTTCATCCTTGCCGACCTGCGTCGTTTCTGGAGCGGAGCGCTGGCCGTCGTCGTGCTGATTGCCTTGTCTGTCGCCTTGAGCGTCACCGTGACGCTACAGGAACGGGCCGTCCGGCTCGGCAGCGCGCGAGCCGCCGAGAAATTCGATCTGCTTGTCGGAGCCGCCGGCAGCGAAACCCAGCTGGCACTTTCAGCCGTCTTCCTGCAGCCGGCGCCGCTGCCGCTGATGGAGGGTGCCGTCCTTTCCCGCCTTGCCAACGATCCCCGCGTCGAACTGGCGGCACCCGTCGGCTTTGGCGATTCCGCCTACGGACATCCAATCGTCGGCACAACGACCGGCCTCATCTCCTCCCTTTCGCCATCACTGTCGCAGGGCGCGATGTTTTCGCGCCTCGGCGAAGCGGTGGTCGGCTCCGATGTCGCCTTGTCGACAGGTGCTGAGATCAAGCCTATGCATGGCACGGCGGAGACCGGCGGCGAAACCCATACGGCCATTGCCTATAAGGTTACCGGCCGCATGGCGCCGACGGGTACCGCATGGGACCGGGCGATCCTCGTGCCGATCCGCGCCGTCTGGCAATTGCACGGCATGCATGACGAGGGCGACCATCACGACCATGATGGCGACGAGGCCGATACGCATGGCGTAGAGCCGCACGAGCATGCCGAAGGTCATGGACACGAGCATGGCCATGTCGATGCCGACGCGCCGCTTGATGAGCATTTCGACGCGCACACCCCCGGCATTCCGGCCGTTCTCGTCAAGCCGAAGACGATTGCCGATGCCTACCGCCTGCGGCAGGAATATCGCAGCGGCACGACGCTCGGCGTCTTTCCGGCGGAAGTGCTGACCAGGCTCTATGCGACGCTCGGCGATGCCCGCAGTCTTCTCTTGGCGATCGCGCTCGGCACGCAGGCAATCGTCATTGCCGCAATCGTGCTGGTGACTATCATGCATGTCGGTTCGCGGCGCCGGCAGATCGGCGCCTTGCGGGCGCTTGGCACGCCCGTCCGATCGATCGTCGCGCTTGTCTGGGGCGAGCTTTTCGTCCTATTCGCTGCCGGCATCGCACTTGGCATTGCGCTCGGCTATATCGCGGCATTGGTGATCTCGGCGCGGCTTGCGGCATCGACAGCCGTGCGTCTGCCCGTCGGCTTTTCCTTCGACGATCTATGGCTTGTCGGCGGCTTCGCGGCCGTCGCGGCGATCATATCGATCGTGCCCGCATTCAGTGCCTTGCGCTCCAGCCCGGCGGCGGCACTGCGCGCCTGACAACGGGTTTGCGCGGCGGATGTGACGGAAACAGAACTCGCTTCACGAGAACCGTCCGCGAGGTGAACTTCTTTTAATGCAGGCGCTGGCCGTTCGATGGATCGAACAGATGCGCCTTTGCCGGATCGATCCTGAGCTGGATCGGCTGGCCGGGAGACACCGAGGGGCGGTCCCTGACGGCTGCGACGATCGATTGCGCGCCGGCCTGCAGTTGCAGATGCGTGTCCGAGCCCGTCGGCTCGACGATGATGACCTTGGCCTGCACGCCATCAGCGTCGACCGCGATATGTTCGGGGCGGATGCCGAGCTGGACGGATCGACCAAGATGGCGGCGGGCGCTTTCCGGCAGCGGCCAGTGCAGATTTTCCGAAGCTTGCAATTGCAGAGCCCCGTTTCGGTCGACGACGAGGCCGTCTATGAAGTTCATCGATGGCGATCCGATGAAGCCGGCGACGAAGCTGTTGACCGGTGCATCGTAGATCTCAAGCGGAGAGCCGATCTGTTCGATATGGCCTCCACGCATGACGACGATGCGGTCGGCCATGGTCATCGCCTCCATCTGGTCATGCGTTACATAGACCATGGTCGTTCCAAGCCGCTGGTGCAGCGTCTTGATCTCGGTGCGCATCTGCACGCGCAGTTTTGCATCGAGATTGGACAGCGGCTCGTCGAAGAGGAAGACGGCGGGGTTGCGGACAATGGCGCGGCCCATCGCCACGCGCTGGCGCTGGCCGCCAGACAATTGCCGGGGATAGCGATCGAGGAGGGTGGCGAGATCGAGGATCGCTGCTGCATCGTTGACCTTCTGCTCGATCTCCTGTCGGCTGCGGCGTGCGAGCTTCAGCGAAAAGGCCATGTTGTCGCGCACGGTCATATGCGGATAGAGCGCATAGGACTGGAAGACCATGGCGATATCGCGCTCGTTCGGTTCGAGATCGTTGACGATGCGGTCGCCGATTTCGATCTCGCCGTCGCTGATGCCTTCCAGGCCGGCGATCATGCGCAGCAAGGTGGATTTGCCGCAGCCCGAGGGCCCTACAAGTACTACGAATTCCCCGTCCTGCGCGGCGACGGAGACGCCATGCAGCACTTCGAGCGCGCCGTAGCGTTTGATGGCATTGCGAATGGTCAGTTTCGCCATGGGTATCTCCTAAGAGTTTCGGCCGGCGCCTTAGCGCCCGCCCATGCCCGCGTTGAGGGCGATGCTGTTGTAGATGAGCTTCTGAAGGATGATCGCGAGGAAGATGCCTGGAAGCATGGAAAGGGTGGCACCCGCCATCAGATAATTCCACTGCGTGCCCTGCTGCGTCTGGAACATGGTGAGGCCGACGGGCAGGGTGGCATTGTCGGCTCCGGTCATGACGATCAGCGGCCAGAGGAAATTGTTCCATTGCCCCATGAAGGTGAAAAGCGACAGAAGGCCGATCGCCGGCATGGACAGCGGCACGATGATGCTGACGAGGATGCGCAGGCGCGACGCGCCGTCGATCCTTGCCGCCTCCTCGAGTTCCATGGGGATGGAGAGGAAGAACTGCCGCATCAGGAATGCGCCGAAGGTGCCGAAGGAGATCGGCAGGATCACGCCGGGAAAGGTATTAACGAGGCCGAGCTTGTTGACGATCAGAAACAGCGGAATGATCAGCATCAGCGGCGGCACCATCAGCGTGCCGATATAGCCGAGCAGCAGCGTTTCGCGCGCCCTGAACTTCAGCCGCGCGAAGGCGTAGCCGGAAAGGCAGGAGACGACGACGGTGATCGCTGTCACGCAGATGGCGATGACGGCGCTGTTGAGGAAGAAGCGGCCGAAGGGCAGTCTGGTCCAGGCGGCGGCAAAGTTACCCCATTCGAAAACCTCGGGGAGTATGCGCGCCGGTATCGCCGTCACCTCGGCATTCGAGCGCACTGCATTCGATACCATCCAGAAGAAGGGAAACAGGAAGGCCATCGCCACGAGCGTAAGGGCGGCGTGATTGACGATATCGAGTACCAGCTTCCGGCGCGCTCTGGTTTCGGATTTAAGCGTCATAATGCACCCATTTGCGCTGGAACCAGAATTGCAGGGCGGTCAGCACCATGATCAGCGCGAACATCACCCAGGCGATAGCCGAGGCATAACCCATCTGGAAGTTCTGAAAGCCGCGTTGGTAGATGGCATAGCCGAGCGTCGCGGTCGACGATCCCGGCCCGCCCTTGGTCATGACGAAAATCTGGTCGAAGACCTGCAGCGACGTGATCGCCGTCATGACAGTGCCGAAAAACAGCGTCGGCGAGATCAGCGGCAGGCGGATTTTCCAGAAACGGTCCCAGGCCGTCGCGCCATCGATCCGCGCCGCTTCGAGATAGGTTGCCGGCACCATGTCGAGTGCGGCGTTGAAGAGAACCGTATTATAGCCGACGCCGGCCCAGAGCGATGTGAGGACGACGGCCTGCATGGCGAGCGTGCGATCGTTGAGAACGCCTGCGAAGGGTAGCGATAACGCGGCCATCAGGCTGTCGAAAAGGCCGCCATTGGTGAAGATCAGCATCCAGACCATGGCGACGGCGATGAGCGGGGTGAAGGTCGGAAGGAAGAAGATCACCCGGAACCAGCGTTTGCCGATCTTCAGGCTCGAAATCCAGGTCGCCAGCCCGAGCGAGATGACGATATTGAGCACCAGATATTCAATGGTGAAGAAGATGGTGTTGCGCATGACCGTCCAGAATTGCGGGTCGGTCGTAAACAGGCGCGTATAATTGGAAAAGCCGACGAAACGCGGCGTGCCGAGCAGTTGCCAATTGGTAAAGCTGAGCGCGATCGAAGCAAGGATCGGCAGAACGAGGAACAGGACGATGCCGATCAGGCCCGGCAGCAGGAAGAACAAGGCCGTCCATCCCTCGCCCCTGAACCATTTGCGCGAGCGTGGCCGTGGTCTTGCGATCATGTCGGTGTGCTTGCCCAGCATCATGGGCCTCTCCTTTTCGGCAAGGGAGCCGCGGTCGAGCCGATAGGCCCGGCCGCAGGCCGACGAGCTGCCCGGGTTACGGAAGCTGGCTCTGAATGTCGCTGAGCACGCCCTCGGGTTTGGAATCTCCCGTCAGCGCCAGCGGCACATATTGCATCACCAGGTTCTCGAACTGGTTCCATTTCTCGTTGATGCGGAACGGGGTCGTGTGGGCGAACATATATTGCAGCGTGTCGCGGGTGCCGCTGACATTCTTGGCCGCTTCGTCATACCAGGCGGTCTGCTGCGCAAGCCGGGCCGGCAGCGCGCGCCCGGCCGAGCCGAGGATTTCGGCAGCCTTCGGACCGGACAGCACCTGCAGCGCCTTGAAGGCTGCATCCTTATGCTGGCTGGCGGCGGAGATGCCCCAGCCAGAGCCGGCCGTGATGTAGCGTGACGGCCCGCTTCCGCGCGGCAGCGGCGCGATGCCGATCTTGAATTTGACGTTGGCCTGCGCGGTAATCAGCGTCCAGGGACCGTCGATATACATGGCGACATTGCCCGAAGCGAAGCGGCCGCTTGCTGCCGTGGCATCGGCGGCGGAGGCAAAGACCGGCGAGAGTTTATCCTTGGCGGTGAGATCGGCATATTTGCTGAAGCCATCGACAAAGCCTGTATTGGTGAGGTCGAATTCATTGTCGGCATTGAAATATTCCGCACCGAGCGCGACGGGGCCGGCGATGAAATCGAAGCCCTGAGTGCCATAGCCGTAGGTTCCGTCCTTCGTCAGCGCCTTGGCGTCGGCCTTGAAATCGTCAAACGTCCAGTCCTTGGCAGGCTCCTTCAAGCCGGCGGCGGCGAACTTGTCACGATTGTAGAAGATCATCCATGGGCCGACATCATAAGGCAGCGCATAGAGCTTGCCGTCATAGGAGAGCCCGGACATGATCGATGTCTCGAAATCCCCCACCTTCACATCGCCGTTCTTCACATAATCGTCGAGGGGCGTCAGGATCGAATAGAAATTCGGCATGCGCATCGACTGCATCGAGACGATGTCGGCGACCTGTCCCGAGGCCGCCAGAACCGGCAGGCGTGTCCAGTAGTCCGTCCAGCCCGAAAGCTGCAGCTTGACCTTGATGTCGGGATATTGCTTGTTAACAAGATCGGCCAGCTGCTGCCAGAGCTGCGCATCGTTCGGTTCGCCCCACATCTGCCAGGTCAGGGTCACGGGGGCGTCCTGCGCCTTAGCGCCGATGCCGGTTAGTGAACTCGCCGCAAGGGCGGCGGCAAAGATCAATGAATGTTTCATGATGGTTCCTCCTCCTGAATGACTTTGTTTGCAGTGACGTTCATCACACTCCGGACGCTCCCCTCCGGCTTGGTCTTGCGGCTGGTTCAGGCCGCGATCATGGCCTCCAGGTCGGCGATCAGGCCGATCAGCTCTGTTCGCTGGCGCCGCCAGGTGTCCGGACCTTGCCCCGGCTCCAGAATGGCGGTCATCCGCTGGTGGAAGTCAGGGGGCAGCCGCTCGAGCTCGGCTGCCATGGGCAGGTTCCAGCCGTCGCCCGGAAAATAGACCCGGTTGAAGGCAAAGACGGTCTGCAGGATGGCATTGGCAAGCTTGCCCGTCAGCCCGACGAGAAAGACGAGATCGCGGCGAACGACCTTGCTCTCGTAGTGATAATCCCTGGCCCAATAACGCAGAACATCCATGTACTGGCTGAGGACGGATGCCCTGAGCGCCTCCGGATACCGCGCCAGCTGCTGCTTCCAGCCGGTCAGCAGGCCCCTTGGATCGGCGATGATCTGCTGATTGGCAAGATCCGTCGGCAGGTGATAGCCCCAGATCGTCCATTCGAAGCTCTTGGGCACGACGATGCCGGCAAGCCAGGAGTCCAGGTCGCGCTGTACACCTGAATAGCGGCGCATCCAGACGCCATCCATGCGGATGCCTTCGGCCTGCCAGCTCCGCAGAGCGGTCTCGAAACGCCGCCACGCCTCGGTTTGTCGAACCTCCGGCCCGCGATAGGCGTCGGCATAGACCCGGAAGTCGAAATCCGATTGCGCATCCGACCGTCCCTTGCCGCGCGAGCCGGCCAAGGCGACGGCGCCATTGCCGTCTTCAGCCAGATCGGCGATCAAGGGGGTCATCGCGGCAATGAGTTCGGCTTCGCGGCTCATGACGGCACCGGGCGCTGGGCTTCGCGTTCCCCTCAATCCTTGAGGGTCAGCTCGATGACCGGGGTCACGACATCCGGTTTCAACACCGGCAGCTCCAGGCTCAGTATGCCTTCTCCGACGGCAACACCGATATTGGAATCGACGTCGGCATCCGGGTCGAGCCAGTGAACCTCGCTGGCGTCATGCAGGAACTGCGCATATTTGACCTTGCGCCCCAGCCCCTCGATGTGGACGTGGCGGAACGGCCAGGTCTGGATGTGCAGATAGAGCCGGTTTCCTTTCTGAGTGAAGCGGCAGCCGCTCGGCGCCTTATGGGTGGAAGGCCCGGCGCCGTAGATCGCCCGGCCGTTCAACCGCATCCATTCGCCATAGGTGTCGAGCGCCTTGATGGCGCGGGCGTCGAAGGTGCCGCGGCCGCTCGGGCCGACATTCATCAAAAGGTTGCCGCCGAGCGAGACCGTATCGACCAGGATGTTGATGAGCTGGCCGGCATCCTTCCAGCTCGTCTCGTCGCGATAATAGCCCCAGGAGCCGCTGAAGGTGTGGCAGGCTTCCCAGCGCACCGGCAAACCGGCAACCGTCGGGGCGACGCGCGGCGTATATTGTTCCGGCGTGACGAGATCGGGCATGTGATCGGCGTCGCGCGGCAGATCGAGACGGTCGCCGACGATGATGTCGGGCTGCAACTGGCGCACCAGCTTGATGAGGTCTTCGCTTTCCCAATCGGCACGGCCCTTGCCGGGCAGGCCCTTATAGACGCGGTGGGGATAGCTGAAATCGAACCAGATCACGTCGATCTTGCCGAAGTTTGTCAGAAGTTCCGTCACCTGATCACGCATATATTTGGCGTAGCGCCTGACGTCGCGGCCCTCGTTGAGCTTGGCGGCGTCGGGATGGTTGCGCTGCGGGTGATGCCCGTCGACCGGGAAATCCGGATGATGCCAGTCGAGCAGCGAATAATAGAAGCCGACCTTCAGCCCCTCGGCGCGAAGCGCTTCGACATAGGGCCTGATCAGATCCTTGCCATAGGGCGTGTTGGTGACCTTGTAGTCGGTAACCTTGCTGTCCCAAAGGCAGAAGCCTTCGTGGTGCTTGGCTGTGAGAACGACATATTTCATACCAGCTTGGCGCGCGCGGCGCGCCCATTCGCGGGCGTCGTAGAGGTCGGGATCGAAGTTGTCGAAATACTTCTGATAGGCCTCTGTGGTGAATTCCTCGCGGTTTTTCAGCCATTCGTGGCGTGCACCGAGCGCGTAAAGCCCGAAGTGGATGAACATTCCGAAACGGTCATGTCCAAACCATGTCTTGCCGTCGGCCACATCACGGCCGCTAGTGATCACTGCGTCGCTCATATCATCCTCCCAGGTGAGCTAGCCAAATCGAACCGGTTCGATTTAATCATTGATCGATACGCCCTGCCTGTCAAGCGCGCTGTTGAAATCTCTTTCCGCATATTGCTTCATGGCCGACAAATGTTAGATTTGTGACGGCGATTCATCGAAGGAAGCACCTTTGATCGAAAAGCTGAGGGCGATAGAAACGGTTCGAAAAATTCATGGCTACAATTCGCGACGTCGCCAAGCTCGCCGACGTATCCGTCTCGACGGTGTCGTTGGCGCTGAGCAATCCGGCGCGTGTCAGCCAGAAAACGCTGGAAAAAATTCGCCAGGCGATTGCCGCTGTCGGCTTCGTTGCAGACCCGCTTGCCCAAAGCCTGGCGCGCGGGCGCAGCCGCATGATCGGCTTCGTCGTCGGCAATGTCGGCAATCCGTTTTTCGGGGACATCCGGCGCGAACTGGAAAATTATGCGCTCGATCACCAGCACTTCGTCGTCGTCACCGATTCCTCCGGCAAGACGGATCGCGAGAGGGCGCTGGTCGAGCATCTGATCGGCCTTAAGACCGCTGGCTTGGCACTTGCGCCGTCAGGTTATGATCAGGATTATCTCGACTTCATCGCCGGCCTGAACGTGCCGATCGTCTGCTTCGACCAGAAGGTTGCCGGCATCGAGCGCGATTTCGTCGGTTCCGACAACCACCTTGCCGGTGCGATGTTGACCGAACATCTCCTGCAGCTCGGCCACAGGCGCATCGCCTTCATCACCGGTCCGAGCCACATGCATACGGCAACGGAGCGATATCGCGGCTTTGCCGATACCATGGCCAATGCCGGCGTCGAGGTGAACCCGAATTTCGTGGTCGACGGCCAGTTCACGCGCGCCGCCGGCTACGAGGCGGCCATGCGGCTGCTGATCCAGCCCGAGCGCCCGACCGCGATCCTCGGCGCCAACAACGCCGTTGCGCTTTCGACGCTGCAGGCCATGCAGGAGCTGGGTTTCCGCTGTCCCGAAGACATCTCGCTCGCCATGATCGACAATGTGCAGTGGAGTTCGGTCATCACGCCGCGCATCACCATGGTGGTACAGGACACGCTGGCACTCGGCGGCATCATCGCAAGGCGGCTCCTGCATCGCATCACCAATCCCCAGGGCGCCGTCGAGCCGCCGCAGGATTTCGTGCTGACCCCGAAGTTCGTTCCGGGCAATTCCTGCCGCAGGATTTAGAAATCTGTTTCAGCCAATACTGCAAATGCAACTTAAGCCTATCGGTCAGATATAGGGATGACCAAATTCCTTAGTTGGAAGGCGAGATGCAAACTTGCCTATTTCTGTATGACAAGCAAATATAAGAGCCAGTTTCGGCATTGCGGGAGGGGCAATGAATCGGATCTTCTCAACCAATTCCGAAGATCGGTGGCCGGAATTCCCGCCGAGATCTTATGCGCGCCTGGACCATCATGAGCCGGACGATCTGACCGCGGCGCATGAGGCGGTTTTTTCCCTGGATGCTATCGATGCACGCTGGTTTGGATCGCCGCTGAGCGCACGGATGGACTTGAGCAAGCCAAACGATACGCGTCACCAGATGCGCGATTTCTGGGCGCAGATGTTCAAGGGCGGCCTTACTCCCGTTAATGACCCTTTCGATGAGATGCCGATCTACAATATCGAGGTGACGGCGACGAGAGGCGATCGTTTCTGGAACCTTCTGATCTCCATTCAGGAGGAAGACTGGCTCGACGTCGAGCTCGCTCAAGCCGGCACTTTTCCCGTCGATGTCTACGGCTCTTTGCTGGCAGCGCCGGTTACCGCGCATCTTCTCTCGCTGCAGCGAATGACCGGCGACGTGGCGACCGCGCTGTCGAATGCCTTCGACGTGGATGCGTGGCCGGATGCTGCCGAGTGGGAGGTCGACAATATTCTGTCCGGTATCGGCACGATCGACATGCTTGCAATGTACGATGTCGGGCAGGGCAGCGCCATCGGCCTGCTTGACAGTTCAGAGACCGTGCAACTGTTTTTCGACCTCGGAGCCGGTGCCTACGGCAATCGCAAGACGCGGCCAAATCCGCTTCGGTTTTGCTGGCGCGGCTCTCCATCGATCATCCTGTCGCATTGGGACGCCGATCACTGGGCCGGGGAAAACAGCGATCACGGAGCAAGGGCGAGGAAATGGCTCGCGCCGCGACAATATAATCTGGGACCGCGCCATCACGCATTCGCTCACCGCATTCTCAGAGCCGGCGGCACGCTCAACATCTGGTCCGGGGCGCCGGGCACGACGCGATCGGTCAGCAATGGCTCCGGACAGACGCTGTCGATCAAGCGCTGCAGCGGCACCTCGCGAAACGGCAGCGGGATCGCCTGCTATCTGGACGATGTCAATTGGCAGGCGAGCTGGCTATTGACGGGCGACGCCGGCTACAGCGAAATCGGCTCCGGTCCGAGCTATACTTTGACGGCGCTGACCGTTCCGCATCACGGCGCGGATATGACGCACAAGGGTGCGTCCCCAGCCATGTCGGCGCCGCATGCAAGGCTGTTCTACAGTTTCGGACCGGACAATAAGCACGGCAGGACGTCGATCAGCCATCCGACGGCTGCCGCGGTTACGGCACATGACGGTGCCGGATGGCGCCATGGGTCATGGTCGCTTACTGCGCCCGCGCAGGTGGTGGCAGGTGGCGATGTTCTGGCGACAGCGTCGCATTCGCATGGAACGCTTTCGGCGGTGCATCTGGAAAGCGCAGTTGCCGGCTGGACGATGGCGCCGGCTGTCCCCTTAAGCACCGTGCCGTGCGCATCGGCATGCGGCACAAAACATGGCTGCACCAGCAGCGTCATCCAGGCTTGACGATCGCCTTGTATCATTTCAACCCTATCTTGTTCTGAGCGTTCACTGGCATGTGTGGGAGGGGCACTTGGCATTTTTCGATGACAGCGAATTGAGCGAGCTCAAGATCGAAAGGATGATCTTCCATCTCGTCGGACCCAAAAACGGTTTGATCAAGCTGGAGGAGGTCGATCCCGGGGAGTTCGAGAGCTTCTTCGTCGATCGCATCCGCTCGGTGAATGGTGGCTTGCCCTATGCTTTTTCCGATGCGTCTTCGACGCGCGAGCGTCTCGGCCGCATCGCCTCGAATGCAAGCGTTTTCCAGGAGGAAAGCGAAAAGCTGGCCGAGGATTTTCAGGCCCATCACGGTGGAACCGCCGCCGAAGGGGCGATCCTGCTGTTCGTCCTGAAGGCGAAGGCGACACGATCGTTCGCGCTTCTGAAATATGATGACGAGACGGTCATTGCCTACGATCTGAAGGATGACGGCGGCGGCCGGAAGAAGGTCAGCCTCGAAGCGCTTCAGAAAACCTTCGTCCAGAACAAGGCGGCGCTGCAAAAGGCAGCCCTTATCAAACTGACCGACAAGAGCGGCGAGCTGACCGTGCTGGACAGGCGCAACCAGCAAAAGGTCGCGCAGTATTTCGAAGCCTTTCTGGGCGCGCGGCAGACCCTGAGCGATGCGGAGCTGACGAAGAAGCTCGTCGATGTCACGCGCAAGCTGATCGGCGACAATCCGGACCTCGTCGACGGCGAAGTGGTGCGGGAACTGACCAAGCGGACCTACGACGCTGCTTCCGGAGGCGGCGAAATCGACAGCGACGACCATCGCTCGTTTCTTGAGACCGTTATTGGTCACAAGCTTGCGGACGATAGCGTTCTGCTGAGCAAGTTCAATCGAAGCCTCACGACAGAGCGGATCTCCGGGGTGCCGATGAAGCTGGCGCCCGATCAGGTAAAGGGACCGAAGACCCTCTATTTCAAGACCGAAAATGGCATCGAGATCCGCGTGCCGAACGAATTGCGTGCACTGATCGAAAAGACCGAGGACGGCATGATCATCATCCATGACAAGCTGGCGATTGAGACCGATGACCCCAACTGAGCTCCTCGATCTTCTTTCACGGACGCATCCGACGAAGCCGGTCGAGGAGCATGTAGAACTGGTCATCGTCATGGCAAGGCTTGATGATGCTGCCTTGCGGGCGGAATGGCTGGCATTGCGTGCCGATGTTCCCGGCTTTCTGGAGTCAGTCACGATCAGGCGTGACGGCACGGATATCGCCCTCGATGACGGCGACGTGCCGGCATCGAGCACGGTTTTTGCCATTACGCTCAACAAGGTCTCGCAGAAGACCATTCTCCGGCTCTTCTATGGAAAATCCCTGGCCGGCCTGGCAAGAGCCCTGGATAGCAGCCTTGTTGTCTGCGTTGCCGAGTTGACCGCGGAGCAGGCATTTACATCCCATGGTGCCCGGTTCCAGCCTTGGACGGAGCAATCTCCCGCCCCGTTCGATCGGATGCCGGAACTTCCCAACCCTCGAAGCATATGCCATGACGCCAGCAATGCGGGGCTCGTGCCGGCAGATATACGGCCGTGGCTGCTGCAGGATTATCCGCGACAATCTTCCCAGACATTCGAGGCCTGGCGTTTACTGGCGGCTCCGAGGCTGATGGCGGCACTTTCCGATCAGGTCTATGGGGCCGCGCCGAATGTGATTTATCAGCTCTCCGGCCCGCCGAGCCGCAAGGTCGGCATTTCCCTTCCCGAACTGGTTGCCATGTTCGAGCGGCTCAATGATGGTGTGTTTTGGGTGTTTGCCGGCGGCGAGCGTGACACGGAGACCCGTCATGTCCTGCTGGCGGCGGAATGGGCGCGCAGCTATCGGCAAGGGAACCTCGCAGAATTCGGAGACGGCAGCCTCGAATCCGCAAAGGCCGCCTATGCGGCCTATGTCAAGGCCGGCAGCAAGGAGACATTGAAGGCCCTTGCCGACTTGCGCAAGACGGTCGTGGACGAGGCGCAGAAGGCGACCCAGCGAGCCCAGGATATGACGGGCGCGTTGTGGAAGGATCTGGCTGTCGCCACCACGCCCTTCGTGATCAAGATCCTCTCCGATGCGGCAAAGACACCCAATACATGGATCGCGGGCCTGTTCGCCGTCGGCGCGGCGGCGTTTCTGATCCTGTCGTTCCGCGTCCAGACATTCATCAATGCCGGTTATTTCGCCGGCCAGGACCGCGCCCGCGCCATATGGACCTTGCGATTGAACCAGGTGTTGAGCGCCACCGAGATCGAGGAGTTCAGCGAAACGCCGATCCGCAGCAGCGTGTCCAACTACGATCGCGTCCGGAAGATCGTTCGCAATGTCTATGGCGTGCTCGTCGCCGCCCTCATCATCTTCGCTGGTTACCAGTTCTATACGGCGGCAACCACGAAAGTTCCGCCGACCAATGGCGGGGTCGCCGGCAAGCAGGGGCAGTCGCAAACTTCTCCGGCATCCGGATCGCTGCAGCCGGGTTCTGCTGCTACCAATGGACCCGCGACCGCCATTCCCCAGAACTCGGCGCCGGCTACTGGCACGCCGGCAACCAAGCCACCATGACACTGCCATGAAATTTTGCTGATGCCGAAAATGGCCATTGCGCTTGGGTGTGGAAACAATATCGTGGACCCAATTTCAGGTAGCGATGGATCAAGACGGCAGCCAAGGGAGGGACCAATGGCGCCAGTCAAGATATTGGTCATGCGTCATGCCGAAAAACCCGACGATCCGGGAGATCCCAACCTGTCCGCCGCGGGGCAAGCGCGCGCGAAAGCGTTGGCCGCCTGGTATCCCGAAAGCTTTGGACCGCCGGATTTCATATTTGCCGCCACTCCGTCGAAGCACAGTGAAAGGCCTGTCCAGACCGTCCAGCCCTTGGCGGAGGCACTGGGTATCGAATTGTGTACATCCTATGCCGACGAAAACTACGGCGCGCTAGCTTATACGCTGCTCTCCAAGCCCAAACTCGAAGGCAAGGCGATCCTGGTCTGCTGGCATCACGGCAATATTCCCGGGCTGATGCGGGCGCTCGGTGCGCTCGAGGGAAGCTATCCCGATCCATGGGCGCCGACCGTGTTCAATCTGGTTCTGGCTACAGATTTTCTGAGTGACGGACCGAAGGTCTCGCAAGTATTCGAGCCATTCTAGTCCGATCCTAACGGCCTTCTGCATTCCTGCATGAAAGACAAGCATCGCCTTCATCCAACGCAACGAGGGGATTGAGATGACTTTTGCCAATACAGGTAGCGCCGGCAGCCTTGCAGTGAAACTGTGGCGCGGCGAACGCATGTGCCTTATCGGGATGGATGTCACCGACCCAGAGGATGATTTCGTAGGCTTCGCGATCGAGGTGAAGAGCCCTGGTTCGGCCGACTACGTTCCGCTGAGGAATCGTTTGAATTTCGACTACAGCAGCGGCACGGGTGTCGACGGCTTCCGCAATTTCCTGTCGACCGAGGCTCCCTTCCAGAAGTTCCGCTGGATGCATTTTCCCTATGACCCGACGGATGGAACCTATCTCTATCGGGTCACGAAGATGCACATGAATGCCGCCGGCGCCTTGCGCCGCGGCGATCAGGTTGCCGACCTGCCGATCTCGCTCGACCGCATGACCTATAGCGATTATCTCGATATCGGCTTTACCCGCAACTTCGCCTCCTCGCAGGCCTATGCCGACAAGTTCGGCAACAATCCGGACGTCATCCCGAGCGATGCGGACCAAGGCCTGACGTTTACGAAGCTGCCGGGCGACGTCTACCAGTGGCTTGGTTTCGAAGCCTATGACCTCATCTTCGGCCTATTGGACGAGGTGGTGAACGATCCCGGCCTCTCCATCGATGTCTTCGCTTATGATTTCAACGAGCGCGATATCGTCGGCAAGCTTGAGACCTGCGGCAATCGCGTTCGCGCCATCATCGACGATTCGGGATCGCACAAACCCGCCGGCAGTGCGGAATCGCAGGCGGCCGCGCGTCTTGCGGTCTCTGCGGGATCGGCTGCGGTGAAGCGCATGCATTTCAAGACCCTGCAGCACAACAAGGTCTTCGTCGTCCGGCGCGGCGACCAGCCCCTCAAGGTGCTGTTCGGCTCGACTAATTTCAGCTATCGCGGCCTTTACATACAGGCCAATAATGCGCTCGTGTTCCATTCAAGCGATGCAGCCGGGTTGTTCGGCCGTGCCTTCGACCTCGCTTTCCAGGGCCTGGACGCCTTCAAGCAGGACGGTCTCAGCAGCAAATGGAGCCTGGTGCAGGCGCCCGGCATGCCGGCGGCGCACTTCTGCTTCTCACCGCACCAATCGAGCAATCTGTCGCTCAGCCCCGTTGGCGCGGCGATCGATCAGGCCTCGTCTTCCGTCTTCTATGCTATCGCCTTCCTCAACCAGATCCGCTCGGGCCAGGTGTGTCAGGCGGTGGACCGGCTGATGGGCAAGGACGTGTTCAGCTACGGCATTTCCGACAAGGAAGGAGGGCTCGAAATCCACAAACCCGATGGCACGATCGGCCTGGTGGATTTCAGCTACCTTGCGAGCCACGCCCCGGAACCTTTCAAGACCGAGTGGAGTGGCGGCAGCGGTATTCATCAGCATGACAAGTTCGTCGTGACCGACTTCAACCTGCCGACGGCCAAGGTATTCACCGGATCGTCCAACCTGTCGCCCAGCGGTGAAACGGGCAATGGCGACAATCTCGTCATGATCGAAGACCAGCGGGTGGCGACATCCTATGCGCTCGAAGCGCTCCGGATATTCGATCATCTCCATTTCCGTTCAGCGATGCAGGGTGCCGGCGCGCCCAACAGCCTGACGCTCGCCCGGCCGCCCGGCCCCGGGCAGCAGGCCTGGTTTCAGCGGTTCTATGCGACGGGTTCGCAGGCGGCAAAGGACCGTCTCCTATTCTCGCACTGAGGAGGGGCGGGCCATGGCATGGAGATCTCCGGTGCTGACGATGAGGCATGGCCCATGAATGAGATCGATGCGATACCTTTTTCCATCGAGAAGGAGGTCGTGGAGGCCTCCGATTTCCGGTGGGACGGCAACGGCTTCGGGGCGGGTATCGGTATCGCCGCGTCCGGCGGCGGATTTCTTTCCGCCCGGAATTGCGTAAAAATAAGGAGACAGGGCGGTTCAGAGATTCAGTAAAGAGCTGAACCGCTCAAGGGTTGTGTGCGGAAGATCGAGCCTGAAACCAACGTCGTTGTAGCGATCGCCACGGTGTAAAGCGGGAAATTGTTCGACCGCACTTGACCACTCCGCGCGGGGCGCCAGATAGCGCCTATTATCCATACTTCGTGCATGAGCGATCCACAGGAAAGGCCTTGGGCAGCTACGGCAATCTGCTCAGTGTTATCAACCTTTCGATTTTTTCATCCGTTTTGTTCTTCTCCCTCGATGTTTTATAACCTCGCGAAGATCCTGGGTGCGCAACTCCTCAGAATGCGGTATCGGACACTCCGGCATCGACACGCATCAATTTCGAAATTCGATTACGACAATGATCATCATTTGCGGCCCTCACTCGATCCCCTGTCCCGCCTTAAGCGACCTCCCGTCGCCGTCGGCGAGCGAGAGACTCGGTAAACCATTTTATAGAGATCGCGTGGTATCCTGCGCTGACTTCAACTATGGCCGGTGCGTGCCATTGATGGGGCTCCTCGCGAAGGTTGGGGACAGCCATGGGAATTGAAATGCATTTGCCTTCGCTGGTGCGCGTCCTGGGGCAGGTGGCTATCATCGTCTATGCCTATTCCTGGGTCATCCGGATCGTCGATCGCGGCGTTCTGAAATCGGTTGCGGTCGGATTGTTGTTTGGCGTGGTCGGCATCCTGTCGATGGCTGATCCGATCCAGTGGATGCCTGGCGTTATCCAGGATGGCCGCTCGATCCTGCTCGTCCTGACGCCGGTCTATGGCGGCCTCTTGGGGACCGTTGTTGCGGCTGTCATGATGGGTCTGTTCCGCTTCTTGGTCGGCGGCATGGGTGCTGTCGGCGGCATTGCCGGGATCCTGATCGTCGCGCTTACGGGCTATGTCCTCAGCCTCCTGCCGCGGCAGTGGATCGGCACGGGGTGGAGGCGATCGGCATTGTTCGGCCTGGCGACCTGCACGTCGCTCGTCGTTCTCGTCTTTCTGCCGTGGGGGGTCGCGCGCGAGCTGCTGCTCTCGGCAACGCTTCCGGTCACGATTGTCAATATACTCGGTGTCTTTCTTCTCTGGATCTGCTGGAGCGGGAGCAATATCGCATCGGCATCCAGCGCGCGCTCGAGAGCGAAGCAAGCCTCGACCCGCTGACGAAACTTCCCAATCGCCGTGTCCTGCAGCGGGAAGGGGACCGTTGCAGCAAGGAAGCCGGCATCAGGCGCATCCCCTTTTCGATCATCATGCTCGATATCGATCACTTCAAGAAGATCAATGACAGCTGGGGCCATTCCTTCGGCGATACGGTCCTGGCGCGGGTGGCGGACGTAATCCGGCAGACCGTCCGAAGGACCGACATTGCCGCCCGCTATGGCGGAGAGGAAATCGTCGTTCTGCTGCCGAACACTGATATTAAGGCCGCCACCGCCATTGCGGAGAAAATCCGCAAGGATATCGAAGCGACAGTCCTGATGTTCGAGCAAGAGGCCATCCGCGTCACCGTTAGCATCGGCATTGCCTGCTCCCACGAACCGACCGCTGACTTCAAGCAGGTGCTGGAGGCTGCCGACAAGGCACTTTATCGTGCCAAGGCCGGCGGGAGAAATCGCGTGGAATTGGCCGAGGCCGCTTAAGCCGGCCATGCAGACGTTGTGGACTTCGCGCGCGTTCGCTTTATCGCATCCATGCGTCCTTGACGGGAAGGGTGCATCCGGCATAACTGGATGCGACGGTTCCCCAAGGAAGACTCCGCGGGGATTAATAGGGAACACGGTGAGGACGACCCAAGAGGGACCTAGACCGTGGCTGCCCCCGCAACTGTAAGCGGATTGCCGATCATCCGGGAGTGACCAGTCTGCTGGTCTATTCCCGAGGCCTTGAGCCATGCCACTGCAGCTAAGCTTGCGGGAAGGCAGATGATCGTCAGATATTCGCGAGCCAGGAGACCTGCCGTCGATCACGATCCAATCAGCCGGGCGGGGATGCCCGGAAGGGACAGAGAGAATGATTGACCTGAGCCTTCGACGCTATCCGACATCTATCGGCCTTGATTGGGATCCCCGCAACCGGCGGCGGCCTGCCCGCGCGCGATCGCGCTGACACCGCCCAGTTTCCTTCCCATCGAGATCTCCAATGCGCCATTTTTTGACGACGATTGCATTTGCACTCGGCCTGACCGGGTTTGCCGCTTCCGGCTTCGCCGCCACCCAATATCCCCTCACCATCGGTAATTGCGGCCAGAAGGTCACCTTTCAGAAGGCCCCGGCCAAGCTCGTTTCGATCGGGCAGGGCATGACCGAAATCCTCTTCTCGCTCGGGCTTGCCGACAAGGTCGCCGGAACGGCGGTCTGGGTCGGCCCGGTGCTGCCGCAATTTGCCGAAGCCAACGGCAAAATCCCGCGGCTTGCCGATAATGATCCGAGCTTCGAATCCGTCGTCGGCAAGGAACCGGATCTCGTTGCCGCCGAATTCGAATGGCATGTCGGGCCGCAGGGCTCCGTCGGCAAGCGCGAGCAGTTTTCCGAACTCGGCATCAACACCTATATCGCGCCGACCGATTGCGTTGCCAAGGTCAATGCCGATGGCGGCGACGGCGTGCGCAAGGAACTGTTCACGATGGACCTGATCTATCAGGAGATCGGTGAACTCGCTGAGATCTTCGACGTTAAGGATCGCGGCGATGCCTTGATCGCGAACCTGAAGAAGCGCGAAGCGGATGCGGTCGCCTCGATTTCAGGCTCAAGGGCCAAGGATCTTCCGATCGTATTCTGGTTCTCCAGCAAGGAAGTCAAAGGCGATGCCTTCATCGCCGGCAAGAACAGCGCGCCGGCTTATATCCTGAAGACGCTCGGCGCCAGGAATGTCGTGACGACCGAGGAAGAATGGCCGCTGGTTGGATGGGAGACCATTGCGCAGGCCAATCCGGCCGTCATCGTCATCGCCACCATGGATCGACGCCGCTACGCAGCCGACGATCCGAAGGTCAAGCTCGAATTCCTCGAGAAGGATCCGGTCACCAGCCAGCTCGACACCGTCAGGAACAAGCATTTCGTCATGATGGATGCGCAGTCGATGAACCCGACGATCCGGACCATCGACGGCATCGAAATATTGGCCAAGGGCATCCAATCCTTCGGCCTGGCGCGGTGAAGATGCATCTTACCGCGGAACGACGGCCATGGTGGACGCTGCTGGCGCTTGCCCTGGCTGCCATCGTGCTTCTGGCCTTCATGATCAGCCTGGCGGTGTCGATCGGCGAGATTTCCATCCCACTGTCGACGACCGCAAAGGCGGTATCGAACCGGCTGTTCGGAACGGGTTTCGAACTGAGCCGCATCCACCAGGGCATCGTCTGGGATTATCGCCTGAGCCGGGCGCTCGTCGCCGCCAGCGCCGGCGCTTCGCTGGCGTTGAGCGGCGTGATCCTGCAGGCCCTGTTGCGAAATCCGCTTGCCGAACCCTATGTGCTCGGCATTTCGGCGGGCGCCTCGACGGGCGCGGTCTGCATCATGATCCTTGGGCTCGGCTATGGCATTCTCGGGCTTTCCGGCGGCGCCTTCCTGGGTGCGATCGTCGCTTTCCTGTTCGTCGGTCTGCTCGCGACGGGTGTCGGTGGCACGAGCGAGCGCATCATCCTGTGCGGTGTTGCGGGTTCGCAGCTTTTCAACGCGCTGACCTCCTATATCGTCACCACGTCGGCCAATGCCGAGCAGGCAAGGGGCGTCATGTTCTGGCTGCTCGGTTCGCTGAGCGGCGTGCGCTGGCCGGATGTCTATCTTTCCGGGCCGGTCGCCATTCTCGGCTTTATCGTCTGCATGGCGCATGTCCGCGTGCTCGACGCCTTCATCTTCGGCACGGATGCGGCCGCTTCGCTCGGGATTGCGGTCAGACGCGCGCAAATCGTGCTGCTTGGCGTGACGGCCTTCATGACGGCGGCGGTCGTCAGCATCGTCGGCTCGATCGGTTTCGTTGGGCTCGTCATCCCGCATGCCGCCCGCTTCATGGTGGGACCAAGCCATGACCGGCTGCTGCCGGCAGCGGCACTTGCCGGCGCCATTTTCATGGTCGGCGCCGATATCGTCTCGAGGATCATCATTCCCCAGCAGATCCTGCCGATCGGCGTGGTCACCGCCCTGTTCGGGGCGCCCGCCTTCGCCATCATTCTTTATCGCGCCCGGAGGACGGCATGAGCATCGCGGTCGACACAGTCACTTTTGCCGCCGGCAATACGTTGATCGTCAACGGCGTCAGCCTGGCGGTGGAACGGGGCAAGGTCCTCGGCCTTCTAGGGCCGAACGGCTCGGGCAAGTCCAGCCTGCTGCGGCTGATCTGCCGGTTGAGGAAGGTCAAGAGCGGCGTCATCCGGCTCGGCGGCAGCGATATCGCCTCGATCTCGCGTGGCGACATCGCCCGCCGCATCGCGCTTGTCGAACAGCAGGCGACGACCGATACCCAGGTGACGGTCATGGACGTCGTGCGCCTCGGCCGCACGCCGCATCGGGGACCCCTCTCATCCTGGAGCGCTCATGACGATGCGGCGGTTGCGGATGCGCTTACCCGCGTCGGCATGCAAGGCCGCGCCGGACAACTGTGGCAGACCCTCTCCGGTGGCGAACGGCAGCGCGTCCATATCGCCAGAGCCCTTGCCCAGACTCCGAGCGAACTTCTGCTCGACGAGCCCACAAATCACCTCGATATCCAGCATCAGCTGGACATTCTCGGCCTCGTCTCCAGGCTTGACGTGACCTCGATCGTCGCGCTGCACGATCTCAATCTCGCGGCCATGTTCTGCGACAGCCTGGCGGTACTCCAAAATGGCGCAGTCGTTGCAGCCGGTCCGCCGGAACAGGTGCTGACGCAGGAATTGATCGAACGGGTTTTCGGCGTGCGCGCACACGTCCAGAAATCCTCGGTCCATGGCCGCTGCAACATCCAATATATGGCTGGTTGACGTCGTTTAAGCGGAACCATTGATCTTTCGCTCGCGCCGAGCCGTTTCAATCCGTGCACAAAAATAGTTTAGGTTTAAACTTGTTTTTTCCGGCCTATGGATCGACAGTGGTGGCCCAAGGGGAACAGGGCCTATCCCTTCGTTCGGCAACGGCAGTTGGAACAGGTGGAGGCGATGCGTTCCGCCCACAGAAGACCCAAAAAAGAGGAACAGCATGATCAAGCCGCATCCGCTGAAAGGTCCCAGCAAATTGAAACTCGGCGTCTTTTCCGCTAATGCGGACGGAGGGCTTGCCATTACCGACGTGCCGGAGCGCTGGCAGGCGCGCTGGGAAGACAATCTGAACGCCGTACAGATCGCCGATCGCGGCGGGCTGGATTTCTTCCTTCCGATCGCGCGCTGGAAGGGGTTCGGCGGCAAGAACCGGGTGCGTGAATGGTCCTTCGAGACCTTCACCTGGGCGGCGGGCCTTGCCTCCGTCACCGAACGGATCGGCCTTTTCATGACGGTTCATGTGCCGCTCGTGCATCCGCTCTATGCGGCGAAGGCGCTTGCGACCGTCGATCATATCAGCGGCGGCCGCGCGGGACTCAATATCGTCTGCGGCTGGAACCCGAAGGAATTCGGCATGTTCGGGGTGCCGCTGGTCGAGAAAGGTTATGACCAGGCGGACGAATGGCTTGATATCATGGAGCGGGCTTATACGTCGGACGCGCCGTTCGACTATGACGGCACCTATTACAGACTGAAGGATGTGGTGAGCCGACCCGCCAGCCTGCAATCGCCGCGGCCGGTCACCATGAACGCGGCTTTCGGCGGGCCGGGTCGGGATTTCGCGGCGAAGAATTGCGAATATCTCTTCACCACCTTCACCGAGATTTCCGAAGCCGGCAAGCATGTCGAGGATATCAAGGGGCGGGCGGAAAAGCTCGGCCGTGATATCGGCGCCTATACCGTCTGCCATGTCGTCTGCCGCGAAAGCCAGCAGGAGGCGGAGGATTATTACGAACGTTATGCCGTGACGCTGGCTGATCATGAGGCGGTCGATGCCCATATGGCCGGCAAGAAAGAATTCTCCCAGTCGCACGACACGCAAGCCTATGATCGCTACCGCAAGCGGTTTGCAGGCGGCGCGGGTGGCTATCCGCTCGTCGGTACGCCGGAAAAGATCGTCGAAGATATGATCGCCATTGCCGAACAGGGCTATTGCGGGATTGCTATGTCCTTCGTCAACTACACCTACGAATTGCCGTTCTTCTGCGACCGGGTCATGCCACTCCTGAAGAAGGCGGGGCTGCGGTTCGAATGAGCCGATATCATCGACGATGAGGTCGACGCCACATGGCGTGCCTTCCGGGAATTGCCCTAGTTCAACCTGTGACGGAACATCCAGGCGGCAACCGGCATCGTCGCGGCGGCGATCACGACCAAGGCCAGCATGTCGGGAAGAAGCGCGTCGAGCCCGGCACCTTCGAGATAGACGCCGCGCGTGATGCTGATGGCATATTTCAGCGGATTGATCATCGTCGCATATTGCAGAACCTTCGGCATGTTGTCGGTCGGCGACATCAGGCCGGACAGCAGCATGAAGGGCATCAGGAAGACGAAGCAGAGGATCATTGCCTGCTGCATATTGGCGGCAATCGAGGACAGGAACAGACCGAAGCCGATCGCTGCGGCAAGGAAGAGGCTCAGCCCGAGATAAAGCGTCAAAAATGAGCCGGCAAACGGGATGCGAAACCAGAACAAAGCCACCAACAGGATCGTCGATGCCTGGGTGATGCCGACGATCATCGAGGGGATGGCCTTGCCGATCATGATCTCGGTCGGCGTGAAGGGCGCCACGAGCAGCTGATCGAAGGTTCCTTCCTCGCGCTCGCGCGCGACGGACATGGCGGTCAGCATCATCGTCATCAGCATGGTGATCGTCCCGATGAGCGATGGGACCATGCTCCAGCGCGTTTCCAGCTGCGGATTGTACCAGGCGCGCGTCGTCACCTGAACGGCATTGCCGGAACGGCCCTTCCGTGCAAGCCAATCGAAGGTGAAGTCGCTGACGATCGTGTTGGCATAGCCCTGCGCAATGCCGCTCGTGTTGGAATTCCTGCCATCGGCGATGACCTGCACCGTGCCGGGGGCGCCGGCTTCCAATCGTCTCTCGAAATCATGCTCGACAACGATGATCAGCACGGCCTGCTTGGCATCGAGCAGCCTGATTGCCCGACCCGTCTGCGGCAGCGTCGCCACCCTTTCGAAGATGCCGGATCCCTCGATCTTTGCGACCAGATCTCTCGATGCCGTCGTCCTGTCCTGGTCGACGAGCGCATAAGGAACCGTGTTGAGGTCGTAGGTGGCGGCATAGCCGAAGATCAGACATTGAAGGATGGGCGGGACGACGATGCTTGCCCGGCTTCTCGGGTCCTTGAGGATGACGAGGAGTTCCTTGCGGATCAGGGTTGCGATGCGCAGAAGCGATGCAATGAACATGGCTATGCGATCCTCTTGCGGGTCATGCGCACGGCAAGCGCCAGAAGTGCTGCGGCCATGCCGGCCAGTACGGCGGCATTGGGCAGGATGACGCTCCAGATATTGCCGGCGAGAAACAGGGTTTGCAGCAAGGTGACGAAGTACCGGCCAGGGAAGATATAGGTGATGATCTGCACGGCCCAGGGCATGCTCCGCGGATCGAACATGAAGCCCGAGAGCATCATTGCCGGCAGGAAGGTGACGAGAACGGTCACCTGGCTGGCGATGAACTGGTTCTTCGTGATCGAGGATATGGCGAGACCAAGACCGAGCGCCACCAGGAGATAGAGCATGGACACGACGGTGAGGATCAGCAGCGATCCTCGAAGCGGCACGCCGAAGAGCAGCCGGCTGCCGACGACGCAGAGCGCAAGCCCGGCGAGCCCGAGCAGAAAATAGGGGACGGTCTTGCCGAGCAGGATTTCGCTCGAGCGGACCGGCGTCACGAACAGCGCCTCGAAAGTACCACGTTCCCATTCCCGCGCCATGACGAGCGCGGTCAGGAGCGCGCCGATCAGCGTCATGACGAGGACGACGAGGCCAGGGACGAGGAAATAGCTGCTGTCATTGGCTTGGTTGAACCAAAGCCGGGACTCGATGGTCACGCCGCTGCCGGCGGCCACCCCTTTGCGGGACGCCTCCTTGGCGTTCCAGATGCCGACAGCAGCTTCGGCGTAGCTCAGCGAAATACGGGCGGTGTTGGCATCGCTGCCGTTGACGACCACCTGTACCTCGCCATTGCCCGAGGCCATTTTACGCGCGAAATCCGAGGGAATGCGCAGGATTACCCTTGCCCTCGATGACAGGAGCATCTCTTCGGCCCCGGCCATCGTCTTGACGGGTCTCGGAGAAAAGTAGCTGGAGAGTTCGAAGGCCGAGGCCAGCCCGCGCGCCTCGGCCGAATTCTCTTCCACGACGATCGCGACGGGGACGTTCTTGACGTCCAGATTGATGCCGTATCCGAACAGGATCAGCAGCGCCACAGGCATGACGATGCCGATCGCGATGCTGCTCGGGTCGCGCAGGAGCTGCCAGGTCTCCTTGCGGATGAGTGCGCGGATGCGGCGCAGGGATGCGCGCAATCCGTGGCCAGGCCTGTCGACGGGTTCGTTCATGCCGCTTTCTCCGCCTGTTTGTGACGCTCCTGCTCGACGATCGCGATGAAGGCCTCCTCCATCGTTGCCGCCGCCTCGCCGCGTGTCCCGGCATGGGCGCGGATTTCGACCGGCGTTCCTTCGGCCAGGTTCTTGCCGGCATCGAGGATGATGATCCGGTCGCAATATTCGGCTTCTTCCATGAAATGCGTCGTCACGATGATGGTTACGCCCTGCTCGGACAGGGCGGTGATCCGGCCCCAGAATTGCCGCCGCGCCAGCGGATCGGCGCCGCTGGTTGCTTCGTCGAGGAAGAGAATATCCGGCTCGTGCAGCAGGGCGGCGGCAAGCGCCAGCCGCTGCCTGAATCCTCCGGGCAACTGTCCGCTGGGCAGCCTTGAGAACTGGTCCAGTTCGAACTGGTTCTTCAAAGCGGCGATCCTGTCCTTCCTGTGTTTGCCGCGCAGCCCATAGGCGCTTGCGAAGAACTCTAGATTCTCGTCGACGCTCAGCTGGCCATAGAGCGAAAACTTCTGCGCGACATAGCCCAGCCGTTCTCGGGCCTTGGCACCTGCTTTCAAGAGGTCGGAGCCGGCGACCATCAATGTGCCGCCGCTTGCGGCAAGCAGGCCGCAAAGCATCCGGAATGTCGTGCTTTTTCCCGCGCCGTTCGGGCCAAGCAGACCGTAGACCTCGCCCTTGCGGACGCTGAAGCTGACATGGTCGACGGCGGTGAAATCCCCGAACTTGCGGACGAGGTCGTGAACCTCGACGACCGTTTCGGCGCCATTGTGATTGTCCGATGGCTGGCTGATGTGCGTCTTGCGCTCGGCATCTCCGGCAACGGCGTCGAACAGCATCATGAAGGCATCTTCGAAACGTGGTGCCACGCTTTCGGCGTCGAGCTCGGTATCGTCCATTTGCAGCGGCTCGTCCTTTTGATCCGCTTTGCGCACGATCCTGACCCGACCGGCTTCCGGGACGGCGTCGATAATACCAGGCAGGGCGAAGAGACGGGCCTGCAGGGACCTTGCCGGCATGCCCTCCGGTGTGTCGACCATGAAGCAGCAGCCATCAGCCTTCTTTGTTATGTCGGCAGGCGGTCCCTGATCGAGGATCTTTCCCGCGTGCATGAGCACGGCGTGTTCGCAGCGTTCGGCCTCATCGAGATAGGAGGTTGCCACGATCACCGAGAGCCCGTCCTCCTTGACGAGCTTGAAGACGATTTCCCAGAGTTCGCGCCGCGACAGCGGGTCGACGCCGACGGTGGGCTCGTCGAGCAGCAGCAGTTCGGGAGCCCGCACCAGCGTGCAGGCAAGGCCGAGCTTCTGCTTCATGCCGCCAGACAATTTTCCCGCCGGCCGTTGCTTGAAGCGCTCGAGCTGCGTCATCTCGAAGAGGCGCGGATAGGTTTCGTCGCGCTTCGACTGCGTCACGCCATGCAGATCGGCGTAAAGATCGAGGTTCTCCTGAACGCTCAGATCTTCGTAGAGACCGAATTTCTGCGGCATATAGCCGATCCGGTCCTGAACATGCTGCGGCTCCGCGGCGATATCGAAGCCGATCACCTGCAAGCTGCCGCTATCCGGTGCGATGAGGCCGCATGCCAGGCGCAGCAGCGTCGTCTTGCCGGCACCATCCGGGCCGACGAGCGCCGTCAGCGCGCCTTTCCGGACATCAAGCGAGACATCGGCGAGCGCTTTCACCGTTTCTCCGGTGTCCCGATGAAACGTCTTGCAAAGCTTGCTTGCTATCACCGAGAGATCGCCGGCGGTCATGGCATCCTCATTCTATTGCTGTTGTGCGGTTGGCTGAGCCGCCTGCTCGCCGGCAAGTGGCCGGACGGTTGCCGGCATGCCCAGCCGCAGCATGTTGTCGGGATCGTCGACGAAAATCCGGACTTCGTAGACGAGGCTCGTGCGCAATTCCTCCGTCTGCACCGATTTCGGCGTGAACTCGGCAACGGAAGAAATAAAGCCGATCCACCCTTGAATCGTCCGCCCCGGTAGAGAATCCACGGCGACAGAGGCTTTCATGCCGGGACGGAGCATCCCAAGCTGGGTTTCCGAGACATAGGCACGCACCCATTTCGGGCTGATGGTTGCAAGCGAGAAGGCAGCCCGCGTGGGAGACGCCATTTCGCCGGGTTCGATCAGCCTGGACTGCACGATCGCGTCGACGGGCGCTCTCAATTCGGCGTCGGCAAGCTGTCGGTGGAGAAGCGCGACATTGGCTTCCGCCGCATGCAGCTGCGCTTCGGCCTCCTCGATGTCCTCGATGCGGGAGCCGGCGACGAGCAGATCGAGCGCCTTCTGGTTTGCTACGACCTTGGCGTCGGCGACGGCCGCCGCCGAACGGGCTTCGTCCAGAGCCTGCTGGCTGACCGCTGCCTTGGGAGCAAGCGCATTCTGGCGTTCGAACTGGGCGCGGGCATTGACGGCCTGCGCCTTGGCGGATTCGACATTGGCGCGGGACTGGGCGATTTCCTCGGGGCGGCTGCCGTTCTTGAGGCGGGCGAGATTGGCGCGTTGGCTCGCAGCCTGCGCTTCCGCCTGGGCGACCTGCGGCTGGAGCCGGCTGGTGTCCAGCTTGGCGACGATCTGCTCTTTCTTGACTTGCGCGCCCTCTTCGACAAGGACTTCGGCCACACGTTCGCTGCCATTGAAGGCAAGGGTGAGCTGTCTGAAGTCGATATTTCCATAGAGAACGAGGTCGTTCGAGCCGTTGTCCCGATGAAGATACCACCAGGTACCGCCCGCGACTGCGATCAACAGGACCAGGATGACGATGACGCGCTGCATGCTTTGTCTGAACTCCAAGCGAGTGGGGGCGGCTCTAGTGAAACGAACGATGACCGAGATTGATCTCGGGCTGATTATAACACTTGTCAAATTCAAATTTCAAATTAATATTTGAATTAATGGAAGGCAGAGACAATGGCCAGAGGCAGTAGACGAGTGGCGCGATCACGAGATCGGCAGGACGGTGCCGCCACACGCATGAGCCTGCTCGAAGCCGGCGGCGCCGTTTTCGCCGAATTCGGCTTCGACCGCGCGACGGCCAAGGAAATCGCCTTGCGCGCGGGGACGAATGCGGCGGCGGTCAATTATCATTTCGGCGGCATCGAGGCCTTGTATGAAGACGTACTCGCCGAGGCGCATCATCGCCTGATGAGTTACGACGTGCTTGCCCGCACGGTTAGCGCCGACATCGATCCGAAAGAGAAACTGCGCCGGTTTATCGGTCTGCTGGTCAAAGTCGTCAGGACAGGGAATGAGAATTCATGGCCAGCCAAGGTGATCGTCCGCGAACTGATCGCGCCGACGCCTCATATCGACAAGCTTCGCCGCGAGGAGATAGAGCCCAAGAAAGCTTTGCTATTCGGTGTTATCGCCCAGATCATCGGCGTTGCACCGGACCATCCGCTGGTCGCTCAGGCCGCGCTTTCGACGATGGCGCCGTGTTTCATGCTTCTGGTGGCCGAGAAGCGCGTCTCCGAGATCATTCCGGCGCTTGGGCGGGATACGACCACGGACGAGGAGCTGGCGGATCGGCTGGTTCGCTTTACGCTAGGCGGCCTCGCGCACCTTTCGTTGTCGGTACAGGCGGCGAGATCACCGGATCAGCCGAACTGACCCTTCGCAAACCACGCATTGGGAGATTGCTTCAACCTTCGAAGCCGAACCGCTCGACATTGAAGTCGTCACCGTCATAGGCGGCGCCGTCCTGAATGTCGGCCATATCCTCATGCATCGGTATCGGCGCGCTGACGAGGCTCGGGAGCGTCATGTTGACTGCCATGCCCGGCGGCTGCAGCGCCCAGGCAACGATGGCCCCGGTCGACATGGTCCCGACGCCGGCCGATACGTCCTGCGCAGCGGAAGTCGGTAGTGCTGCCATCGGCTGCAACTTCGCCATGGCGCTCTCGTTCGTATTCTTCGCATTGTCGGCCACGACCAGCTTGCCGGCATCGTTTCGTCCCACAATCAGGCTTGCGAGAATGGCAGGAGCCGGTCTTTCAGGGGCAGCCGCCGGGATGACGACGACGCTGGTGGGGCGCCATGCCGGTAGCGGAACGGCATAGGCGGCCAGATCGGCAAAGGGCTGCTCCTTGCTTTCCTCGGCCACGCGCTTGCCGAGCTGAGCTTCCAGCCCGTTCACGGCTCGGCTCCTGGGCATCGGCAGCATGCTGGTCATAAGGCTGCTGTCGGGTGCACCGCTGCGAGACGCAGCCGACGATCCGGCATCATCATCGTCTTCCACGACGGCCGCGATCCTGCTTATTTGGGATGGCCGCTTCCTGGATTGCGCGACCGCTACCTCATAACCCGGCAGCGGCCTGCCGTCCGCCGGCACATGCAGCGTCTGTCCGGTCGGGAAAAGCCGTGCGAGTTCCTGGCGCGGCATTCTCGGCCATGCGCGAACCCTGCCGACATCCAGATGCACGAAGGGCGAGCCGGAGTTGGGATAGAAACCCACGCCGCCGATCTGCATCTGCATGGCAATCGCGCGCAAGCTCGCAAGTTTCACGCCGGGAATATAGAAATCCATCGCCTTGCCGAGCGTGTGCTGGCTGTGCTTTGCGACGCCTGAGCTGCGCGAGCGGTTGCGCAGCATGCCGTTGGTCGAAGGGGAACGATAGGCCGAGACGACGTGTATGGTTTCCCGCGCGCCGCTGCGTTGATAGACTTCCCAGACGAGATCGAGCAGTTCCGGATCGATCCGGGTCGGTTCGTTCTTTCGCCAGTCGCGTAAGAAACGGTTGATCTGGGCAAGACCCCTCGGGTCATATTTGCCGCCGCGCTTGAAGACGATATTCGCCCGTTCCCCGGTGTGAGTGAAGAAGAGCTTGAGCGCCCGGTCCTCGGCCGCGGCGGAGCCGGCAAAGGCGCCAAGCATCAGCATCGCGATCAGCGCCACCCGGCAAGCGACGAAGGAGGAGGCCATGGCGAAAGTTGTCGCCGAGATGGAAAAGATCGCGTGATGCACGGATACGACTTTCGCCCTTGCTAATAGACACAGAACTCAGAGGCGCCGCGCCTGCGGCATCGCTATACCACCAATTATGGTCAACAAATCCCTAACGGACCGTTTATAGGCGGAAACGGCATGTTGATAGACGGTTGACGTCGACTTTCGTCTCAATCGGTCCTTGCTTCGAAGACCTCGTGCCTGTCGTTGCAATGGCGAGAAAAATCAACTATTGCATGTAGGCGTAGTCTTCTGAACGATAGAGATCAACTGGCTTTGCAAACGTTTTCGCGTGGGTTGCAAACTGCCTGCCAAGACAGCATCATCCGGCCCCATGAGTGGACAGAATCGATTTGCTCCCCCGTCCAGCGGGCAGCAAACTATTAGACGTAGCGACCTGTTGCGGCAGCTCCGGCGTGCCGGGCTGCGCCGCTTGACGACCATTGTCGCGCCCGCGGGCTACGGCAAGACTTTGCTCGCGGTCCAATGGTACGAGTTGCTGAAGGAAGACGGCGTCAGCCTATGCTGGGTGTCGCTCGATGCCGAGCATACGAACCAGGAAGCTTTCCTGCTTGCTCTGATCGATGCCCTGCAGACGCTTTTGAACGAGGACGGAGCGGATGCCGGCAATCTGCCGGCCGCAGCGCTTCTTTCCGTGCTTGGCACGCGCCTGCGCAAGATCGAAGGGCCGGTCGTCATCTTCCTCGACGATTATCACTTCGCCCAGACGGATGCGACCGAGGCTTTGATGGCAAAGATCCTTGCCGATCTTTCGCTCGAGCATGTCAAGCTGGTGCTGGTCAGCCGCAGTCCGCCACGTTTTCCTCTGTCGGCATTGCGGCTTCGCGGCGAATTCAAGCAGTTTGGTGTCGCCGAACTCGGCTTTTCCGACGCCGAAGCACTGGAGTTGTTTGAGGGTAAGGGCACTCATCTGACCGAAGAGCAGGTCGGCTCCTTCAATCGCCGCACGGAGGGCTGGGCCGTCGCGTTGCAGATGGTGAGCCTGCTGGTCGCGGAATCCGGGGAAAGCGACACTATTCTCGCCTCCTTCGACGGCGGCGGAGCGGATATGGGCGCCTATCTCTCGGAGCAGGTGTTTGAACATCTGCCCGAAGACATCCGCCTGTTTCTCGTCGAGACTGCGGCCTTGCCGGCTTTCAATCAGCCGCTTCTCGAGGCGGTGCTGGAAAGCGGCGGGCACGCGGGCCTGATCGAACGGCTGAATGAATACGCCCTTCCTGTGACGTTGCTTGCCGGGCCAGGCAACTGGATGCGGTTCCACCCGGTCTTCAATGAGTTTCTCAAAAGAACCGCCAGCCGCAGGGGTGTCGATGCCAACCGCGCGCTAAGCCGCGCAGCACACTGGTTCGAAGCCCGCGGCGACATAGATCGCGCAGTCCACCACGCGCTTTTGGCGGGCGATGCCAATCTTGCGGCGCGCATTGTCGAAACCGCCGGTGGCTGGCGGCGCGTCTATGCCACCACGCGTGGCGGCGCAACGCTTTTCCAGGCGTTGAGCGGGCGTGCATCGGAGATCGATCTTGCCCACTTTCCGCTCGCGACACTGGGGCTTTCGATTTTTCATGCCAAAGCGGCGCAGCTCGCCGCAGCCAATCACTACCTTGTCACGGCCGAGCGTGCCGCCGCCGGTGATCCTATCCTCGCCAAAGACCTGCGCGTCGTGCGTATCCTCCTCGCGCTTTATACGGATCACTGGGCAAGCACGGCCGATCTTTCGGCATTGGAAGACGATTTGCAGCAGCCGGACGGCATGGAACTCATCCATCGGGCGCTGGCGCTCAATATGCTGTCCTATAATTTCCTGATCCGAGGCGAACTTGATCGAGCGCTGCATTACGGTCATCTCGCCATCCGCGCCTTTCGCGACGGCGGCGCCGATTTCGGTGCGATGCATCTCTATACGCATATCGGCCAGGCCTTCTTTCTGTCGGGCGATTGCGCGAGCGCGCTTGCTGCTTACGACGAATTGATTTGCGAAGCCCAGACCAATATCGGACCCGGCAGCGATCTCGACGCGGTCGGCCAGGTCCTGAAGGCGGAAGTTTTGTCGATGCAAGGCGAGACGGAAGCCGCCGCCGACATGCTCGGATGGGCGCTGCCGCATCTCGAGCGCCACGATACTTGGTTTGACCTTCTCGCCGCCGGCTTCGTGGCCGAACAACGCGTCTTGCGGATGCATGAGGATTTCCTGACGGCCCATGCCGCCATGGATCGCATTCGTGCGGCGGCGCGGCGGCGCGGTTTCGATCGGCTCACCCGCCTGATCGACGGTGAGCGTGCCATGCTTCTCATGGCGTCGGGTGATCTTGATCAGGCGATCCGGCACGCCGAGGCCAGTGGTTTCGGCATACAGGCCGCCGTTGCAGATCGCGCCAATCTGCTTTCCATCCATCTGCGCGGCGCCACGCCGGCAATTTTCTGGACGCGCGCTTATCTGGCGCTTGGCGAAGTTTCCAAGGCGCGCGAGGTCTTCGACCAGTTCAGAACGCGCCAGTCCCAGCGCCTGCATGTTCCACGCGCGATCGAGCTTGCTCTCATCGAGATAGGGATTCTGGTTGCCGAGGGCCGTGCCGATCTTGCCGCCGCCTGCCTTTCCGACCTCGTGCTCACGATGCCTCTCGACGATTACCGGGCCTTGCTTCGCCTCGATCAGGCGGCGGGTATCGGAGAGCTTCGCGCGCTTGCCAATCACCCGACAGTGGCAAACGTGACCCGCAAGCGTCTCCAGTCTCTGCTCGTGGCTGCCGAAACGATGCAGGAGCCGGCCGTTGCCGACGGCGGATCCGGCTTTACCGGCCGGGAACGCATGGTGCTGGAGCTGCTGAGCTCGGGGCTTTCCAACAAGGAAATCGGCCGGATGCTGGCGCTTTCCGACAACACGATCAAATTCCATCTGCGCAATATCTTTGCCAAGCTCAACGTCTCGACGCGGACGGCAGCCGTCACTGCAGCGCGTCAAAAGGGCATGCTTAGTCGGTAACCTACCCGAACGGGTAGGTTTCGGCATATGCGCCCACCCATCGGGAAGGCTTTCGATGGACGAAAAAACACCTAATCTGCACTCGTGCGAATATTATAATGCGGGGTAGATTCGTGGTCGTCGTCGATCCGGTGACGCAGGAGATTATCGAGGGCAAGCTGGCAGCCACCGTCGACGAGATGGGCGTGGTCATGGCCAGGACCTCGATGAGCCCGGTCATCTATGAGGTGCTTGATTTTGCCTGCGGTCTCCTGACGCCTGAAGGAGAGCTCGTGGCGCAGATGAATGGCATCACGCTGTTCACCGGCACCTTCGGCACGCAGGTCAAATCATTGATCGCGCTCTATGGCGATGATCTGGAAGACGGCGACATTCTCCTGACGAACGACCCCTATTCCGGCGGCACGCATGCCTGCGATTTCGCCATCGTCAAGCCGATCTTCTTCGAAGGACGGATTCTGGCCTATGCCATCAACGTTGCCCATTATCTTGATGTCGGCGGCTCGGTTCCGGGCTCGCTTGCACCCAATGCCACCTCCGTCTTTCAGGAGGGGTTGCGCTTGCCGGGCGTGAAAGTGGTGCGCAGCGATCGCTTCTCCGGAGAAGTCCTGCGCATCATCCGCGAGAATGTCCGTTTGCCTGACGTCGCGATCGGCGATCTCACCGCACAGGTGGCGACCGTTCGCGTTGCCGCCCGCCGCATGGCCGAACTGGCCCGCAAATACGGGACCGACGTTGTGGAGGCGGCATTCGATCGCCTCTTGTCCATGAGCGAGAAGCAGGCGCGCGCCGCCATCGCCGCACTGCCCGACGGAGTCTATGAAGCGACGGACATTATCGACGGCGACGGCGTCACCACCGACCCCATCAGGGTCAAGGTGGCGGTCACGATCGCCGGCGATCGGCTGACGGCGGATTTCACTGGCTGCCCGCCAGCGGTTGCGGGTCCGGTCAATTGTGCGGCGGGTGCGCTGCAATCGGCCGTTCGCACCATCTTCAAGGCGCTGGTGGCGCCGGAGGCCCCTTCCAACGAGGGCTGGTTCCGGCCGCTCAACGTCATCGCGCCGACAGGCTCGGTTTTCACTGCGGAGAAGCCTTCTCCGACGGGCTGGTATTACGAAGGCTCGGTGCATGCCTCCGAGCTTGTCTGGAAGGCCCTCGCCACGCTGATGCCCGAGCGCTTCTCCGCCGGTTCCTATACCAGCCTTTGCGTCGTCTATATCGCCGGCAAGGATGCGATGGGTGAGCCGTTCATCCATATCGAGCCGCAGCATGGCGGCTGGGGGGCGAGCAAGGACGGCGACGGCGCCAATGCGCTGATCGCGCTGACCGATGGCGATACCTACAATTATTCCGTCGAGGTCATCGAAGCGCGCTTTCCGCTGCTCGTGCGCCGTTATGCGCTGAACGTCGAGGGGGGATCGGGCGCCGGTCGCCGTCGCGGCGGTTTCGGCGTCATCCGCGATTATGAGATTCTTGGAGACGACGTATCAGCCTATTGCAGCTTCGGGCGAACGGACACGCCGCCCTGGGGTATCGAAGGAGGCAAGCCCGGCAGCATCAATCTCCTGCAGGTGGAGGACGGCGGCAAGGTCCACAATTTCGGCCGCGAGCCGCATATCGGACTGAACAGCGGCGATCTCGTGCGCATCATCACCGGCGGCGGCGGCGGTTGGGGCGAGCCCAGCGCTCGCGAGCCGGAGCATGTTCGCCGCGATATCGAAGACGGCTACATCACCCGCGAGGCGGCCCGCAGCCACTACGGATATGAAGAGAGGATGGCGGGATGATCAGACTGGCGACGGATGTGGGCGGTACGTTTACCGACCTCGTCGGTTATGATGAGCGCACGGGCGAGATCTTCACTGCCAAGAGCCTGACGACCGTTCACGATCAATCCGAAGGCGTCCTTGCGGCGATCGAGCTTGCAGAAAAGAAGGACGGGCTTTCGACGCGCGACGTGATCTTCTTCGCCCATGGCGGAACGACCGTCATCAACGCGATCACCGAGCGCAAGGGCGTCAAGACAGCGCTGGTGACAACAGCCGGTTTTCGTGACGTATTGGAAATCGGCCGCGGCAATCGCCCCGATCTCTATAATCTCCAGTTCAAAAGCCCCGAGCCCTTCGTGCCGCGCAGCCTGCGCTTCGAGGTGCGCGAGCGCATGGATGCTAAGGGCCGGGTGCTGACGCCCATAGAGCTTGGCGATATCGAGGCGATCATCCGAGAATGCCGCGCCCGCAAGGTCGAGGCGGTGGCCGTGATCTTCCTCCACAGCTACGTCAATCCCGAGCACGAAATCGCCTGCGCCAAGGCGCTCGCGGAAGCGCTGCCTGATGTGACGGTCTGCGCCAGCCACGAGGTTTCGCGTCAATGGCGGGAATATGAGCGCTCCAATACGGCGGTGCTCAACGCCTATGTGCAGCCGATCATCAAGCGTTATTTCGCCCGGCTCGAAAGCGCGCTGATGGAACGCGACCTCACTTGCCCCTATTATGCGATGCAGTCCAATGGCGGCATCTCCACCTTCGATCAGGCGCAGATGAGCCCGCTGACGCTTGTCGAGTCCGGTCCGGCCGGCGGCGTTGCGGGTGCCGCGCGCATCGGCGCCGTGCTGGCTGAATCGGAAGTGCTGTCGCTCGATGTTGGCGGCACGACGGCAAAATGCTCCTTGATCCATGACAGCCGCCCGACGCTCGACAGTGAATACAAGCTCGAGCATACCCGCATCGCCCCCGGCTATCCGGTGCAAGTGCCTGTGGTCGACATCGTCGAGATCGGCGCCGGCGGCGGTTCCATCGCCCGCATCGACGAGCGCGGCGCGCTTTGCGTCGGACCGGAGAGCGCCGGCTCGACGCCCGGCCCGGCCTGCTATGGCAGAGGTGGAGACAAACCGACCCTTTCCGACGCCTTGCTGACGCTCGGCATTTTCGATCCGGCGAGCTTTGCCGGCGGGCAGATGCAGCTCGACAAATCCAAGGCGGCGGTCGCGATTGCGACGGTTGCCAAGCCGATGGGCTTATCGGTCGAGGATGCAGCACTTGCCATCGTCGAGATCGCCCATGCCTCGATGATCAATGCGCTGAAGCTTGTGACCGTTCAGCGCGGGCACGATCCGCGCGATGCCGCTTTCGTCATTTCCGGCGGCGCCGGTCCCGCGCTTGCCGCCGGCCTCGGGCGCGACCTCGGGGTGAAAATGACGGTAGTGCCGCCGCATCCCGGCATCTTTTCGGCCTGGGGCATGTTGGCTGCCGAGCCGCGGGCCGATTTCCGCAGCACCTGGTTTGCGCCTCTCACATCGGAGGCCGTCGGCAATCTCAAGCACCGGTTCGACGAGCTGAAACGGGATGCGGTCAAATATTTCTCCAAGGGCGACGCTGCCGAGATCCGCTACGTCTGCCGCGTCGAAGCCCGGTATCGCGGCCAGGAACATGGCGTATTCGCCCTGTTCGAAATGGACGACGACACCGAAAGCTTTGCGGAACGTTTCCATGCGGCGCATGAGCGTGCCTATACTTTCCGCCTGCCCGGTTCGCCGGTCGAGATCACGATGATCCATCTGGAGGCGGTGCTCCACGGCCCGGTCATCGCCATCCCGAAACTCGATCGTGACGGTCGTTCGCTGGAGGCGGCCTTCAAGGGACATCGCAAGGTCTATTTCGGCGGCGCGGTTGGTTGGGTGTCCTGCCCCGTCTATGAGCGCACGAAACTGCCCGCTTCCGAGAAGATCGCCGGCCCGCTCCTCATCGAGGAGGCGACTGCAACATCGCTGGTGGTTGCCGGACAGGAACTTGAAGTGAGCAGGGAGGGGCTGCTGCTCATCCGCGAATGCGATGGGAGAAGCGTCTGATATGGCGATTGCGATCAGTCTCGACCATATCGTCAGAAGCTTCGGGCCGATGCGTGCTGTCGACGACGTGACGCTCGATATCCGGGCGGGGGAGTTCTTTACGCTGCTCGGCTCGTCCGGCTGCGGCAAGAGTTCGCTGTTGAAGCTGATCGGCGGTTTCGACAAGCCGACTTCGGGCCGCGTACTTTTCGACGGAAAGGATATGGCCGGCGTTCCGGCCAATCGCCGGCCGGTCAATACCGTTTTCCAGTCGCTCGGGCTCTTTCCGCATATGAATGTTGCGCAGAATGTCGGCTACGGGCTGAAATTGCGTGGGCTTGCCGGTGCCGGGCTGAAAACCAAGGTCGAGAATGCCCTTGACCTCGTCGAGCTCTCCGGCTTTGCCGATCGCGACGTCGATCTTCTTTCGGGCGGCCAGCGCCAGCGCGTCGCGCTCGCCCGCGCGCTCGTCATGGAGCCGGGCATCCTCCTGCTCGATGAACCCTTGACCGGACTTGACGAGCGGCTGCGCCAGCAGATGCGCGACGAATTCGGGCGGCTCCACAAGCGCACCGGCGCGACCTTCATTCTCGTTACCCACAATCAGGACGAGGCGCTCAGCCTTTCCGACCGCATGGCTGTCATGCACAAGGGACGGATCGAGCAGACCGATGTGCCGGCGCGCTTCTTCGAGGCGCCCGCCAATGCTTTCGTTGCGCGCTTTGTCGGTATCGATACGCTTCTGAAGCCTGAAAACATTGCGATTTCTGGCGAAACGGCCGTCGCTATCATCGCTGGCCAACGGCTGAGCGTGACTTTTTCCGGCGTGGCGCCGCCGGCCGACGCCCTTGTCGCAATCCGCCCCGACCGAATTGAGCTTGTCCCGGTTGGCGCGATGGCGGCCGAAACAATTGAACTTAAGGTTGTCGAAAGTATCTATCGCGGACTCAGCCATGACGTTACGCTCGCTTTCGCCGACAGCCAGCGTGTGGTGCTGACGACCAGCGCGGACGCGACCCCGCCCTTGCCGGGCGAAAGCGTGCGCGTGCGTCTGAAGCCGGGTGCTGCGCTCTTGATCGATCGTTCCGGAATACCGGCCCTGGCTGCAGGCGATGAGTAGAACCCGAATGGCTGAAACAAGCGAAAAATGAGGGAAGGGAATGACGCGATGAACAAAGATAGAGATCTCGCCTCCTCCGCTTTGAGGAGCAACATGCAGCGCCGTGACATGCTCAAACTGATGGGTGCCGGCGCGGCCGCGCTCTCCTTTGGTGGGTTGGCGGCGACGCGGGCCATGGCTGATGACGCAACGGTTGCATTCTGGGCCACGGCGACGCTCGACATCGGCGACAAATGGCAGGAATTTGCGCGCCAGAGTGGCGTTTCGCCAGAATTCACCGACAACGGCAACGATGTCGGCCCGGTCGTAGCACGCCTTGCCGCCGGTAATGCCAACGATCTTTTCGATGTCGGCGGCTTTCAGGGCGGCGCCGAAAAGGAGCTTGCCAAGCAGGGGCTGATCGCGCCCTGGGACGTTTCCAAGATCCCGAATTTCGCCGGCATCTGGCAATGGGCCAAGGATATCCCGACCTTGACCCATGAAGGCAAGCAATACGGCATCCCGACCGTCGTCAACGCCGACTCCATCATCTACCGTCCCGACAAGCTTGGTAAAGTCGACAGCTACGGCGTCATTTTCGATCCGAAGCTCAAGGGCCGGGTTGCGATGGAGGACGCCTGGATCAACAGCGCCATCTTCACGGCCATCTATCTGAAGGAAGCCGAAAACAAGCCGATCAAGGAGCCGGGCAACCTGACGGAATCCGAACTCGGCCTCGTCATGGAATTCCTGATCAAGCACAAGAAGGACGGGCAGTTCCGGACCTTCTGGAATGGCTGGGAGCAGGGCGTCCAGCTGGTGGCGAACGAAGAAGTCGACGCCATGACCGGCTGGGAGCCGATCGTCTATGAAGGCCGCAAGCGCGGGCTTCAGGTGGAATATGCCGCACCCGTCGAAGGCTATGAAGGCTGGGGCAACAACACGGTATTGCTCAAGGGTGCCGCGGAGCGTGGCAAGGCCGAGGCCGCCCATAAATTCGTCGATGCATTGCTTGGCGGCCTCTATGGCTGCGAGCTGGGCAAGGCGCGCGGCTATCTCGTGCCGACCGACAACAATCTCGCCTACGCCAAGGCCCATCCCGACGAATACAAGGCCGACGACGTTGCCAAGCTCGCCGACCATGTGAAGGCCAAGTTCTCTGGAAAGGTCTACTGGCAGAATTGCCGCCCGGACAATTTCCAACTCTACGAGGAGTGGTGGCAGAAGCTGCGCAACGCCTGATGTAACGCGATGGACCGGGGCTGGCTCATCTGTCCAAGGACAGGCCGGCCCCGAACCGATGGGATCAACGCCGACAGAAGCGGAACTAGACTATGAAGACATCAGTTCTATTGCTGGCTGCTCCGCTTGCGGTGATCCTTGCGCTCGGCCTTGCGCCGCTCGTTTTGGTCGTGGTCTGGAGCTTCTGCGCCTGGGACTCGGCGACCTATTGGATCAAGCCGGAATTCAGCGTCGCCGCCTATGGCGCCGTTCTGGAAGCGGGACGCTGGAGCGTATTTCTGTCGACGCTCGGCAAGGCGTTTCTGACCGCCAGCATTTGCCTCGTCATCGCCTATCCCACCGCTTATGCGATGTATTTTCTTGCCGGGCGCCGGCTATCGGTTTTGCTCGCGGCTCTCCTTACCATTCCATTTTTCACATCCTATCTCATCCGCTCCTTTTCCTGGCGGCTGCTGCTTGGCCGCACCGGCGTCATCAACACGCTGCTTCAACAGGCCGGCATTACCGACGCGCCGCTCGACTGGCTGCTGTTCAGCGATTTTGCCGTCATCGTCGGGCTTGTCGCCTCCTATCTGCCGTTCGCCACCTTCCCCGTGCTGCTGTCGATGCGCCGCGTCGATCCGATCGCCCTGGCGGCGTCGCGCGATCTCGGCGCAGGCTTCTGGACGATGGCGCGCACCGTGCTGCTGCCGCTGACCTATTCAGGCGTTTTCGCTGGGTTCCTGTTTGTCTTCGTCATGGTCGCCGGTTCGTCGACCGAAGTGCAGATGCTCGGCGGCGCCGGTGCATCGATCGTGTCCGTGATGATCAACGACGTCATGCGCGTCGCCAATTTCCCACTCGCCTTTGCGATCTCGACACTGATGCTCGTCATCGTCTTCGGGCTGGTGCTGATAGGAGACGCCATATTCGGCCTCTCCTCGTTGTTCGAGGAGCGTGGCCAATGATCGTCAGGGAGGGAACGACACCGCGCATCGTCATCTGGACGCTGACCGTTATCGGTCTCGCCGTGATCTATGCGCCGCCGCTCTATCTGCTCGGCGTCTCGTTCAATCCGGCGCTGCAGCCGGGCCTGCCGCATTTTTCCGACATCACGCTGAAATGGTATCTCGCGCTCGGAGCGGAAAGCGCCCTCGTTGCCGCGCTCGGCCAATCGATCGTCATCGCGCTTGCGACGGCTATCATAGCGACCTTGCTGTCGCTCGGCGCGGCGCTGGCATATCGCGAGTTGCACCGCGGCCGCAGCCTGTGGTTCCTGACGGTGCTTCTGCCGATGTTCGTGCCGGGCGTCATCCAGGGACTGGCGCTATCGACCGTTCTCAGCCGCGCCGGCGTGAAGGCTTCGGCCTTGACGGTCATTGCCGGCCATCTGCTGTGGGCAATGCCTTTTGCCTTCATCGTCATCCTGACAAGCTTTGCCGCCGTCAAGCGGACCTATCTGATGGCGGCGGACGATCTTGGTGCGAGCCGCCTCCGGCAATTCCTGGATATTACCCTGCCTTTGATCCGCCCGGGTCTCGTCAGCGCCTTCATCTTTTCGTTCCTGCTGTCCTTCAACGAGTTTACGCGCGCCTTCTACCTGGCCGGTCGCCAAAACACGTTGCCGGTGGTGTTGTTCGGCAAGATGAATGCCGGCGCTTCGCCAACGATTTACGCCATGTCCGGCGCAATCTTTCTTGTCTCCAGCGTTTGCGTGGTGGTCGTGGCACTGCGTTCGCTGCTCATGCAACGCCAAGCGGGTCGATCCATATGAAAAAGCAACTGACGGACCACACACTCCGCCGACCCCTAGTCCTCCATCAACGGGAGTATAGAGGATGAAACAAGAGTCCAAGCTGATGGCGCTGATCCGCGCTGGAAAAAGACAGGAAGCGTTTGACATGGTCGAGCGGCTGAAGGCGGTCACGCAATCGCTGCCGACGTCGATCAAGGTGGATCGGACAGGTGCCGTGACCTATTACAAAGGAAACCGCCGCTTTATAAAAAACCTGCAAGGCGGCTGGGAACTGGCGCCGAAGAAAAAGTAGATCGTCGCCGCGCGGGTTACTGCGGCAGGTTTCGCTGCGCAAACAGGGCGGGCAGAAATGACCCCATCCGTCATCGCAAATTGCGGCGGATGCCGTAACCAGGGGTTACGGGACCAGGATAAGGCAACGGCTCTGTTCTTCGGGAATGACTTGTGGCGGCGATCAAGAAGTAATGCGAATTTTATCAAGTATCTAATATATTCAAGATGTAATAATATTAGAAAATATCTTATTTAGAAATATAAAATTAACGCCCAAAGTCTAGTGTCTCCTCGACCGTCATCGCATAGATGGCGGCCGATTGAAGGAGACAGGACCATGTATCGTGTTTCTCATTTCGGCAGGGACAAAGAGGGGGCCGCAGCGGTCGAATTCGCGTTAATCGCGCCGCTTTTTTTCCTACTGCTTCTGACGCTGGTTGCTTTCGGCATCTATCTCACTGCAGCCCATTCCCTGCAGCAGCTGACAGCCGATGCCGCGCGTACCGCGATCGCCGGATTGTCGTCCGATGAGCGAAGCCAGCTGGTTCAGGACTTTGTCACCCGCTCGACGATCAACGATGCCTTCATCAACAAGAGCAAGCTGACGGTTACCGTCGCGACGGACCCGGCCAACGCCAGCCAGTTCACCGTGAGCGCCGCCTACGACGCATCCGATCTTCCGATCTGGAACCTTTATACTTTCGCGATGCCGGATTCCACCATCCGCCGCTATTCGACCATCCGGCTGGGAGGCCTTTGATGAAAGGGCTTCTCGGGCGGATCGCCTCTCTGAGAGACAAGCGGGGAAACGTCGCGGTGACCACCGCGCTTGTCTCTCCCTTGATCCTCTACTGCCTTGGCCTCGGTATCGATTACGGCATGATGACGCTGCAGCAGCGGCGCCTGCAGCAGCTGAGCGATATCGGCGCGATCACGGCTGCCGCCGATATCGCAAATGCCCGGAGCGCGCTCCTGACCAATCTTCAGAGCAACGGTACGACGGTCGCTGTCGCATCGGGCAGCGGCTATATAACGACCAGCGGGCAGATTACGGCTACGGCAGCCACTTCAGGCCAATATGAAACCTTGGGCAATATGGTTCTAGGGTCCTACAAGGCGGACACATCCGTGGCACCTGAAAACCGCTTCACCTTGGGGACTTCCCCGTCCGATTCAGTGAGGGTTACGCTTACCCAGAAGGCGGTCATGCCTTTTGCCTCCGCTTTTGCCGACCCGCCGACCTTGAGCGCCACGGGCACTGCTTCCAGCGAGCGGCTGGCGGCTTTTTCTGTCGGGTCCCGGCTGGCCAGTCTTAACGGCGGCATTCTAAATAAGCTCCTGGGTTCTCTCCTTGGAACGCAGATCTCTCTCAATCTGGTTGACTATCAGTCGCTCATCAGCGCGAAGGTAAACCTCCTGAGCTTCCTCAATCTGTTGGCGACGGATCTCAAGCTGACGGGGGTAAGCTACAATCAGCTCCTGGCGACCGATGTCACCTATGACAAGATTCTCGGCGCGCTCGGCAAATCGTCCAATCTTTCACCTGCGGTCGTGACCATCATCAACAATCTGGGCAAGACGCTGGGGACCACGAAGTTGACCGTCAAGCTGCAGGATATTGTGAACCTCGGTCCTCTGGATACGGATGTCGTCGGAACCGCGCCCAACCTGACCTCCACGATCAGCGTGATGGACCTGATCTCCGCGACCGCGATGGCAGCCAATCAACAGAGGCAGATCGCCCTCGATCTCGGGGCCACGGTGCCCGGTCTTGCGACGACGAAGATGACGCTGGCGATCGGGGAGATCGCACAACAAACACCGGCCGCTGCCGTGGGCGCGCCGGGTACCATCGTTCGCACGCCGCAGGTCCGCGCGGCAATCGAAGTTTCGGTCACCGGTCTGTCTCTGATTGCGGGATTGAAGATCAGGGTGCCGCTCTATGTCGAAATCGCGCCCGCGGAGGCCAAGCTTGCTTCGATAAGCTGCGTTGGCGGCAGCATGCCGAACGCCGTCGTCGGGATCGATGCCGTGCCCGGCGTGGCGGAGATCGCGCTTGGAGACGTCGATACTTCGGCCTTCGTGAATTTCGGTTCCAAGCCACGGGTTACTCCAGCGGCAATCGTCGATTCCCTGCTTCTGAAGGTGATCGCAAGCGCACAGGTCGACATTGCCAATATGAGCCCGACGCGCGTGACCTTTCAGCCCTCGGAAATTTCCGCCGGCACCGTCAAGACCGTTTCAACCAGCACTGTCCTGACATCGGCCGTCCAATCACTTTTGAAAAATGCCAACATCAGCATCCAGGTGCTCATCCTGACCCTTGGCACGCCGAGCGCGGTGCTGGGAGCCGTCGCCGATACGCTGTCTGCCGTCACCGCTCCTGTCGATCAGCTCCTCTACAATCTGCTCGGGCTTCTTGGCGTCGGTGTCGGTCAAGCCGACATAAAGGTGACGGATGCGCGCTGCATGCAGCCCGTGCTCGTCCAATGACGGTTCGGCGCAGTCGATCCATGTGGCGTCATCGCGCGACAGGGCTCCCATATTTCGACACCGCAGCGGCGGCTCCTATTGGCAGCGTGCCAATTGCATTGCCGTCTGGAATACGACAATGGATGAACACAATTATCTGGTGCGCCGCTGGATGCAGCTTGTCGGCGGCTAAGGAGAGCAGGTCAATGACACAGGCACATCTCGGCAAATCGATCGCGCAATTGTCGGTGCTGATCCAGTCCGGCAGCCTCGATCCGGTTGCGCTGATCGAGGAGAGCCTGGATGCGATCCTGACCCATAAGGACCAGGCGATCTTCATAGGGCTGCTGGAGGCGCGTGCGAAAGAGGAGGCGGCTGCTTCGTCCAGACGGTTGCGGGAAGGGCGTTCGCGCGGGCTGCTGGATGGCATTCCCGTCGCCTGGAAGGATCTGTTCGCAATCGCCGGCTTGCCGACGACCGCCGGGTCGGTCGTGCTTGCGGATGCAGAGCCCGCCCAGGATGATGCCGATGTCGTCAAGGCGCTGAAGGCGGCGGGCATGATTGCCGTCGGCCGGGTCAATATGAGCGAATTCGCCTTTTCCGGCCTCGGCCTCAATCCGCACTACGGCACGCCGCTCAATCCCCTGGCCCCGGACGTCGCGCGGATCCCGGGCGGTTCGTCTTCCGGTTCTGCTGTCGCCGTCGCGGCCGGTCTGGTGCCGGTTTCGATCGGCACGGATACAGGCGGCTCGGTGCGCATACCCTCAGCCTTCAACGGCCTTGTCGGTTACAAGGCAAGCCGCGGCCGTTACAGCATGGCCGGCGTCTTTCCGCTGGCGAGCAGCCTCGACTCGCTTGGGCCCCTATGCCGCAGCGTTCAGGATGCCATCTGGGTCGATGCCGCGATGCGCGGTCGTTTCGTGCCCGAGGCCGAGCCTGCTGACCCCGCTGGGCTTTCCATCGTCGTGCCGATGAATGTCGTCATGGACAATGCCGAGGACGGTGTCGTTGCCTCTTTCGAGGCGACACTCGCGCGCTTGAGTGCCGCTGGCGTCAAGATACGACGGGCTGCGTTTCCGGCCTTCGAAAAGCTGTTCGACGTGATGGCCGAGAATGGGCCGCTGGCAACCGCCGAAGCCTTCGCGCTGCATCACCGCCGGCTGGCGGGACCGGAGGCCGACGCCATGGATCGGCGTGTCGTGGCGCGCACGCGCCTGGGCGAAAAGATCACCCTGGTCGGTTACCTGGAGACGCTCAAGGTGCGCGAGCAGTTGATCAGGGAGGTTGATGCATCGCTTGGGCCGAACGAATTCATCGCCTGTCCGACGGTCGCCCATGTCGCGCCCGCGCTTACGCCGCTGGAAACCGATGACGAGCTGTTCGCGAAGGTGAATGGCAGGACGCTGCGCAATACCTTGATCGGCAACTTCCTTGATTGGTGCGGCGTATCTCTGCCTTGCGGCACGGGTGAAGCAGGCATGCCGGTCGGCTTCTTGCTGTCAGCTCCGAAGAACCAGGATGAACGGCTGCTGGGCGCGGCGATGGCGCTCGAAGAGATCGTCGCCGGCTAAAGCAATTCCAGGAAAAGTGCGCAGCGGTTTTCCGTCCGGAATTGCGAGACAACAAAGATAGAGCGGTTTAGCGGTTCTGTGAAACGCTTGACTGCTTCGGCCCGTTTTCAAGCCAGATAGGGGCCGATGCATTCGGCTACGGACGCGACGTCCTCGACCCGCATGCCCGCAACATTGATTCTTCCGGAGTCCGGCATGTAGATGCCATGTTCGGCCCGGAGCTTCAGGACATTTTCGGGAGAGATCGGCAGCAGGGAGAACATGCCTTCCTGGGCGTTCATATTGGCGAGCCCCGGAAGAAATCGACTAAAGGCCTCTGCGGCCGCCCGGCGGATTTCCGTCATGCGGATGCGCATGTCGCTCAATTCATCCACCCAGAGCTGGCGGCGGGACGGCTCCTGGAGGATTGTCGCAACGATGGCCGCTCCGTGCGCGGGCGGCATGGAGTAGCTCGTGCGGGCATAGCCCGCGAGATTGCCTATACCCTTGTTCAACGATGCCTGCTGATCCGCGAACAGATAGACCGCGCCGGTGCGCTCCCGATAGAGCGAAAAGGATTTGGAGCAGGATACCGCAACCATGGCTTCGCCGACCGCTTCGATGACCGCCATCATGCCGGCCGCATCTTCGACCCGGCCGCGCCCTAGACCCTGATAGGCGTTGTCGAAGAGGGGCAGCAATCCCTTGGCAGCGATGATGTCGGCAATATCCCGCCAATTCTGCGGTGAGAGAGCCGCGCCCGTGGGATTGTGGCAGCTCGTTTGCAGCAGCACCGCGTCACCGGGTGCGGCGTTCCGCAGGGCTGTCAGCATGTCGTCGATGAGAACGGCCTGCTTGCTGATATCAAAGAAACGATAGGTTTCGGCCTGAAGGCCGACTGCGGCAAAGATCGCCTGATGGTTGACCCATGTCGGTGTGCCGATCCAGATCTTCCGCCGCTTGTCGCGCGCAAGCAATTCCGCAGCCAGGCGCAGGGCGCCGGTGCCGCCCGGCGTCTGAATTCCGGCGAGCCGCCTGCCGCCATGGCGCTCGCCGAAGGTTTCGAGAGCCAGCGTCCGCAGGAAAGCAGGGTCTCCCTCCGGGCCGATATAGGATTTGGATCCTTGCGTTTCCCAAAGGTAATGCTCGGCCGCCTTGACGGCCTTCATGACCGGGGTGCGGCCCGTTTCATCGCGATAGACGCCGACGCCGAGATCGATCTTTCCGGGTCTCGGATCGGCAGCGAACTTGGCAATCAATTCCAGCAGCGGATCGGGCTTCTGCTCCGAAAGACTATCGAAAAACGTCGTCTTGTTCATTGGTTCCTCCGTTCACCTATTGAGGCCAATCCTGCAGGACCCGCACGAATTCCGTCAACCACGTATTCGTCTGGTGGCCGTCCAGGGAGCGGTGGTCAATCGTCAGCGAGACATAGGCCATCGGGCGGATCTGGATGGTATCGACGCCATCGACCTCCCGCACGACGACACGCTTTTCCAGCTTGCCGACGCCGAGTATCGCCGATTGCGGCTGGTTGATGATGATGGGCGATGCCAGCAGCGAGCCGGAAACCCCGTGATTTGAGATCGTGAAGGTTCCACCCTTGAGCTGGTCGCCCTTAAGCGCATTGGATCGCGCCCTGTTCGTCAGATCCTGGAGGCGGGCGGCAATCGTTTCAAGCGGAAGATCCTGCGCCTGCCGGATCACCGGCGCGACCAGGCCTTTGTCGCCCAATGCGATGCCGACGCCGATATTGACGTCCTCGAATATCTCGAGACTGTCATCGTGCCACTGGCTGTTGACCTCCGGCGCCACCTTCATGGCCGCGACGGAGGCCGCCACGAAGTAGGCGGTATAGGACAGGTTTACGCCTTCGGCCTTCATGCGGTCCTTGTGGCGCTCGCGATGGCGCATGATCGCCGTGAAATCCGCTTCAAAAACCGCGGTGACTTGAGGCGCCGTCGCAAGGGATTCGGCCATGTGCCTTGCGATCGCAAGCCGCATCGCCGAATGGGGCACCGTCCGTGATTTGCCGTCTACGGGAGTCGCCGGGAAAGGTTGCTCGACCGCGACATGTTGCGATACCGGAGCGGCTGGATGGGACTTGCTGGCTTCCAGCGCGTGATCCATATCGGCGCGCGTGACGCGACCGCCCTTGCCGCTGCCTTTCAGGGAGGCGGGATCGATCTCGTATTCTTCGGCGGCCCTGCGAACGGCAGGCGAGTAATAGCTGGAGGCGGCCACGGTCGAGGCCGGCCGCATCGGCAGCGGAGCAGCAGTCTGTTCCGTTGCAATGCTAATCGCGTCGACGCTCATTCGTCCCAGGATCGCCCCCGGTGCCGCGTCATCGCCATCCGTCATGGAGATTTCGCTCAAGATACCGTCGCAAGGCGCCGCGATCTCCTGGGTCACCTTGTCTGTTTCCAGTTCGACGAGCGCATCGCCTTCCCTGACATGATCGCCGATGCGCTTCAGCCAGTTGCGGACGACTGCCTTCGTGCCTTCCTGCTCGATCGGAGCCGTGATCTCGACGGTATTCGTCATCCCTAGAACTCCAGGATTTCGGCGATGCGCTTGGCGATCCGTTCCGTCGAAGGCACGGCCCATTCCAATAGGATGGGGTTATGCGGGCTCGGGATATCGGGCATGGTCAGGCGGGAGACCGGGGCATCGAGATCCATGAATGCCTTGTCTGCGATGACAGCAGCAATCTCGGCCCCAAAGCCCGCGGCTTCGAGATCCTCATGGACGATGAGGCAGCGGTGCGTCTTGGTGACCGAGGCAAGCACAGCCCCCTGATCCCAGGGCATCAGCGTGCGGAGATCGATGACATCGGCGGAGATGCCCTCGGCTGCTTCCTCGCAGCGGTGCACCATGGCGCCCCAGGTAATGATGGTGATATCGCTGCCGGCCCGTGTCAGCTTTGCCTTACCGAAGGGCAGCACAAAATCGTCGCCGGGGTAGGCGCGGCGCGCCCATGCATGATCGAGCATGGCCCTGTGTTCGAAGAAGATGACCGGATCGTTGCCGCGGATCGACGTGCGCAACAAGCCGACGGCATCCCTAGCATTCGAGGGAACGGCGACCTTCCAGCCGGGTTGATGGACGAAGGCCACTTCATTGGTCTGGCTGTGCCAGGGATCTCCGCATTTGAAGAAGCCGCCGGGCATGCGCACCACGACGGGGGCGGCAAACCGGTTGTTGGTGCGCCAGCGGATGGTGCCGCAGTCGTTCAGCTGTTCGGTGGCCGGCTCGGCATATTTCCGGAACTGGATTTCGGGGATGGGCACGAGCCCGGCGAGCGCCATGCCGACGGCGCGGCCGATGATCCCCTCTTCGGACAACGAGGTATCGAAAACCCGCTCGCCGCCGAATTTTTCCTGCATTCCAAGGGTCACGGCATGGACACCGCCCTTGGGGCCGATATCCTCGCCGAACATGACGACGCGCTGATTGATCGACATCTCGTGCTCGAGCGTTCTGCGGATGGCGGTGACCATGTTGATGCGCGGGCCGGAGGTCTCAGGCTCATCCGTTGTCGCCGGAGGCACATATCCGCTGGGATGCTGGCCGCCCATCGTCTGCATGTCGCCGTCGAAGAACACATGGCGGGTCACCGAGGAGGGGTCCGCAACCGGCCGTGCCTCGGCGGTTGCGCGGGCGCTTTCGGCCGTATCGCGAGCCTCGATCTCACTGGCGGTCCATTCCCCAATCGTCATCACGGTGGGGACGAGAAAATCCTTGAGGCGCGGGAGGGGATCGCGTTCCCATTCGCGCCTCACGGTTTCCTCGCTCTTGTAGGTCTGCGTGTCCTGAAAACTGTGGCCCTCGAGCCGCGGAACCGTCAGCCGCAAGAGAGCGGGCTTGCGCTCTTCGCGAACGAAGGAGACCGCATCCCGTACGAGATGTGCAGCCTCGGCTGGGTCGCAGCCGTCGCCATCGAATATTGTGAGGTTTTTCCAGCTGGCGAGATTGGCCGCGATATTTCCGCCTGGGGTCTGCACAGTTGAAGGAACCGAGATGCCAAAGCCATTGTCTTCGATGAAAAACAGCATCGGCAATGCTTGCGTCGTTGCGGCACTTAGTGCAGCCCAGAAGCCGTTTGAGGCGACTGAGCCGTCGCCCCCGAGGACGACGCCGATGTCTAGCGCATACTCTTTGCGCCCCAAAGTGGTCGCGTAATATTTCATCGCCTGCGCCCAGCCGGCAGTCGGCGTG